>CACWRR010000007.1 GCA_902763335.1 uncultured Lachnospiraceae bacterium | reverse complement strand
CGAAGCTGCATAAAATACTGAATTACCCGAATCTATATCTTTATTAAAACAAGATATTTTCACCAAGGGATAAGTGCACCCTTTTTTAGGCAGAAAAAACACAATATTTTTTTCATTTTGCTATTGACATTTATTAGCTGGACTACTTATAAAACTCATCATCTACTATATGAAATGTCTCTATGTATTCATCAAATATTGTTAAATTCACAAGGACAAGTTGACCTAGCTTATACACTGCTTTTGCATCCTTTGCCATCTGCATAAATTTTGATACGCTCATATGATACATTTCAGCTCCTTCGCTATATCTTACAAACTTTGTATTACCGTTTTTCTTATATTCCTGATATGCTTTTGTGTGTTCCATGTTATTCTCCTTCCATCAGTCTTAATTGATCCTATAACGCAAAAGAGGACATCTTCTAAATTTCTTTAGAAAATGTCCTCTAAGTAACACAAATCTTTAATTTTCAGACTAAGCAATCTGTACCAACGTATCTCAAGCTTTTTTTGACTATGCCAAATCTTGGTCAAAACTTGGTCAAATCACGTCAAATCACCCTGACCAACCGTTTTTTTAACCACGCGAAACTCCGAAACCCTTGATTTTCCTGGCTTTTTACTTATCTAACGACTTCATCGTCGGGAAAAGTAAAACATCTCTTATTGCAGGTGAATCTGTAAGCAACATAACCATTCTGTCGATTCCAAAACCAATTCCTCCTGTAGGTGGCATACCTATTTCAAGAGCATTTAAGAAATCTTCATCAGTATGGTTCGCCTCTTCATCTCCCTGTGCGAATAACTCTTCCTGTGCCTTAAATCTTTCTCTCTGATCAATAGGATCATTTAACTCTGAATATGCATTAGCCATTTCCCAGCCGTTCATGAAGAACTCGAAACGCTCTGTATATTCCGGATTCTCAGGTTTTTTCTTTGTAAGCGGAGATATTTCCACCGGATGATCCATAAGGAATGTAGGCTGGATAAGATGCTCTTCTACAAACTGCTCAAAGAACAGATTTAAGATATCACCTTTCTTATGTCTTTCCTCGAACTCAACACCTTTTTCCTTAGCTGCTGCTCTTGCTTCATCAAGTGTCTTTATCTCATTAAAGTCTACTCCTGCATATTTCTTAACAGCATCTACCATAGTGATTCTCTCGAAAGGTTTTCCAAGATCCATCTCTATTCCCTTGTACACAATCTTAGTAGTACCAAGAACTTCCTGTGCTACATGACGGTACAGATTCTCTGTAAGGTCCATCATACCGTTGTAGTCTGTATATGCCTGATATAATTCCATAAGTGTGAACTCCGGATTATGTCTTGTATCAACACCTTCATTACGGAATACACGTCCGATTTCGTATACTCTCTCAAGTCCGCCTACAATAAGTCTCTTGAGATAAAGCTCAAGTGATATACGAAGATTCAAATCCTCATCAAGAGCATTGAAATGTGTCTCAAACGGTCTTGCTGCCGCACCACCTGCATTTGCTACCAGCATAGGTGTCTCTACTTCCATAAATCCCTGACTGTCAAGATATTTACGGATGCTGCTTATTATCTTAGAACGCTTAATAAATGTGTCCTTTGTTTCCTCATTCATGATAAGGTCCACATATCTCTGACGATATCTGAGGTCTGTGTTTGTGAGACCGTGGAACTTCTCAGGAAGTATCTGGAGACTCTTTGAAAGTAATGTAATCTCACTTGCATGTATAGAGATTTCACCTGTCTTAGTCTTAAATACTTCACCTTTGATACCTACTATATCACCAATGTCATATTTCTTAAAATCAGCATATGGTTCTTCACCTATACTGTCTCTTGCAACGTATGACTGGATATTTCCTTTAAGATCATGAACATTACAAAATGAAGCTTTACCCATTACACGCTTTGACATTATACGTCCGGCAATGCTTACATTTTTTCCTTCAAGCTCCTCAAAATTTTCCTTAGCATCTGCACTGTGATGTGTCACATCGTACTTCATTATTTCGAAAGGATTCTTTCCATTCTCCTGCAATGTCTGGAGTTTTTCTCTTCTAACCTTTAATAATGCATTTATATCCTGTTCCTGTCCGCCGTTATTCTGCTGTTTTGCCACTTTCTTTCACTCCTTATTTCGCTCTCTGTATATCAAGAATCTTGTAAACCATGATTCCTGCCTGTGTCTCTACTTCTACTTTTTCTCCGACCTTACGTCCGATAAGTGCCTGACCTACAGGTGACTCATTAGATATTTTATGTTCAAGACTGTTTGCCTCTGTAGAACCGACAAGTTTAAATTCAAGCTCCTCATCAAATTCTTCATCATATACCTTAACAAGACATCCTACATTTATTTTCTCAAGGTCAACCTCTGTTTCATCTACTACTTCTGCATTTTTAAGAATTTTCTCTAACTCTTCTATTCTTAACTCTATATCTCTCTGCTCATCTTTGGCTGCATCATACTCAGCATTCTCTGATAAATCTCCCTGCTCACGCGCTTCCTTAATTTTCTGTGCAACCTCTTTACGTTTAACTACCTTTAAATCTTCAAGTTCATTTTCAAGCTTTTTCAGACCCTCAAAAGTCATAATATTTTTCTTTGCTTCTGCCATAACACTAACCCATTCCTTTCAATATAAACTTCCATAATTCTGTGATTATATCCTAAACCCATGCCAATGTCAAGGTCGGCACGTTTATTCATAACTATTTCAACCATTCCACTGCACTGAGTTTATCAGTTCTTCCAGCTCATCATATGTCTCTACAAAATTGACTTTATTTCTAAGGGATGCGGCATGTGGTACACCATACAGATACCATGCCACATGTTTGCGCATCTCTCTTATACCTGTATATTCACCCTTAAGTTCCACAGACATTTTTCCGTGGCGTAATATCATTTTGCCGATTTCCTCACCGGATGGTTTATTTATGAGTTCTCCCGTTTCAAGGTATGCATTTATCTGCCTGAATAACCACGGATTGCCTCTCACAGTCCTTCCTATCATCACGGCATCACATCCGGTTTCATCAAGCATCCTTGCCGCATCCTGCGGTGAAGTAACATCTCCGTTTCCCACCACCGGAATACTGACTGCCTCTTTCACTCTTCGGATTATATCCCAGTCTGCCTCACCGGCATAATACTGTTCTCTCGTCCTTCCGTGAACCGCTACTGCAGCCACGCCACAGCTCTCAGCGATTTTAGCTATCTCAACGGCATTTACCATCTCATCATTAAATCCTTTTCTGATTTTTACCGTTACGGGTTTTGATATTTTCTTCACCATCGCCGTAAGGATTTTTTCAACAAGTTCAGGATTTTTCATAAGAGCCGAGCCTTCACCGTTATTCACGATTTTAGGTACCGGACAGCCCATATTGACATCAATAATATCAAATGGATATTCATCAGCCAGCCTCGCACCTATCTCAGCCATAATATCCGGATCTGAGCCAAACATCTGCAATGCCGACGGATGCTCCTGTGGAAATGTCTCCAACAGTATATCTGTATTTTTATTGTTATACAGAACAGCCTTTGCACTTACCATCTCGGTACAGGTCATCCCTGCACCTTCCTCTATGCAAAGCTTTCTGAATGCCAGATCCGTCACACCCGCCATCGGTGCCAGCACCAGTTTATTCTTTAATTTAACATTTCCTATATTCATAACTTTATATTCCTAAGCACTTTTATATTTCTCATATAATATTCTCAGTCCGTGAAGTGTAAGATTTGCATCATAATAATCTATCTTTTCGGTTGCCTCTGATATAATCTTGCCGAGTCCTCCTGTGGCCACAACCTTCATATCAGAAATGCCGGTTTCTTCCTTGAACTTATCTATTATGTATTCAGTCTGTCCGACATAACCATAGAACAATCCGGCCTGCATACTTCTTATCGTATCTTTTGCAAGGATCGTATCCGGTCTCTTTATCTCTATCTCAGGAAGTTTTGCTGCGTCCTGTGACAACTCTTTCGCTGAACTTCGTATACCAGTCGTGATAACTCCTGCTGAAAATGCTCCGTCTCCTGAAATATAGTCATATGTGGTAGCCGTTCCATAATCGATAACAAGTACAGGACCCCCATATATAAAATATGCTCCTACAGCATCAACTATTCTGTCTGCTCCCACTTCCCTCGGATTGGTAAGGGTAATCTTTATGCCGGTCTTTGTTCCCGGTTCTACCACTATAGGTTTTTTATTTAAATACTTAATTATACCATTCTGAAACGAGTGCATAACATTCGGAACAACTGACGATATTATAATATCTTCAATATCATCAATATCTATAGATTTTTTCAGAAGCAGATCACATATAAGCAATCCGTACTCATCTGAGGTTCTTGATATTTTTGTGGTTATTCTGAAAGTAGTCTTTATCTCTTTTTTTTCAAATACACCAAATGTAACATTTGTATTTCCAATATCAATAACAAGTAACACTATTCTTTTACCTCCATTCCAAGGAAAAACACTTTGTAATACATTTCCAATGCCTCAAATAAATCACGTTTTTCCTGCTGCATCTGCTTTATCTTTAGCCCGCATCCTATCTCGTCAAACAGATAATCCGCTTCATCTGACTGCACATCTATTTCCAGATTTCCCTCAGAATCAAACTGGAGAATAATGATTCCTCCTATTTCTTCGGTAAATACCACACACATTATCTGCAATTCATTTCTTATACTTTCCGGGAGCTTTGAAAATTCATCATTCAGATAATATTTCTGCTCATATGAGTTGGCTCCACACAATATTTTTTTCTCATCACACATACCCGTAAACTCCTCTTACTGAAACTTCTCCCGAAACCACGGTCTCAAGACTTCCATCCTGTCTGCGCACTATCAGTCCTCCATCTTCATCCATTCCTAGTGACTGTGCCCTGTAGTTTCCATCCTGTCTTATTATCTCCACTTCATTATTCATGTTTACCAGCCGGCTGTTATATTCCTCTTTTATAGAAGAAAGATTTTCATTTTCAAGAAACATTCCATAATATTTTTCAAATTCTTCCATAACATCACAGACTATATCTGACCTGTCAAACCTTTTGCCTTCTTCTATGTACATCGATGTGGCAACACGGCTTATATCATCTGCAAAACTTTCATTATTTACATTTATTCCTATTCCTACAACAACATACTGTGAACTGTCGCCCACTGTCTTCATTTCCGTAAGAATACCACAGACCTTCTTACCGTTTATCACTATATCATTCGGCCATTTTATACTTACATCCGTACTGTTATCACACTGTCTGTCTAACGCTTTCATTACAGCCATGGCAGCTACTATGGTAATCATGGGCGCTTTATCAGCCTTAAGTCCATCCTTCAAGATGAGTGACATAAATATTCCTACGCCATGAGGCGAGTTCCAGTTTCTTCCAAGCCGGCCCTTTCCGCTTACCTGACAGTCGGCAACCACCAGTGTTCCATCCTGTGCCTCATGTGCAATCGATTTAGCATAATCATTTGTTGAGCCTGTCTCATACAGATACACAACATTACTTCCGCATCTTGCGGTCTTCATTTTACTTCTAATATTTTCCTCAGATAACATGATATCCTCATTTCTGAGCGATTTTATCGCGAAGACGCGAAGAAAAATTCGCGAAGGCGATTTTTCTTCTGCAATAAATGGTTATTTGTTTTCGCTCCGAAACAAATAACCGTATGAAAAATATGCTATCGAGCATATTTTTCATACTAATCCTCATTTCTGTTCAATGGACGTTTAACTATATCCACAAAGTTACAAAACTTAAAACCGATAAAACTAAAAGCAGCAATGCAAATAAAGACAATGCAACAGTTCTCGGAATATCAACTCTTTTATAATATTTAACAGCCATGTCCACATTCATAACCGTCGCAAGTAAAAATACAACAGTAAACAGCTTTTCGTTTTCCTTAAGATCCACAAACAAAAACACCGTACATACAACAATAAGCATTGCAATTATTATATTAACAATGTCAAGGACATTGGCAATCGTGCCATATCTTCTTCCGGACTTCATTACTACCTCCTATTCCGTAGACGCTCTGCTCCATTTACATATCGTCTTATCGCTCTCCGAGTGTTGCCACCATAACAGCTTTTATAGTATGCATACGGTTCTCTGCCTCATCAAATACAACTGACTGTGCTGACTCAAATACTTCATCCGTTACTTCAAGCGCATCAAGTCCGAATTTCTCACCGACTTCTTTTCCTATCTTTGTCTTATGATCATGGAATGCAGGGAGACAGTGCATAAATATTGCCGTATCTTTTGCATTATCCATAACTTTCTTATTAACCTGATACGGAAGAAGAGATTTGATTCTCTGTGCCCATACTTCCTCAGGCTCTCCCATAGATACCCACACATCAGTATATATTACATCCGCATCCTTAGTTCCTTCCATAACGTCTTCTGTAAGAGTTATAGTTGCGCCTGTTGCCTTCGCAAATTCTTTGCACTCATTTACAAGTTCTTCATTTGGGAAATATTCCTTTGAAGAGCATGCTACGAAATGCATACCGAGTTTTGCACATGCTATCATAAGCGAATTACCCATATTGTATCTTGCATCACCCATGTATACAAGCTTGAGTCCCTTAAGTTCACCTAAATGCTCTCTTATGGTGAGCATATCTGCAAGCATCTGTGTCGGGTGATATTCATTTGTAAGTCCGTTCCATACAGGAACACCTGCATATTTGGCAAGTTCTTCTACTATAGACTGCTCAAAACCTCTGTATTCTATACCGTCAAACATTCTGCCAAGTACTCTTGCTGTATCTGCAATACTTTCTTTTTTACCAATCTGTGAGCCTGAAGGATCAAGATATGTCGAACCCATTCCAAGGTCATGGGCTGCAACCTCAAATGAACATCTTGTTCTTGTACTTGTTTTTTCAAATATAAGTGCGATATTTTTATCACGGTACTTGTCCATCATTACACCGTTCTTTTTCTTGTCCTTAAGCTCTGCAGCAAGGTCAATCATATACTCTATCTCTTCTGTCGTAAAATCTTTAAGTGTTAAAAAGTTTCTTCCTGTCAAATCCATTCTTTTCATTTTTATACAATCTCCATTCTGCAGACGCTATGCGTCGGAAGAATCGCGAGCAAAATCTTAAATTTTGCTCTGCGATAAAAAGCTAATTGCGACGCCTGCGGCACAATTAGCCGTATGAAATATCATGCATCAGCGTGATATTTCATACTATCTCCATTCCAAAATATATTTTTATGCAAAATCCGGACAGGTTGCCCCGTCCGGTTTATATTCATAATATTAATTATCTTTTATTACCTCTGTAACTGCTTTAACAGTTCCGGCAATTCCCTGAATATCTGAAGGTATGATTATCTTTGTTGCCTGGCCATCAGCTGCTTTTGCAAATGCCTCAAGACTCTTTAACTGTATAACCGTATCATCAGCACCGGCTTCCTTTATATATCTTATTCCTTCTGCATTAGCCTGCTGAACTGCACGTATTGCCTGTGCCTGACCTTCTGCTTCACGTATCATTGCCTCTTTCTTAGCTTCAGCCCTGAGTATGGCTGCCTCTTTCTCTGCCTCAGCATCAAGAATTGCCGATGCCTTATTACCTTCTGCCACAAGGATGGTTGATTTCTTCTCACCCTCTGCTTTAAGTATTGCCTCACGTCTTTCACGTTCTGCCTTCATCTGTTTTTCCATGGCATCTCTTATGGCTGCCGGAGGAATAATGTTTTTAACCTCAACTCGTTTTACCTTTATTCCCCATGGGTCTGTTGCCACATCAAGCAAATCTCTCATACTTCCATTTATCGTTTCTCTTGAAGTAAGTGTTTCATCAAGTTCAAGATCACCGATTATATTTCTGAGGGTTGTAGCTGTAAGATTTTCAATAGCCATTATCGGATTTTCAACACCATATGAATAAAGCTTAGGGTCCGTAATCTGAAAATAAATGACTGTATCTATCTGCATTGTAACATTATCCTTAGTGATAACTGACTGCGGTGGGAAGTCCACTACCTGCTCCTTAAGAGGAACTCTTCTGGCAACCCTGTCAATAAAAGGTACTTTAAAATGAAGACCTACAGACCATGTTGACTTATATCCTCCAAGCCTCTCTATTACAAAAGCCTGTGCCTGCGGTACTATCTTAATGCACGAAACACATATTGCCAATATAACCGCTATTATAATAATAAAACCTATAAAACCGTTTCCCATCACTCATTCTCCTTCTTTTTAACCATAATTTTTACACCTTTTACTTCTATGACCGTAACAAGCTCTCCGACTTCTATTATCTCATCATCATTCTCGGTACGTGCCATCCACTCTTCACCGTCCATGACTGCCTTACCGGTGCCGTTTATATTATCGATTCTCTCTATAACTTTGGCAGTCTTACCCACAGCGGCTTCAATGTTGGTCTTTGTCGCATTTTTATTTACATATTTCTGTGCCAACGGTCTCGTAAATATAAGAAGTGCAAATGACACAACAAAAAATATGATTATCTGTATTATCTCATTTATCCCGGCTACACTGAGAATATATGCCACAAGTGCTCCTCCGGCAAACCATATCGTTGTAAGGCCGAGAGTAATCAGTTCAAACACGATAAATATGATCAGCAGTATGAGCCAGAATATAGGGTTAATCTCCATATGTCTCATCCCTTCCATCATATAATTTTTTAAACATCATTATCTGTAACAATTATAACTATGATACCCCATAACCCGATATTTTACAAGCAAAAAATAAGTATATAAAAACAGCCGGCAGATACCTGTCTGTGGCACAGATTACCGCCGGCTGCTCTATTAATTATAATATACCTGATTTCCAATTACAGTATATGAATTGTATGCTCCATAATTTGCATGTGATAATGAACAAAAGCTTCTATATGAAGGTACATTGTTTACACCTGAAAGTGCCTCGTTAGCAGCCTGTATCGACTGTGAATTAGGTCCGCTTGAAAGTGCTGCTGCAAATGTTCCAAGTCTCACTACTGAAAACTGACCCGGTGCATTTATTACATCACTGATTGTATTTCCATATTTTCCACTGTTCAATCTGTTAAGTACAATGTTTGCAGTTGCAAGTTTGCCTTCGTATGGTTCGCTTCCTGCTTCAGCATATACAAGACATGCTAAAAGATATGCGTCATCATATGAAACATTATATGCATCTGTCTGTACTGTCTCCTCAAATCTTTCTTCCTGTACTGTCTTTTCCTGCTCTTTTGCCTCGGCAAGCAATCTGGCATTTTCTTCCTCTATGGAAACTGCCTGTTTAATCTTCATTTCCACTGATGTGAATTCTGATGATATATATGCTGCACCGCCGTCATACTGAATCTCAATCCAGCCGTCTAATATATTGCTGCATACAAATTCTTCATTTATGTCTGCAAGACCATATATCTTACCGTTCGCATCCGGTGTCTCTCTTACACGTATATTATCAGCGGTTACTGTTGCAGTAGGTGTTCCCACTTCACTGATTTTGCTTTCTGCATCCTTACCGGTAAGAATATAATCGTTTGATACATATCCCTCCACACTTCCTGATGAAATGTGTGTCCACTGCTCTCCTTTTTCAAGGATGTCTCCGCCGGCTCCCTCGTAAAGCTTTCCGACTACTTCTGAGTTCTCATCTGCTGCACTTCTTATATTAAGATACTCATTCACGTTCACAATGAATTTGTTCTCGTATGGTGAAGGTGCTTCTGTCTCCGGCTGTGTCTCTGCTTTCTGAGCCTCTGTAGACTGTTCAGCCTGTTTTGCTTCCTCATTTTCCTCTGACTGCTTTTCGATTATCTCATCTTCTTTTGCTCCGACCAGTATAGGTCTGTTAGCCTCGATGTCTGCTAATATATTTTTGCTCTCTGTAGTCTCTTCTGTCTCTTTAGCGATACTGCGTGAATTTTCTGTTGTAGTTTTGGCAGTTCCGTTAAAAATAACTATACATGTTATTATGGCTGCACACGCTGCGGCCGATAATATGACAGCTACCTTTCTACTTCTCAAATTCATGACTTACCTCCTAAAAGTTAATTTTCTGTTTCTATTTGTTACAAAATTGTTACATTTGTTACAGAAGTATTCTAGCAGACTATTTTAGTTTTGTCAAGTTTTCGGTTGATGCAGTGAAATGTTGCTTCGCATATAGTTAAGTTAAAAGAACCGGCTGCCATACGGCAGCCCGGTTGGTGCAGAGAAACGACAGCCACAGGGAAAAATAATTTTTTACCTGTGACTGCCGTTATCCTGTACCCATCTGTCACTTTGGTGACAGATGCTTTTAACCTTAACATCACGCTGCGTAACTCCGAAACATTCCTTCAGTTCAACTGCCTATTTTGTACAAATTAAGATGACAATATAGCTTTTTTTTATGAAAATATTAAAAATATTACAGAAATTGTTGCAAATTTTATAATATAGGGGTATTATCTATGCAGAAGTATATCTTCTATAAGTAAGGAGGAAATGAATATTATGGCAAAGTCAAAGAGTACAGAGACAACAACAGCCACTGTAAAAACTGCTGCTGCCGCAGCAACCACAGCTGATACAACAGCTAAAACTACTACCGCAGCAAAAGAAGCTGAGAAAACAACTGCTACTAAGGCCGCTGAATCTGTAGCCGAGGCTCCAGCTGCTACAACAAAGAAGACTGCTGCTAAGAAGACTACTACTAAAACTGCTGCAAAATCAACTACAACAAAGAAGGCAACTGCTAAGAAGGCAGAGATTAAATCACGCGTTGCAGTTCAGTACGGCGGAAAAGAAATCTTCACAGACAATCTTTTAGAAGAAGTTAAAAAAGTCTGGGTAGAACAGTTCGAAGGAAAACTTTCAGAGATTAAAACTATTGAGCTTTACATAAAGCCGGAAGAGT
The DNA here is from genome assembly GCA_902763335.1 of uncultured Lachnospiraceae bacterium. Lineage (GTDB taxonomy): Bacteria > Bacillota > Clostridia > Lachnospirales > Lachnospiraceae > UBA2821. Next base: position 44,990 of record CACWRR010000007.1, on the reverse strand, counting down.
CAAAAGCATATTTTGTTGTAAATGGTTTATCTAATGGAAATTACTTTATATACTTATAAAACCATAAAAAAAGATTGTCACCGTTAAATCAGTGACAATCTTTTTTTATGCATTTTTCTGACGATACGCTTCATACATAAGAAGTGAAGCCGCAACGGATGCATTAAGTGATTCAACCATTCCTTCCATAGGTATCTTCACCAGCAAATCAGCCATATCCGCTGTCTTATCACTTATACCGTTCGACTCATTTCCAATTATAAACGCAACGCTTCTATTAAAATCCTCATTAAAGTAATTTCGTTTTCCTTTAAGGTGTGCTGCAGCAACCACCACATTGTTCTTTTTAAGCTTCATTATGACATCTTCCGTATCATTAGTATACATAAAAGGAACCCTGTATATTGCTCCCATAGTAGAGCGAATAACCTTAGGGTTATATATGTCAACCGTATTGCCTGCCATAATTATACCGCTCACTCCTGCGCCCTCGGCAGTTCTCATAATAGTTCCAAGGTTTCCAGGATCCTGAAGATTTTCCAATATAAGAAATGTATTCTTTCCCTTGCTTTTTATAATCTCATCTATCCCGGTCTCTTTTCTCTTCACAACTGCAAGGATTCCCTGTGGATTAACAGTGTCTGAAACATGCCTGAAAATATCGTCTCTTATTACTTCATACGAAAATCCATCCAGACTTTCACGTCCGGATGGATTTGATATGAACTTCTCTGATACATATATTTTCACAAGCCTGTCCACAGGTGTCTCAAGAAACATTTTAATGCCTTCGACAACAAAAACATCCTGTTCCCTGCGGGCCTTAGGTTTATTTAAAAGCTGTATTAAATTTTTTACCTGTGAATTTGATGTAGAGCTAATCATAATTATCTTGCAAGATGTTTGCTTACGTCAAACTGATATTCATCAATATCTTTCTTCATTGCCAAAGCTTCATCTATCTCATAATCAACATATTCACCATGTGAGTATGCCACAACTCTGTTGCTCTTACCCTGACATAACAGATCAACTGCATAAGCTCCCATAAGAGATGCATATACTCTGTCTTTACATGTAGGGCTTCCACCTCTCTGAAGATGTCCGAGAATAGTTGCTCTTGTCTCCATGCCTGTCTCTTTCTCAATCTTTACTGCAAGTTCCTGAGAATGTCCGATTCCCTCTGCATTGATAACGATATGATGTTTCTTTCCTCTTGCCTTAGTATCTTTGATGTGTGCGATAAGACTGTCCTCATCACCATTCCATCTCTCAGGTAAAAGAATATCTTCTGCACCGTTTGCTATACCACACCATAATGCGATATATCCTGCACTTCTTCCCATTACTTCGATAACACTGCATCTCTCATGTGATGTAGAAGTATCTCTTATTTTGTCTATAGCTTCCATAGCTGTATTTACGGCTGTATCAAAACCGATAGTATAATCTGTACATGCGATATCAAGGTCAATAGTTCCCGGTACACCGATAGTATTGATTCCGAGATGTGCAAGCTTCTGTGCACCCTGGAATGAACCGTCTCCACCTATTACAACCAAGCCTTCAATACCATGTTTCTTACATATATCAGCAGCTTTCTGCTGTCCTTCAGGTGTTCTCATCTCTTCACATCTTGCTGTGTAAAGGATTGTTCCACCTCTCTGGATAATGTCTGCTACACTCTTAGCATCCATATCTATGATTTCTTCATTTAAAAGTCCTGAGTATCCTCTCTGAATACCCTTTACCTTAAGTCCTTTAGAAATGGCTATTCTTACAACTGCTCGTATAGCAGCATTCATTCCCGGAGCATCTCCGCCACTTGTTAATACGCCTATAGTTTTAATCTGATCTGACATAATATATTCCTCCATTGTCTTTGTTCTTTTTTTCCCTCTAAACACTCTTAAATATTGTAATTCATTTTTCTTTGTTTTACAATACTCTTTTCAATAACTTTTACATTATCTCCACCATATTTTTCAATCAGATGACCGACATAATCCGTCTTTTCGGAAATATTGCAGTTATCATACATTATCTTCTTTCTTCTGCCTTCCTTAACCCATATAATCAGTTCATCCGAACCCATTGTACTGCCAAATACGGTCAGTTCCTTAGCATCATGCTGAAAATCTTCCATAGTTTTATACTGAATCCACAGTTCCTTTGGAACATCATCAAACTCCACTATTCTGTCACTTATAAGTTTGCCGTCTGCCTCATCCGATATATCCACATGTCCTGTAATGTAAACCTTTTTATCTTCCACAAGACTTTTACGATACTTTTCAAATGTATTAGGAAATACAACAACTTCAATATTTCCATACAAATCTTCAAGTGATAAAAATGCCATCTGCTGGCCTCTCTTAGTTGTCTTGATGCTTATATCGGATATGATACCGCCAATCACCGCCCGCTGCTGGTCTGCGACAACAGATTTTCCATCTTCATCATGTACAAAATCACCTGAGTACGCCGTAACCTGTTTCTCAATCGAATCCATATATTCTTCAAGCGGATGTCCGCTTACATATATACCTACGACTTCCTTTTCAAATTCCAGCATGGTCTCTCTGTCATATTCATCGACTTTAGGAAGTTTTATCTCATAATCTGCCTTATCTTCCTCAGTCATCATATCAAACAATGACATCTGACCGTCCATTGTCTCTTTTCTCTCTCTGTTTACCCTGTCAATGATATCCACATACACCATCATGAGCTGTCTTCTGTTTCCACCAAGTCCATCAAATGCTCCTGCCTTTATGAAACTTTCGATGGTTCTTTTATTAACTTCCTTGCCGGATAATCTCTCAACAAAATCCTTAAGGCTCTTGAATTTTCCATTTTTTTCACGCTCGTACACTATGACATCGATAACGTTCTTTCCGACACTCTTTATGGCAGACAGTGCATAACGTATCGTATTACCCGATACTGTAAATCCACTCTCGCCCTCATTGATATCAGGTGGCAGTATGTCTATTCCCATGCTCCTGCATGTGTAAATATACGCCGTTACTTTGCCCGGATTATCTATAACCGAAGTCATGGTCGCAGCCATAAATTCCACAGGATAATAATATTTTAAATATGCTGTCTGATATGACACCACGGCATAAGCTGCCGCATGGGACTTATTAAATGCATACTTTGCAAAATCCATCATTTCGTCATATATTTTACCTGCGGTTTTCTCATCTATTCCATTATTTATACATCCCTTAACACCCTCTGCCTCATTTCCATATATGAAGTTTCTTCGCTCTTCTTCCATTACATACTGTTTCTTTTTGGACATCGCCCTTCTTACAAGGTCACTTCTGCCCCATGTATAACCTGCAAGGTCACGCACAATCTGCATAACCTGCTCCTGATACACTATACATCCGTATGTCGGTTTCAATATAGGCTCAAGCTGTGGGCAGTCATAAGTAATCGGCCCTGTACTGTTTTTTCCTTCAAGATACTTAGGAATGAAATCCATAGGTCCCGGTCTGTAAAGGGAAATTCCTGCAATAATATCCTCTATATTTTCAGGCTTAAGTTCTTTCATGAACCCTTTCATACCGCCACTTTCAAGCTGAAATATTCCTTCTGTTTTTCCCGTTCCGATATAATCGAGGACATTTTTATCATTAATATCTATGCTATTTATATCTATTCTCTTTCCTGTACTCTTTTCCACCAGATTTACGGCATCCCTTATAACCGTAAGGGTTCTGAGACCCAGAAAGTCCATTTTTAAAAGTCCGAGTTCCTCAAGGGTTGTCATAATGTACTGTGTGACTACCGGTCCGTCTACCGATTTAGACAGCGGCACATATTCATCTACAGGCTTCTGGCTTATAACAACTCCTGCCGCATGCATTGATGTATGTCTTGGAAGACCTTCAAGCCTTTTTGACATATCTATAAGCGTATGTATCTGCTCATCATTTTCATACATGCTTCTAAGGTCAGTGCTTGTCTTAAGTGCCTTATCTATGGTCATTCCAAGTTCTCCAGGAATAAGCTTTGCCACTGCATCCGGTATGGCATACGGCAGGTCAAGGACTCTTCCCACATCACGTACCACACCTTTTGCCTTCAATGTACCAAATGTTACTATCTGTACAACCTGCTCTTTTCCGTACTTTTCCACCACATAATCTATGACTTCCTGTCTTCTCTCATAGCAGAAGTCCACGTCAATATCCGGCATGGATACACGCTCAGGATTTAAAAATCTCTCAAAAATGAGATTATATTTTATAGGATCAATGTCCGTTATTCCAAGGCAGTACGCCACAATGCTTCCGGCTGCCGAACCACGTCCCGGTCCTACCATTATTCCATGCTGCTTCGCATAATTTATAAAATCCCACACAATAAGGAAATAATCAACATATCCCATATTATGTATCGTATCAAGCTCATACGATAATCTTTCCGTCAGCATTTCATGATTGCCGGAAGTTTTACTGTCAGGATATCTTCTCTCAAATCCTTCCTCACATAAATGCTTAAGATATCCCCATGAATCATATCCCTGCGGAACATCATATTTCGGAAGTTTTGGCACTCCGAACTCTATTTCAACATTACATCTCTCTGCTATCTTATGGGTATTCTCCAATGCATTTAATGCATATGGAAACAGTCCCGCCATCTCCTCCGGCGATTTCAAATAAAACTGTCCGCCCTCATATCTCATTCTGTCCGTATCCTGTACTTTTTTGCCGGTCTGGATACAAAGCAGTATGTCATGTGCCACGCTGTCCTCTTCATTTATATAATGAACATCATTTGTTGCAACCAGCTCTATTCCGGTCTCACCGCTCATTCTGATTAACTGCTGGTTCACCATCTTCTGTTCTGCAATTCCATGATCCTGCAACTCAAGGAAGAAATTATTATCACCAAATATTTTGTTTAATCTCAGTGCCGCATTCTTACCCTCATCATACAATCCTGCCGCAAGATATCTCTGAACCTCTCCTGCCAGACACGCACTGAGAGCTATAATGCCTTCATGATATTTCTCAAGTATCTCATAATCCACTCGCGGTTTATAGTAAAAGCCTTCCGTGAATCCTTTAGACACAATTTTTATAAGATTGTGATATCCCTTATCATTCTCGGCAAGCAATACAAGATGATTGTATCTGTTTTCCTGATTTCCTGCCTCTTTATCAAATCTGGAACCGGGGGCTACATATACTTCACACCCGATTATCGGCTTCAGGCCTTCTGCTTTTACTGCCCTGTAAAAATCTATCACGCCATACATAACGCCATGGTCCGTCACCGCTATACTGTCCATGCCGAGTTCCTTCGCCTTAGCCGCCAGTTCCTTTATCTTACACGAACCGTCTAACAGACTGTATTCCGTATGCACATGTAAATGTGTAAATTTCATGCTTACCTCGTTTCTGAGCGATTTATCGCGAAGAGGCGAAGAGAAATTCGCGAAGGCGATTTCTCTTCTGCCATAAATAGCTGTTTGTTTTCGCCCCAAAACAAACAGCTGTGTGGAAAATCACGCATCAGCGTGATTTTTCGCACTGACCTCCTATATTACAAAGTAATACACAAAAACAGATATTCATCGATTATACGAAAAATATCTGTTCTCATATCGCCTAATATATTTTGATAACCATTTTATTCTTTATTGCTTAAATACTTTTCTATGCTTTCAATGGCCTTATCTTCATCTTCACCTTCAGCCGAAACTGTAACACTTTCTCCGGCAGGAAGTCCTAATGTCATCATACCCATAATGCTCTTAGCATTGACTTTCTTGCTCTCGTGTTCAACATAGATAGAGCTTTCAAACTGACTTGCAACCTGAACAAATACAGCTACAGGTCTTGCTTCCAAACCAGTCTTAATCTCAATTTTCATATTCTTAGTTACCATAATATGCCTCCTTAATTTCTTAACCCATCTGCTATCTCACAGATTTTACGCAGTCTGTGATTTACTCCTGATTTGCCGACCGGAGGATTCAACATGCTTCCAAGTTCTTTAAGTGAAGCATCCGGATTATCAAGTCTTGCCCTCGCTACCAGCTCTAAGCCTTCCGAAAGTCCTGACAATCCTATCGTATCTCTTATGTATACAATATCCTCAATCTGTTTTACGGCGGCTGAAACAGTTTTTTTCAGGTTAGCAGTTTCACAATTCACTTTTCGGTTTACGGAATTACGCATTTCTTTGACTATCCTTATATTTTCGAATTCCATGAGAGCAACATGTGCTTCCATCACATTCAGGATATCAACTATTCCTGAACCCTCCTTGATATATACCACAAAATGCCTCTTTCTTTCAACTATTTTCGCATCAATTCTGAAATGTTTTATAATTTCCTGCAACTGCACCGCTTTTTTCTCAGTTGCACATACTATTTCAAAATGATAAAACTTTTCCGGATCACTGATTGAACCTGATGCCAGAAAAGCCCCACGCAAAAAAGCCCTCTTACAACATTCCTGCATAACTATCACATTATTAACTATAGAAAGATTTTCTGATATCTCATTATTTTCATCGATAAGCTTAGTAGCCTCCAGTACCTTTCTTGCATCTTCATGCCTGCTAATAATAACAGAATACATTCTGCTGTTTAAAACCGAATTGTTTTGTCTTATGGAAATTTCAGTATTTATATTAAATGTTTTTCTCAATAATGTAAAGCACTTTCTTGCAACAGCAATATTTTCTGTATGAATTTTTATCATATATTTATCCGTAACCGATATTACTATCCGCCCGCAAAGGCTGATAATTGCAGTTAATTCGGCTATCTGGCAGTGCCTTGCATTTGTACTCTGTCTTGAGAGTTCAGATTTTACTTTCGACGAAAATGACATTGTCGATTTCCTCCATACTTCCGGTTATTACTATCTTTTTATATCTCTGTGGGAAATATTTACACCCACATCATTATTTTCTGACAGACGTGAAAACAGTTCGTTGGCAATCGTCACCGAACGGTGTTTACCGCCTGTACATCCCACAGCTATCACAAGCTGCGTCTTTCCTTCTTTAATATAATTTGGTATAAGAAATTCCAGCATGTCCACAAGTTTATTAAGAAACTGTCCGGAAACCTCAGACTGCATAACATAATCCTGCACTTCTTTATCATTTCCGGTCTTATATTTAAGTTCTTCAACATAATAAGGATTGGGCATGAATCTTACATCAAATACCAGGTCAGCATCTGTAGGAATCCCATATTTGAATCCGAACGACAATATCGTAATATACAGATTCTTAAATTCCTCACTATGTATAACTATTCTCTCCATCTGCTGCTTGAGTTCCCTCGTAAGCATATGACTGGTATCTACTATATAATCTGCCCTTTCCCTGAGAAACTGCATCTTTTTACGCTCTAAATCTATTCCTTCATCCACTCTTCCTGTCAGTGCCAGCGGATGCGCTCTTCTGGTCTCCTTAAATCTTTTTACAAGAGTCTCATCATTTGCATCAAGAAAAAGAATTTCATACCTGAATTTATCTTTCATTTTATCAAGAACATCCGAAAGCTCATCCAATGCCTGACCGCTTCTGATATCAATTCCCAATGCTATATTTCTGCTGTCACCGCTTCCGTCCAGTGACAACTCTGCAAATTTTATAATAAGTGGAACCGGCAGATTATCAACACAAAAATATCTTGCGTCTTCCAAAAATTTTAAAACTGTACTTTTGCCGGCTCCCGACATTCCGGTAACTATAACAAACCGCTTACTCATCGCATGCTCTTCCTTCCTGATTCTGCTGTCTTTTCATTAACCTAATATCTTTACCTCAGGTTCTAACTTTACTTCATATTTATCGTATACGGTATCCGTTACAATGTCCATAAGTTCCAATATATCAGTAGCTGTAGCCCCGCCCTTATTTATGACGAATCCGCAATGCTTTTCTGATACCTGTGCTCCTCCTACGGTTTTTCCCGCCAGACCTGCATCCATTATAAGTTTTCCGGCAAAATAGCCTTCCGGACGCTTAAATGTACTTCCGGCACTCGGATATTCAAGAGGCTGTTTCTCACGTCTGCGCTGCGAGAAATCATCCATTTTCGCCTTAATCTCATCTTTATCGCCCTTTTTGAGACTTAACACTCCGTCCAGGACTATATAATTTTCTTCCATTACTATACTATGTCGGTAGCCAAGTTTCAATTCATCATTTTTCAATGTGAATATTTTACCATCTCCGTCCATTACACGCACACTCTCTATCACCTGTGCCATCTCTCCGCCGTATGCTCCGGCATTCATGGTCACGGCTCCGCCGAATGTTCCCGGTATGCCTGACGCAAACTCCAGTCCGGTAAGGCTGTTTTTATATGCTTCTGATGCTATTTTTGATAATTTGCATCCCGCTCCGGCAAATACACTGTTTTCCTCTTTAGTAACCACACAGTTGTCAAATCTGTTTCCCATGCAGATGACCGCACCCTTATATCCGGTATCCCTGACCAGAAGATTACTTCCGTTTCCTACAATATAATATTCTATACCCTGACATTTAAGTTCATTTAAAAGCTCTGATAATTTCCATATATCCGGAGTGAGAAACAGAGCCGCACACCCTCCCGCGCGGAAGGTTGTGTGACGGCTCATGTCCTCATTTTCTAAAACATTTTCTTCACCTATAAGACTTTTCAATCTCTCTATATCATGCATATCTGACTCCCTATTTACAAAGAATAAGTGCTGCTGCACCATACATTCCGGCATCATTGCCAAGTGTTGCAAGAGCAAATTTTGCATTTCTGCATGCCTTGAATGCCCTTTCCATATATTTCTCCTCTATCTTATCAAGAAGGAATTTACCCGCTTTACTTACTCCTCCACCGATAACTATAATCTGCGGATTTGTCACGCACGCTATATGAGCTGCTGCAATTCCGAGATATTCTGCGAGCTTGTCAACCACTATCATAGCTGCCTTATCTCCCTCTTTAGCCGCATCAAATATATCCTTACATGTAAATTCAGGTATATCCCTGAGTGTAGATTCGATTTCTCCTGAAGCTAAAAGTTTCTTAGCCTCCCTTACTATACCCGTTGCTGATGCAACTGTCTCAAGACAGCCTTTCTTACCGCATCCGCAAGTCTCTGCATCTGTATCATATACTACAGGCATATGTCCTATTTCTCCGGCTGCACCGTTAGATCCTGTGATGATTTTATCACCGATAATGACTCCGCCGCCGACTCCTGTTCCGAGAGTTATAAGTATAAGATCCTCAAATCCTACACCGCCTCCCTGCCAGTTTTCGCCAAGGGCTGCCACATTTGCATCATTTCCTGCTTTTACGGTAACTCCGCCAAGCATCTCTGAAAGTTTCTCTTCTACGTTAAACACACCCCAGCCGAGGTTTACACAGTTAAGAACTGTTCCGTCCTTCGTTATAGGTCCCGGTATACCTATACCTACTCCGAGAAGGTCCGCCCTGTTAATCTGTTTCTCTACAAGTTTCTCCTCTATCTGCTTGCATATATCCTCAAGTATGTGGCTTCCTTCATCTTCTTTGCGTGTAGGAATCTCCCAGCTCTCGGTAAGTTTACCTTCTGTTGTGAATATTCCCATCTTTACTGTTGTTCCACCAACGTCAATTCCAAAACATATTTTATCCATCTTCATTTCTCCTATTTATTACCTTTTATTAAATTTGCCTGCACACGGTTGTATAATTCCTGTGCCGCATTGTATCCCATCTTCTTCTGTCTGTGATTTACCGCTGCAGATTCAACGATAACCGCAAGATTTCTACCCGGTCTTATCGGAATAGAATGACATACTACCTTGTTGCCGAGAAACTCTATGTACTGTTCCTCAAGCCCGAGTCTGTCATACTCTTTCTCCCTGTTCCAGTCCTCAAGTTTGATAACCATATCTATATTGCTGGTTTCCTTAACACTCTGTACACCGAAGAGAGTCTTTACATCTACTATACCTATTCCTCTAAGTTCAATAAAATGTCTCGTAATATCCGGTGCAGAACCTACCAGTGATACATCACTGACTTTGTGTATCTCCACAACATCATCACTCACAAGTCGGTGACCTCTCTTAATCAGCTCAAGAGCTGCCTCGCTCTTTCCTATACCACTCTCTCCCATAATAAGAACGCCTTCACCGTAAACATCCACAAGCACACCGTGAATTGATATGCATGGCGCAAGTTCAACATTGAGCCATCTGATAATCTCAGCCATAAATGCTGATGTGGTCTTTGCCGTTACAAGTACCGGAACTCCATGTCTGTTTGCAGCATCAAGTATCTCCTCATCCGGCCTTAAATCCCTGCAGAATATTATACACGGAATCTTTGTTGACAATATCTGCTCATATATATCTTTTTTTCTTTCAATGTCAAGTCTCTGGAGATATGTATATTCTACAAATCCAATAACCTGTACACGATCAGTAGGGAAATGTTCAAAAAACCCCGTAAGCTGTAATGCCGGTCTGTTGATATCAGTCTGTGTCACCTGAATGTCACTGACATCGATATCCGGTGTAAGATTCTGCAGCTCCATCTTTTCAATAATCTTCGATAAATTCACTGATTGCATAACATTATACCGCCTTTTCGTTTATTTATTAATTGTATCACACTAATGGAAAAAATCATAGACTTTTTGTGCTGCTCCTTCATTCATTGAAGGGGTATCTTTAAGCTCTTCAACACTGGCATTTTTGATATTATCCAGTGACTTGAATTTTCTCATAAGTGCCTTTCTTCTGGTCTCCCCGATGCCATCTATATCATCAAGAACAGAATGTACCTGTGCCTTTGAACGCAGGCTTCTGTGATATTCGATAGCAAATCTGTGGGTCTCATCCTGTATTCTTGTAATAAGTCTGAATCCCTCTGACGTTCTGCTTATAGGTATCTCTATATTATTATAGTATAAACCTCTCGTCCTGTGGTGGTCATCCTTCACCATACCGCATACCGGTATGTCAAGTCCGAGTCTGTCAAGCACCCTGAGCGCAACATTTACCTGTCCTCTTCCACCATCCATCATGATAAGGTCTGGAAAACGTGTGAATTTTCCCATGTCCGTATCCAGATGATTCTCCTCAAGTTCCTTCATTTCCCTAAGTCCATGCTCAAACCTTCTCGTCAGTACTTCTTCCATACTTGAATAGTCATCTGCACCTTTAACCCATTTTATTTTAAATTTTCTATAATCATTTCTCTTCGGCCGTCCGTTCTCATACACCACCATAGAACCGACTGATTCAAAACCGTTTGTGTTTGATATATCGTAAGATTCAACACGCTCTATATTTCCCGCAAGTCCGATAAGATCTTTTATCTCTCTCATCGCACCCGTTGTCTTCATTTCTTCACGTTTAATCTTTTCACTGTCCTGTACAAGCACCATTGACGCATTTTTTCTCGCCAGCTCTACAAGACGTTCCTTTTCTCCCTTTTTCGGAGTCTTTATGGTCACTTTCTGGCCTTTTTTCACTGTAAGCCACTGTTCTATAACTTCCTTGTCTTCAATCTCTCTCTGCACCAGAAGTTCTCTCGGAATATACGGAGTTCCTGCATAGTACTGCTTTATGAAACTTGACAGTAGCTCACTACCGCCTTTTTGAAGTGCCATTGTAAGATGAAAATGTTCCCTTCCGAGCATTTTGCCGTTTCTTATAAAGAAAACCTGGACAACAGCATCTGCACCGTCAGTGGCATATGCAAGAATGTCCCTGTCCATAAATTCGCTGCTGGTTATCTTCTGCTTCTGCATTATATTTTTAACACTGGTGAGCAAATCCCTGTAGCCTGCAGCCTCCTCAAACTCCATCTTCTCAGATGCCTCATACATTTTCTTTTCGAGCATATCCGCCACATCACCGTAATTTCCATTAAGAAAATCGTATGCCTTGCTGAAGTTTTCCGCGTACTCCTCTTTGGAAATATATCCCATACACGGAGCATCACACTGGTGTATATGATAATTAAGACATGGCCTGCCCTTTCCGATATCTTTTGGAAGAGACTTTCTGCATGTCCTTATCCTGTATATTTTCGTCAGTAATTCTATTGTATCTTTTACGGCACCCGCACTTGTATATGGACCAAAATACTTTGAATTGTCCTTTTTCATCTCCCTCGCCATCATTATTCTCGGATATTCCTCTCCCACGGTCAGGCGTATAAAAGGATATGCCTTATCATCCTTGAGCATGGTATTGTATCTCGGCTGATGCTCCTTTATAAGATTACACTCGAGAATCAGTGCCTCCATCTCTGAATCCGTAATTATATATTCAAATCTCTTAATGTGGGACACCATCTGCTCTATCTTGGGAGTACGGTTTCTGCCTGCCTGAAAATACTGTCTTACCCTGTTTTTCAGACTTATCGCCTTGCCAACATATATTATCTCATCTTTATCATCATGCATGAGATAAACTCCCGGTTGACCCGGGAGCTTTTTTAATTCTTCTTCTATATTAAAATACATCAATTCTCCATTCCGCAGACGTTTTAATACAGACCTACACCTGCTCTTCTACCGGAGTTTCATTAACAGAATTAAATATTTCCATAAATTCTTTTCCGGTTATGGTTTCTTTCTCATATAAAAATTCTGCTATCTTATCTAATGCCTTTCTATTCTCATTAATGAGCTTCTTTGCTTTCTCATAACATTCTTTAAGCAGCTTTTTAACCTCGTTATCCACCTCTGCTGCTGTGGCATCACTGCAGTTAAGAGTTGCTCTTCCGTCAAGATATCTGTTTTCCACGGTTTCAAGAGACATAAGTCCGAATTTCTCACTCATACCGTACTGTGTTATCATGGATCTTGCCATATCCGTAGCCTTTTCCATATCATTTGACGCACCTGTTGTCACTGAATCAAACACTATCTCCTCTGAAGCTCTTCCACCGAGAAGTGTAACTATCCTTGCTAACATTTCCTCTTTTGTCATAAGATATTTCTCTTCTTCAGGAACCTGCATTACATATCCCAGAGAGCCCATGGTTCTTGGAACAATGGTAATCTTCTGAACCGGTTCAGCCTGCTTTTCAAGTGCTGTGATAAGTGCATGTCCGACCTCATGGTATGCAACGGTCTTTTTCTCCTTAGGACTGAGTATTCTATCCTTCTTCTCCTTACCGGCTATTACCACTTCCACCGACTCAAGAAGGTCTTTTTGTGATATTGCATTTCTTCCCGCCTTTACAGCCATGATAGCTGCTTCATTTATCATGTTGGCAAGGTCTGAACCTACCGCACCGGAGGTTGATAATGCTATCTCTTCAAGGTCTACTGTCTCATCCATGGCAACACCTTTTGAGTGTACCTTGAGGACATCTATTCTTCCCTTAAGGTCAGGCTTGTCAACGATTATTCTTCTGTCAAATCTTCCCGGTCTTAACAGTGCCTTGTCAAGTACATTAGGTCTGTTAGTAGCGGCAAGGATAAATAATCCTTTAGAAGTGTCAAAACCATCCATCTCCGCAAGAAGCTGGTTAAGAGTCTGTTCTCTCTCCGAATCAACTCCACCTCTTCCATTGTCTCTGCTCTTTCCTATAGCATCTATCTCATCTATGAATATTATACATGGTGCAGACTGCTGTGCCTGCTTAAATAAATCTCTTACTCTTGATGCTCCCACACCTACATACATTTCAACAAAGTCTGAACCTGCAAGTGAAAAGAACGGAACCTTCGCCTCGCCTGCAACTGCTTTTGCAAGAAGTGTCTTACCTGTTCCCGGAGGTCCTACAAGCAAAGCACCTTTCGGAAGTTTTGCTCCGATTTTTGAATATTTTCCCGGATTGTGAAGAAAATCCACAATCTCAACAAGGGATTCTTTTGCCTCCTCCTGACCTGCCACATCATTAAATGTCACACCTGTCTCTTTTTCAACATAAACTTTGGCATTGGACTTTCCGACTCCCATTATTCCTCCGCCGCCTTTTGACATTCTCCTCATGATAAACATGAAAAATACATATATAAGTACAAATGGAACAACATATTCTAAAAGTATCAGAAGCATACCTGAAGATGAATCATCCATTTTTCCCTTGAATTTAATATTGTCTGATTTTTCAAGTTTGGCAATTATATCCGGATCATTTAACTGTGTAGTCCAATAAGTAAATTTAATGTAGGATTTTTCATTGCCCTTAGGTGATATGACAATCTTTCCCGAAGAATCGAATTCCACTGATTCAATCTCATCATCATCTATCATCTTAAGAAACTCATCGTATGTTATCTCCTTTGTAGTCGCATTCTGCATAATCATTGACATAAATGTTGTGCCAAGAATTGTAACGACAGCGGCAACCAAAAGAAGAATTATTGTCTGTTTTCTTTTTGGATTCTTATCAGACATCGGTCTGTTATTTCTGTTTTTTTCGTCCATATTCCTCTCCATTCCGAAACGTTTCTACGGTACAGATTATTTTCTGCCTGTATGGACTTTTTGTAACGTTTCAAATCAAAAAGCCACTTGTTTCATCTTGTCAATTATAAAGATAGTTTTGCCATAAATCAATAAGCTTATTGAGAATTTAACAAACTTATCACACTTTTTATCTTATTTTCAAAATTCAGGTGGAATTATTTCGTGAATAGGGGTATAATGATTTGGTATTTATTTTTTTAAGGAGGAACAATTATGCCAGTAAAGTACGTATTTGTAACAGGCGGTGTAGTATCAGGACTCGGAAAGGGTATAACAGCCGCATCTCTTGGCCGTCTTTTAAAAGCAAGAGGCTATTCTGTAACAATGCAAAAATTTGACCCATATATTAATATAGATCCGGGAACCATGAACCCAATTCAGCACGGTGAGGTTTTCGTAACAGATGATGGTGCTGAAACAGACCTTGATCTCGGTCACTACGAAAGATTTATTGACGAAAGTCTTACTAAAAATTCAAACGTGACAACAGGAAAGATTTACTGGTCAGTTCTCTCTAAGGAACGACGCGGTGACTTTGGCGGAGGAACAGTTCAGGTAATTCCTCATATCACCAATGAGATAAAGAGCCGTTTTCATAGAAATTATTCAACAACCGATACTGAGATTGCCATTATCGAAGTAGGTGGAACCGTAGGTGATATTGAAAGTCAGCCTTTCCTTGAAGCCATCAGGCAGTTCCAGCATGAAGTCGGACGTGAAAATGCCATTCTCATTCATGTTACACTTATTCCTTATCTGAAATCATCAGGTGAGATGAAAACAAAACCTACACAGGCAAGTGTCAAGGAACTTCAGGGAATGGGTATACAGCCTGATATTATTGTATGCCGTTCAGAGTACCCTCTTGGAGATGCGATGAAAGATAAGATTTCTCTCTTCTGTAATGTGCCTAAGAGCCACGTTATGCAGAACCTTGACGTTGAATATCTGTACGAGCTTCCTTTAGTTATGGAAAACGAAAGACTTGCCCAGGTTGCATGTGAATGTCTTGAACTTGACTGTCCTGAACCCGACCTCAAAGAATGGCAGGAAATGGTTAATGCAAGCAAGCACCTTACTAAAAAGACTACTATCGCCCTTGTTGGAAAATATATATCTCTGCACGATGCTTATATCAGTGTAGTAGAATCATTAAAGCATGCCGGTGTGGCAAACGGTACAGCCGTAGATATCAAATGGATTGACTCTGAAAAGGTTACTCCTGAAAATGCATCCGAATTATTCAAAGATGTATCAGGAATCCTTGTTCCGGGTGGTTTTGGAGACAGAGGTATCGATGGTAAGATAGAAGCTATCCATTATGCCCGCGAAAACAAGATTCCATTCCTTGGTCTCTGCCTCGGAATGCAGCTCGCCATCGTGGAATTTGCAAGAAATGTTGTGGGATATTCAGACGCACACAGTGTTGAGTTAGACCCTTCCACAACTCATCCTGTTATACATCTTATGCCTGAACAGGATGGCATTGAGGATATCGGCGGAACATTAAGGCTCGGCTCATATCCGTGTGTACTTGACAAATCTTCAAAAGCTTATGAATTATACGGCGAAGAGACAATACATGAAAGACACAGACACCGTTACGAAGTAAATAACGACTACAGAAACGCTCTTATAGAAAACGGTATGAAACTCTCAGGAATTTCTCCTGACGGAAGAATCGTAGAAATGATAGAACTTGAGAATCATCCTTGGTTTATCGGAACACAGGCCCACCCTGAACTGAAATCCAGACCAAACCGTCCTCATCCATTATTTAACGGATTTATATCAGCTTCACTTAAAGCTCAGGAAAAATAATTCAAATCAAAAAAGAAGTTCTAAAAAGCGGATGTTTTTTAGAACTTCTTTTAGTTTATTTATTAATTTAATACAGTTTTCTGTATTCACCTGCAATCTTTATATATTTCCTTAAGAATACCCGTTCCCGCTCATCAGCATCCCAGAATATATCCGTAAACATATATCTTACCGCTTCACTCTTATCATCAAGTTTTTCAGCCAGAACATAATCTATCGGGATTCTTAATGCACAGCACAGTCGGTATAAGGTTTTCACCGATATTCCCGTATTATTCCTGCTCTCAATATTCATAATGGTTTTTGGCGCCACCCCTGACATCTCAGAAAGATTTTCAAATGAAAGATTTTTCTTAACCCTCTCGTTGTAAAGATATATTCCTATGCTTTCAATATATAAACCCCAGCTGATATCACCTTTACATCTCATATTATCCATCACCTTTAACTGCCTCAGGACTCTGTATTTCTCAACATCAAGCTGTTTCAGAATTTCATATATTTCATTTTCACTATAACCGTCAAACACACCGTAATCTTCTGATACTTTTCTCTCCCTATATCCTGTATCTATAAACGATTTCAAAGGTACATGATATTTATTTGAAATTTTAACAAGAAATTCCAAATCAGGATAGGATCTTCCCACTTCAATATTTTCTATAGTACCATACTTTTCCGTAACGCCTTCTATAAACATTTCCCTTGTTGTTTTCACACGAAGCTGTCTATATACTTTTATTTTATTTCCAATTAATTTCTTAATTTCATCATCATCAAACTTCATCCGTTCACCAGCATACATTTTTGTTTAATTGTAGCCAAAAGATTGTTTTTTCAGAATGGTAGTTATAAGGATTTTTCCCTATATATACGATTTTTATTCATTTCTCTTTTTACATAACTTTTTTTAAATAAAGTACATATTTTGTCAAATTTTAGTATATACTTGTCATATTACATCGGGAGGAGGATAAACTATTCTACAGATAAAATAACTATGTGATTTTGAAGGGATTACATATAAGGTTTTGTTTTCTATAAATTATTCTATACTGTCTTTTTTAATATCCATATTTCTACAGTGTTTAATATCTTTCTTTTTTCAAAGCATTGTATAAATTTCCTTTTCAAATTCGATAAAATTCATCATTCTATTTACAACAGTGCTAATGTTGTATTTAACTAATATTCATGCTACCATATTTATAATCAGCTTATTGTGGGTGAGACTGAGTTTTGCATAGTTATTATGGTGTAATTTTACGGAACATAAACAGTACCCCATACTTTTTATGTTCCGTATATAACGTAATTTTAAATGGAGGGTTGTCTTTTGATTAATATAGCTATATGTGATAACAATTTAAATACTTGCAGCAATCTTGTGAATTATGTGCACATGCATTTTCAGACATTTATTAATATTGTGGACGATTTTACTAATGGTGCCGAATTACTCGATTCGATTTACAACGGTGAAATATACAATATTATAGTTTTAAGTGACACAATGTCACCCTTAGACGGAATTACTACAGGTAATATAATAAGAACACATCCTACTCACAAAAATGCCCTGATTATATTTATCTCATCAAATGCCAATCAAATGTCAGCAATTATGGACATCCACCCATTTGCACTTATCCATAAACCAATTGATATCAATTTTTTTCACAGTAGTCTGAATGCCGCCATGAACACCCTAAAAGAACGCCTCGGACATATTACCCTGACTCAAAAAGGCGGTCATGTAAATGTGAATATAAATGATATATTCTACATAGAATCTGACAATCCCGGAAAATGTATAGTAAATTTTGAAAACACATCTATAACGCATCATGGAACCATGTCTTCACTCAACAGTGAAATTTCTATATCAGGACATAATTTTGTAAGAGTACATACATCTTACACTGTAAATCCTTTGCATTTAAAATGTTTCAACTCATCTATTCTACAACTGTCTAACGGAGTATCTGTCCCCGTAGGAAAAAGCTACAGAAGCTGTTTTATGAAAAAATGTAAAAACAGTTATGTCTTTTAATATCATATTATATTATGATAGCTCTTGTAGCCCTCACCATATATTTCACCGGCTGATGATATTATCATAAATGCCCTGTCATCAATTTCAGACACTATGCTGCTAACCTTTGGCATACGATGTTTCTTCATAACACACATAATAATTCTTCTTTTTTTGCCGGTATATGCTCCCTTTCCGCTTAATTCTGTCACTCCCACATCTATCTCACTAAGTATTCTTTTCACTATCAGCTCCTCTTTATCGCTTATTATAAATAACAATTTTGCTTCATCTCTGCCATATAAGATAAAATCAAGAACGGCTGAACACACAAAGGCAGATATGCCCGCATAGGCTCCGACTTCAAGATTTTTAAATACTATAGCTGACAGAATAATAACCGACATGTCTGAAATGAGAAAAAGTGTTCCTGTCTTTACAAATGGATTCTTTTTTCGAATGCATCTTATAATCACATCTATGCCGCCTGTCGTTCCACCCGCCTTAAATACTAGTCCGATTCCCGCAGCCACACATATTCCTCCGATAATAGCAGCCGGAATCTTATCCTCCGTTACCGCCGGAAGCTGTCTGAATATATTCATCCACACTGACGAAAATATAACCGCTAAAACCGTGGATATCATCATTTTTCTTCCGAGCTTCCACAGACCGATTATCATGACCGGAACATTTATCAGAAATGACCATGTACCTACACTCACGGGGGTGAATCTGTTTAATATTATTGATATTCCCGTAACTCCACCGGGTGCCAGACTGTTAGGGTCCAAAAAAAGGCTGATTCCCGCAGCATAAGCTACGGAACCAGCCATAATCATTATATATTTCAAACTCTGATGTAAATATCTTTCCATATCTGCAACCTCACAAATGCTTTCTCATTTGGAGTATTGACAATATTATTTTTTTTATACAGCAAACTGACTATTGTACAACTTTGCATAAAATCCGTTCTGTTTAAGCAGTGTCTCGTGATTTCCCTGCTCTATAACATTACCGTCTTTCATAACCAGAATAATATCTGCATTCTGAATCGTAGAAAGTCTGTGGGCAACTATAAAACTTGTACGTCCTTCCATCATAACCGCAAATGCATTCTGAATCTTAAGCTCCGTTCTAGTATCGATAGAAGATGTAGCCTCATCAAGTATCAGCATAGGCGGCAGACACAACATTACTCTCGCTATACACAAAAGCTGTTTCTGTCCCTGTGACAGGCTGCCTCCATCCTCTCCTATAACTGTATCATATCCGTTTGGAAGTCTCTTTATAAATCCGTGGGCGTGGGATGCCTTTGCTGCCTCTATTATCTCCTCATCCGTTGCATCAGGCTTTCCAAATGCAATATTTTCGCGTATGGTTCCTGCCTTTAGCCATGTCTCCTGAAGTACCATACCATATGAAGTTCTGAGACTCGGTCTTGTAATATTCCTTATATCGGTATCATCAACTTTAATGCATCCCTTATCAACATCGTAAAATCTCATAAGAAGATTTATTACAGTAGTCTTTCCACATCCGGTAGGTCCGACTACGGCAACTCTCTGTCCCGGTTTCACGCTAAGGTTAAAGTTCTGAATAAGTTTCTGATCCGGCTTGTATGAAAATGACACATCATTTAATGCCACATTTCCCTGAGCATCCTCAAGCACATGTGCATCCTCAGCATCCGGTATCTGTGGTTCTTCCTCAATCAGCTCAAATATTCTTGAAGCACATGCAAATGCATTCTGAAGTTCTGTAATAACGCCTGATATTTCGTTGAACGGTTTCGTATACTGGTTGGCATAACTAAGCAGACATGAAAGCTGACCTACTGATATACCGCCTGCTATGGCAGACATGGCACCTGTTATTCCCACACCTGTATACACAAGACTGTTGACAAATCTTGTACATGGATTTGTGAGTGATGAGAAAAATATCGCTCTCAATGAACACTTCTCAAGTCTTCCATTTATCTCATCAAATTTCTCCATCGTTTCTTCTTCATGGCAGTACGCCTGAACAACCTTCTGGTTTCCTATCATCTCATCTATGAGAGAAGTCTGCTCGCCCCTTGTGGCAGACTGAAGTTTGAACATTGAAAATGTTTTCTTTGCAATAAAGTTTGCCACAAACAGTGACAACGGTGTAATAAGTACAACGACAAGTGTTATCTTTATATTTATCGTAAGCATGAATATAAGAGTTCCCACTATCGTCATCACACCCGTGAAAAGCTGTGTGAATCCCATAAGAAGACCTTCTGAAAACTGGTCAACATCTGCGATTACACGGCTCACTATATCACCGTAAGACTGACTGTCTATATATTTTAAAGGAAGATTCTCTATTTTGTTAAACGCTTCATTTCTGATATCCTGAACTATATTAAATGTCATTTTATTGTTGCACACATTCATTATCCACTGTGAAACTGATGTGAGCAGTATTACAACTGCAGCTACTTTAAATATATCAAATATTCCTTTAAAGTCTACCTTGCCCCTGCCAAGAACAAGATCAATGGCGTCACCTGTAAGTATAGGAAGATACAGCGTAAGTGCCACTGTCACGGCCGCAAATATCAAGGACAGAAAAATGTATATTCTGTACTTTTTTATATATCTCATTACTTTCATCATTACTTCTTTATTCATCGTTTCTGCCCCATTTCTAAGCCTTTGCCGACTGCTGTGAGTCGTTTATTTCTCTATATATGTCACATGTATTTAACAGTTCGTCATGTGTTCCTATTCCAACTATTTTTCCGTCATCGAGAACTACTATCTTATCTGCCGAACGTATTGACGATGTTCTCTGCGACACGATAAATACGGTAGGATTATTTTCAAGTTCACGTATAGATTTTCTGAGTGCTGCATCTGTAGCATAATCAAGTGCCGACGCACTGTCATCGAGAATAAGTATCTCCGGATTCTTTACGATTGCCCTTGCTATGGTAAGTCTCTGCTTCTGTCCTCCTGAGATGTTCTTTCCACCCTGCGATATCATATAGTCAAGTCTGCCCTCTTTGTTATCAACAAATTCTTTGGACTGTGAGGCAGCTATGGCTTTTTCTATATCCGCATCAATCGCTGAATCATTTCCCCACATAAGGTTTTCACGAATCGTTCCCTTAAACAGTACTGCCTTCTGAAGAACAATTCCTACTCTTTCTCTCAAATCCTTCATATCATAATCTTTGACATTTACACCATTTACCTTAACTTCACCTGAAAATGCATCGTAAAATCTCGGTATCATATTGACAACTGAAGACTTTCCGGAACCTGTTCCGCCGATAATTCCCACTGTCTCTCCTTTTTTTACCTTGAAATCAATATTGCTCAGTGCCTCCTCACCGGATGAATTATACCTGAGTGAAACATTATCAAACTCTACGGCATACTCTGACACTCCCGGTTTAACAGGATTTTCAGGACTATTCATAGTTGACTCAATCTCAAGAACAGAAGATATTCTGTTTGCACATGCAAGCGCCTTAGCAACAGTGATAATCAGGTTTGCAAGTTTTATAAGCTCAACAAGAATCTGTGACATATAGTTTACCAGTGCCACTACCTGTCCCTGTGTTATATAGCCTGCATCAACTCTTATTGCTCCCGCATAAATAAGTGCAAGTATCCCTGCATTTATAATGATATATGTTCCCGGATTCATTATCGCCGTAACTTTTCCGACAAACATCTGAAGTCCCGTAAGATTATCATGGGCAACACCAAATTTTTCAATCTCTTCATTTTCTTTATTAAATGCCCTTATAACTCTTACTCCGGTAAGGTTTTCCCTTGTAATGCCAAGCACATTGTCAAGTGCTGCCTGAACTTTTTTGTACAGTGGAATACTGTATGCCATAACCGCAAATACGACTACTGACAGTAATGGAATAACTACAACAAATACAAGTGCCGCCTTTACATCTATGGTGAATGCCATAATCATCGCACCAAATACAATAAACGGCGAACGAAGAAACAGTCTCAGTACCATATTTACACCCGACTGAACCTGATTGATATCACTGGTCATTCTCGTTATCATGGTGGACGTTCCTATATCATCCATTTCCGAAAATGAAAGACTCTGGATATGTTTAAACAGCGAATGTCTCAGTTTTGTAGAAAATCCTACAGCCGCTTTTGCCGCAAAATACTGTGCCGTAATCGAACATGCCAGTCCGATAATGCCCAGTGCCACCATGACCAGACACATCTTTACGATATACCTCTTATCTGCATTTGCTATACCAACATCGATGATAGCCGCCATTACCAACGGCACAAGTAATTCAAATGATGCTTCAAGCAGTTTAAATAATGGTCCAAGCACCGTTTCTTTTTTGTAGTCCTTTAAATAGATTAGTAAATTTTTCACATTCTTCCTCTTTTCTCAACATACTAAAAAAGAGTAACTGTCAGATTGCTTCCCAGATACCCTTTTAAGTAGTAAATATTATAATGAACAAGTGCGGATGACAGGAATCGAACCTGCACGGGGGTTGCCCACTAGAACCTAAATCTAGCGCGTCTGCCAATTCCGCCACATCCGCATGGGTTATATATTAGCATGACTTCACTCTGTTAGTCAACCTTTTTTTGACCGGCTGACTTTTTATTCATTACGCTGTTCATATCAATGTTTATTGTTATTATCAGTACCTCACATATTAAAAATACTGCCATAAGCGGTTTGTAGTTTATATGTTTTTCATCATATATTTTTATCTTGTGTTCCGGATTTTCCACGCTTGTATACAATTCATAGTTTTTGTCCACATTTGTTTCGGTAAGCGTATATTTTCCTGCCCTTATATTACTCTCAAGGCTGATGTCACCGCTAAGCATAAATATTCCAAGCCATGCGGTAATACCGATAGCGACAACAGACTGCTTTATCACCTTTCTTATATAACCTTCCTTTTTGCCTACAAAGTCCCTGTAGGATGTGCGGGATACAAATTTGTACTCTCCGCTTTCTCCCGCTGCCATATGTTTCATGTAGCCAGACATGTTTTGCCAGTCATCATATACTTTACGCACAGTCAGTTTTCTCTTTTTGTCCCCCTTCTTTTCGCTGCACACCGCTGATATTTTTATATAGTCATCTTTTTCCCTTATTACAGTTATATCCGAAATCTCCGATAAATATCCGGCTGCAAACATTTCCTCAACCTGTTCTTCTTTCTCAAGTCCTTCTATAGTCTGCTTAACCTTCATCATCAGCTCAAATGTACCTGCAAGTTTTCCCGTCTTTTTAGCTGCCACCTCACTTACTTTTCTGCCAAATCCGAGATAACCCATGGCAAATGCCATCATTCTGAACCTGTAAAATTTACCGTCCTTTCCTATTGCATACACGGTAAACAATTCTCTCAGCCAGCGCACTATACCATATACAACTATAAGCATAAGAAGAAGATACAGAATATAGTATAACATTCTGTATCTGTCAGCCGGTATATATTTCACATAGCATGAAAACAGACCGATTCCCAATCCGCCAATCGGAAAAAGGATGAGAACCATCTTAATTGCCCATGCCACACCGGATATTTTATTCAGTTTTCTATCTATGGGTGAATATATAAATATTTTTTCAAACATTTTCCTCTCCGTTTCCCGGATTATTTATAAGAAAAATCCAATAACTCCTACTATTATGCTGATAGCAAGACCGGCTGCCACATCTTTTACATAATGCACACCCGCCACCACTCTCATCACTGCTATAAGCACCGTAACCACTGCAAGACTTATGCCAATCCATACATTCATATAAAATCCTGCCATAGTAATAATCATAGCTGAAACCACATGTCTGCTGGGAAACGATTCTCCATGCTTATCTTTAGGAATAAGAGGTTCTATTCCATCTACCTCATATGGTCTCGGAGCATCTATAAGCTTCCGGATAACGGTAACTCCCACAAAGGCCACGAGCGGCACCAGAATAAGCTTTGAAATACCTATATCCTGTTTCATCCATGCCGTAATAATCAGAAATACATAAACAATCCCCACTTCTATAGGAAGTATTTTATATAAAAGCTCAAATATTCTCCTGTATCCTGCATTATCCTCAATCGTCTGCCTCATCCCGTTTATAAAACCATCCAACATAACTACCTCCGTTTTGCGCAACTCTGTTGCAAGCATTATACTGCCATTCTAACACGTCACCACATAGGATTCAATATTTTTTCAGTACAATTGTCACACACATTTCCCTCTCGTCGGATTTTTCATTGATATCTGCTGTGATTTCTCCTTCCATGAGATAAATCAGCTTACGGCAAATGTACAGACCAAGTCCGCTCCCCATCTTTCTCTCCACGTTGCTCCCCCTGAAAAAGCTGTCAAATATGTGTGGAAGCTCTCCCTCTGCCAATGTACATCCGCTGTTACTTATTTTTATCTTATATTCACTGTTTCCGTTTTCAGTCAAAAGTGAAATTCTTTTTCCATCTCCATATTTCATAGCATTTTCAATAATGTTCTGGATGACCTCAACAAGCCTGTCACCATCTGCCATTACCAGACAGTTTGCATCCATATTTATACTGAAATCTATCTGTTCAATGTCCATACGCTCCTTGTAATACTTACGAATCCTTTTTACAATTTCTGCAATATACACCTCTCCGTTATGTACCTCAAACTCCATAAATTCTTCACCGGATGCCCTTACAATATCAGAAACATATCCCTCAATCTCATCTGCTTTGTCACCTATACTCTTTATGACACTCTGCCGCTTTTCCTCCGACGGATAAAGATTACGCCCCAGTGCCTTTGAATACAGTTTTATGGCACTCAAAGGCGTCTTGATATCATGGGAAAGTGACAATAAAAGTACCTGTCTTTCTTTAATCATATTGAGTTCTCTTTTTCTTCCATCCTCAATCTGCTCTTTAAGCAGATTTATTCCCCAGACAAATCTTCCAAAATATTTATTCCTCCCCTCTTTTAGCGAAGCAGTCATGTTACCTCTGGCTATCTCTTCCGGAAGTTCCACCAGTTCATTAAACGGTCTCAATATCTTATTTTTAATATATAAAAGAATACTAAATACAACCACAAAGCCTATAATAAGTACAATATTCAGAACAATGTATATATTTTTACCGTTCCCATTATTCATTCTATAATCGATGCGGTAAATGTATCCTGAAGTCTCATACAATTCATACTGCACATTCTTAACAGATATGAGACTGCGGTACAAGTCATCCGATGATTCTGATTTTTTTACATGCGAAATGCCGACGACAGAATCATATCTGTCCCCGGCAAATTTCTCTATATCCTCCACACTGTCAGGAGCTTTTCCGTTCTTTTCTTCATAGCGTCCAAGCTCTATTTCCATGCGGTTTATCTGCACCCTGTATTCATTGTTTTCATTCGTTTGCCCATTTTTGTAAATAAACAGATTTCCCACAAAAACAAGCACCAAAAACGCCAATGTAAATGCTGTAATAATATAGTTAAATTTCTTCATATTCTTCCTCTGTCTATTCAAATCTGTACCCTACTCCCCACACTGTGAGGATGTGTTCAGGTTTCTTTGAATCCTTCTCAAGTTTTTCACGAAGCCATTTTATATGAACCGTAAGGGTCTGAATCTCACTATCCGAACCATAGCCCCATACAGCGTTAAAAAGTTTTTCTTTCGTCAGAGTTTTTCCCTTATTTTCCATAAGATATAGTAATAATTCATACTCCTTTACCCCAACCTGCACCTGTTCACCATCCCGGTATACAAGCCTTTTAGTTTTATCGATTTTAATATTCCCCACTATAATTTCATCAGATGAATATCTTCTCTTAAACAAACCGTTTATTTTGGCAATGAGAATGTCCACATCATAAGGTTTTTCAATATAGTCATCCGCTCCCTGTAAGAGACCGTTAAGCTTATCATCTTTTGTGTTTTTGGCACTGATAATAAAGACCGGCGTATTATTCTTTTCTCTTATTTTACGACACACCGCAAATCCATCCATTCCGGGTAACATGATATCAAGCAGAATCATTTTCGCTCCCTCATCCTCATATACGGATAAGGCTTCTTCCCCACTTGCTGCAAGATATGTGTCATACCCTTCAGCATGCAGAAAATCCTGCAAAAGTATTCCGATTTCTTCATTATCTTCCACTATTATTATATCTGCCATTTTACCATCCCCGTTCTGTCAGCCAGTGATTAACCTTTCGTTCTCTGTCTTTTGCATCTTTATCGGAATCAAAACTTCCAAGTTTAAGTTCTCCATCTATATTACCATCTACTATGTATAATATTCTACTACATTTTGAAGCAACTTTCATATCGTGGGTTACGAGAAGTATCGTAGTTCCGTCATCATTGAGTTTATTAAGCTGTTTCATTACATCCTCAGATGTTCCACGGTTAAGTGCTCCCGTAGGTTCATCTGCAAAAATAATGGTGGGCCTGTTAATCATACTTCTGCATATGCACGCCCGCTGAAGCTGACCGCCTGAGACTTCTGAGATATCATTATCAGCTATATCACTGATGGAAAGCTTTCTCATAAGTTCCTTGCAATATTCATTTATTTCCGTTTTTGTACGCTTCTTTCTCTCGGACTGCATTGCAGGAAGGATAATATTGTCAGCTATCGTCAGATTTTTAAGCATATGCATCTGCTGAAATATAAATCCCATCTCGTCAAGTCTCACCTTTGACAGTTCCTTTTCAGAAAGATCTGTAATGTCCTTTCCTCCAAGCTCCACTTTTCCTGCTGTCGGTCTGTCCATACCTGACACACTGTATAACAGTGTTGACTTTCCTGAACCGGACGGTCCCATGACCGCCACCATCTCTCCATCTTCTATCTCAAATGAAATATTTTTAAGTACGTTGTTCTGTCTCTTATTTACTATATATGTTTTGCATAAATCTTTTACTCTTAAAGCAGTTCCCATTTCCGACACCTTCCTATTCTATATTATTCATATCCTGAATTTTAATCTTCTTAACATTTAACATGGTGAATATACACATTATGACAGCCGCCACAAACACAATCACCGGATATGCGATATACACTTCCACCGGATTTACGACAAATTCTATGCTGTCCGCTCCCATCAGCTTAAATACCTGTCCTGAAGTAATCTGCGAAAACGGAACACTGGTGAGTACACCGATAATCATTCCGCCTGCAAGCACAAGTGACACTCTCTTTGTCTGCCACGCTATAATAGAGCCTGTAGAAAATCCGATTGCCTTAAGCATACCTATCTCGCCACGTTCACGTATCAGGAATATCTTCTGCATCAAAACAATCACCAGCACATTTACGACCAGTACCACAGCAAGAATAATAGTTTTCAGTTCTTTTACTCTGCCTGCAACGTCTCCTAACATGTCCGATATAAACTGCTGCATGTTTTCAGCCTTGGCACTTTCAAACATATCCCCCATTTTCTCAAGCATTTCTTTCTTCTCAGATTTCGTATAATGCCCATCATATACGACTTGCACACCAAATCCGCCTGATGCCAGTGAATAATCCAAATCTATATTCTCACTGAACCTTATTCCCTGACCCATATTATTCATGCTCTGATAGAGTGCTGTCACCACATATTCTTTCACTTCACCGGTCGCATTAATTTTCACGGTATCCCCGACATGGGCATCTATATTTCTTGCAGTTGTATATGCAAGTGCAACCTCATTTTCATATTTTGGCGGAGTTCCCTCCTGATACTGATATTCATCAGCGCTTGTTCCAATCCCCTGAAATGCAATAGATTTATAACTTAAATCACCTTTCTCTATCTTCAGTCTGAATATCATCTCCATAAATATTCTCTTAACCCGGATATTATTATCTTCAAGTTCTTCTTTATATTCATTAAGTCTCTCATTAATATACTTCCTGTCGCCGGACAATATGCAATCTGTCACCATCACATCGTCAACTATCCATGCATCACAGTCAATCAACGAAAAGTTTCTCGATATCTTATCAGACTGAAGTGTATTTATAGTATTTGCCGGCATGATAACAAGCCACATTCCCACCATTCCCGTAACAAACAGTACAATATACTTTTTTATTTCGTTCAAAACATCATTACACGCAAGAAATGTTGTCGGTCTCATTCCGGTCTTTGCAAGAGATAAAATCCCTTTACGCTTAAACCTTTCGCCATTATTCCCACTTCTGATTGCATCCATCGGTGTAAATTTCTCTATACGTTTTGTACTCCGGTATGCCGCAAGTATAATTATCATCGCAAGCAGAATACTTGACGCCGCCTGCAATAACAATGTAGAATTTCCAGCCCTTACGACAATCGTCCGGGTCACCTGCTTTAACATTATCCTGCTAAATGGTATGGATATGAAAAATCCTGCAACCACTCCCACTATGGCAAGCACCATATATTTACCCACATAAAGCATTCTTATTTTCCTGTCCTGAATACCTATCGCCTTCATGATACCTATCTCTTTGCAGTCTTCATTAACCGTAAACATAATAATAAATTTAAGCATCACCGCTGATATAATCACCAGACACACACTCACAACCATCAGTACCATTGCAAGTACCATATCCAAAACATATGTAATCCTTACCGTCGCCTTGTCGTCTGAAAATATGGTTGTCTCATCCAACTTATTGTAATCATTTTTAAAATCCTTTAATCCGTTTACATTCACGGAAAATATTGTTCCTTCAGGAAGCCCGCTTTTATCCATCAGTTCATGAAAATCATTTTTGCTAAACAGGTATCTCTTTGTTCCCATCATAGTTGAACCGAGAAGTGCATCCTTAAAACTTCCCACAACCTTAAATTCTTTATCATATCCTGATGTGGTAACGATACTTATTTTATCTCCCGGCTTAATGTTATTTTCTGTCATAATACTGTTTGGCAGATAAACTGTTCCATCTTTCATAGATGTAATTTCGTTATCTTTGGAGTCAAAAAATCTCTGTTGTTCTATGTCATAACAGTTTATAATTATTGATGAACTGATTTCAGCATTTTTGCCATTAGCAAGTTTTACATTTCCCTTAGATGAATATAGAATATTATCCTCACTATAATCACGCACATGACTGTTACCTTTTAGAAATTTTCTTATCTCATCTTCTCCGCCATCACTATTTTCCTTTTTCATAGTGATAATAAAATAGTCTTCCAATCCCGACTTTTCGTAAAAATAATTTGTCCCGTCCAACACTGCACATATATTATTTACGCTCGCAGCTATAAAAGTAGTTGCAAGCAAAATAAATACCAGCAAAATCAGATTCATGACTTTCTTACGCATCAGGTCCTTTTTAAGCATCTTAGCATACATGTCTTCATCCTCCTTGTGCCAGTATTATATAATTTAAATTATTAAAAAATCATTAAGCCAGAACATAATAATGCTGTATAATATCCTCATATTTCACTTGCATACTCTGCATCTGATGATTTATATTCTCTTATTAAAATGTTCATTTTTCCTGTTTCCTTTCGTTATTATAAAAATTGTGCCATATAAACCGGAAGGCAAATTGTCTCTCTATCCTTTGAATAATCCTTTGTATATATCAAATACCTATTTAAAATTCTGTCTGAAAATTTATCGCAAAAAACATCCAATGATTTATGTGTTTTATAATTTGATGATTTTACCTCTATAGGACATACTTTATTCTTTCTTGCCAGTATAAAATCAATCTCATAATTGTGTTTTGTTTTTTCATTCGCAATAGTATGATAAAATAGCATATCACCATTGGCAGCTAATGTCTGCGCAACAACATTTTCATATAAATATCCCAAATTACCGGAAAACTTATCACTCAAAAGTTTATCATATATTATATTATCAGTAAAATCCTTATCACTAAACATTTGAGTTACAAACAATCCTGTATCACACATAAACATTTTAAACCTTCCCAAATCCAGATTACTTGATAATCCTGCATTCGGATCATTCGCATGATATGCTATAAGCACTGTTTTAGAATCTTTCATCTGTGCAATCAATTCTAAAACTGAATCCGCTCTCTCTCCTTTCAACACTCCGGACACCTGATATCTGGATGCATTTTTATTTAACTGTGCAGGAATAGAATCAAACAAAAGGGAACTTTTCCCCGTCATATCTATTTTCATAAAGTCATCATGATATAAACTTAATATATCCCTCTTAACCTCATCAACTTTTCTAAAGTTATTAGTTTCAATATACTCATTAACTGCCTGTGGCATACCACCAACCAACATATATAATCTAAAATCCCTAAGCAATTTTCTATGAACCGAATCTCCAAGTGATTTTCCATCATTAAAGCATTTTCTCAAAATCTCTGTAGTAACATTATCTCCAATTGCCCATAAAAACTCTTCATAATCCATGGGATACATACTTATTTTGCGTTCTTCACTGGGAATCAGAATATTTTGAACATTTTTCTTTAATGAAATCAACGACCCGGTCTCAATATAATCATATCTTCGATCTTTCACAAGTACTTTTATCGCCTGCCTTGCCAACGGACACAACTGAACTTCATCAAATATAATAAGAGACTGTCGCTCATATAAATCGACCTTATACTGTAACTGCAACTGTAAAAAGAAATAATTCAAATCAGACATATCATTAAACAATTCTCTTATATTTTGCGATACAACAGAAAAGTCAATTAATATATATGTCTTGTATTCTCTTTTTCCAAATTCTTCCACCACCGTTGATTTGCCAATTCTTCTTGCTCCCTCTATTAAAAGCGCCTTTTTTCCATTATTTTCACATTTCCATTCTTTTAATTTATTATATATTTTTCTCTTGAACATATATCAAATCTCCAAAATCGCATTTTTTATTTTCTTATTATACCACAAAATCGCATTTTTTATCTTATCATTTTACTGCAAAATCGCATTTTTTTATTTTTCACATCGTAAAATTAATTTTATAGACAGCCAGTTTTCGCCCTCTATTTTCTTATTTTCTGTAATAATTTTTCCATCGTATTTCTCTGTCATCTTTTGCAGTTTTGCAAGTCCGATGCCACGGTTTTTACCCTTTGTGCTGACTCCACGGTGGAAAAATGTCATCATTTCCTCACCGGATATAAACGGACTGATATTATCCACAGATATATTTATCATCCCATTATCTTCTGATATATTTACATTTACCTTTTTCCGGCTTGCAGACTCAAGGGCCTCCACAGCATTGTCATACAGTATTCCCACCATCTCTATAAGTTCAAACTCATCAATTCCATTTTTCTTTGGATTTATGGAAATCTGATAATCCGTTTCTATATTTTTTTCATCCGCCTTTGAAAATTTACTGTACAGAAATCCACCCACAATCGGACTGTTACATCCATACAGCAGTTTATTATATTTATTTTCAACAAGTATTCTGTCGCAATAACTACTCTGCAGCTCTGTAAGTTCATCTATAGTCTGACACGAATAGCACATTCCCTGAAGTGCCGCAAGATGATTCTGAAATTCATGCTGTCGGTTTCTCACCTCAATCAGCAACTGCTCATAAGATTCCTGACACATCTGCTGAATCATTATTCTTCTGTCCTTCTCCTGACTGAGTTCGCTCGCCTTATTCCACTGATACAGTGTAACAATAAACAATATAGAAAAGCACATATACAACATCGCTTCAGTATCCGTAAATCCACCATTGATATTAAAAATTACAGTAATGACAAATGTCAGCACTCTAGCTGACAAAATAATCCTTCCAAGCACCTTATTTTTTTCGAAAATGTAATCGAATGCACGAAGAAATCTGTTCTTTTTATATATGATATAACAAATACTGCAACACTTCCGCCCATTCTCAGATAGCCGTTTACAAATATATCACTTTCGCTGGTATTGGTTTTAATAAATTCCAGAACCATCATTACCATAAACTGCACAAAAAAATCAACAAGTATGGCGACCATAACATTCTGTATTGTCTTTCTTATATTTTTAACTTCTTTATAAATACATAAAAATATTACCGTAGAGGATAAGAATCCCATAAAAAATCCCTGATATTTTATAACTCTCGTATCTCTCAGTACATACATCAGAATAATAAATGCCAGTCCCCCCGTAAACATTGCAGTAAACCTGAATTTCTTCTGCATAAATCCGTCAGCGACAAGCATTATTCCTATAACTTCCACCCCATATAAAATCAAATGTATAATAAATTCCAGCACAGAACTCATTTCAGTATCTCCTTTAAAAACTCTTTCTTCATAATAGTACCAATCTCAAGTGTTCCATAACCATTCTTAAGTTCAATATATCTGTTTGTGCCATCAACAGACTGAATATAATCCTTATTGACAATAACCGAACGATTACATTTTACAAATTTATCCTAATCCAGTTCTTTAATAATGCGGTTGTTAGATTTATAACTTATTTCCAAATCATCATTTATGGTTTTTACAATCATCTTACCTGCACTGCTTTTAATATATACTATGTCCTGAATCTTTTTTGCAAAAAATATTCCATCCTTTTTTAAATAAATATTTCTGTTTTCATCCCTGTGCTGCTCAAAAGTAAGTGCCTCGCTTAACAACGCAGTCAGTTTTTCTTTATTATACGGCTTTGACAAATATACGTAACAATGAATTTCTTTATATTCATGCATCTCAGGATCGCAAAGTGCCGTGAGGAATATAATCGGAGTAAACCTGTATTTTTCAACCTGTCTGATACTTTCCGCAAATATCATTCCCGCCATATCATCCAATTTTTCCGGTTTTAAAACGATGTCAACTAAAAAAACATCTATGTTTTTTTCTAATGCAGTCTGATATGCATCTTCTGTTCTGGAAGTCGGATAAAGCTTTATATCTTCATCCATTTCTGTAATAATTCCGGTCAGTGCATCAATATTTTCTTTTTTATCTTCTAATATAAGTATTTTTTTCATCTGACTTTTCCTCACTCTTGTATCAATACACATCTCTCATCTGAATACACAAAAAACTGCTACAATAAATTCATCTTCATACAGCAATTATAAAGCTCCTCATTCTCTATAATATATACCATCTAAAAATCTTTATTGCAACAGTCTTTCACTATTCCTCACTATTATAACGTGAAAAATAATTTTCTATATGTTCCCTAAAATGTTCGTAAGGATATGTATCCCCACCTTTTACTAAAATCTTGTCTCTAACCTTCAAAAAATCAACTACACTGATTAATTTATTTCCACAATTACCGCATTGGAATACATGTATACAACAGGCTCTCCTACCTGTCGGTATTTCAGATTCATCACTAATGGGGGTAATATTATTGATGTAATACTCTGCAGTCTCCTCATGTTCATCGTCGAAATAAGCCGGTATCAGTGCAAGATATTGTTTTCTTGAAGTCATCTCGCCTTTACACTGCTTACATTTAATCGTCTCATGATTCAGCAAATGCTTGTTTATAAAATAAAAAATCCATTGTGTCAGCTTTAAAATCGGTCCCATGTCAGCTCACTCCTAAGCAGTTGCATTAGCCTTTGCGTTATTCAAAACTTCGCAAAAATAATCCGCTTTAGAGATTCCTTCCACAACCTCTTCTGAATTCATGCTGTATGCACTATTTGACGTAAATGTAGCTATTCGCTTTTTCTTACCCTTGTATACAAATTCAAAGTATACATAACTGGTTCCTCCTAAAGGCCCTTTTATATATCCGGTTCTGATACCGGAAATATCAGCGGCACTGACTTTCTGAAATTCAAATGGATTCTGATTAGCTATATATGCTATCTTTCCATCCTTTTCGTTTATTTTTAAAATCTCAGAATTGGAATAAAATGTTTCACAGTCCGCATATCCTCTCTCCTCAGAATATTTCTTTTCCGTTCGCATTGTAAATCTGTCTGTAATCACACTTCCATAAACAAAGAAGTAAAAAATACTTATCAGAAATGTAAAAAATCCTGTCAGCAGTATAATCATCGCAAGCGGACTATTGGATCTTAATCCAAAAAAGAGACCCACAGAAAGCGAAATTCCCACAATTATCGCCATCTGTATAATGAAAAATTTCAGATTGTATTTTTTCACAACTCTATCCTCCTTTTAATGATTTCCGTGAAACTCCCTTTTCCTTTTGTATCCCTGTACAGGGCATAACATAAATCCAAGAATTTCACATATATAATTTAAGATAATTAAAACTACGGATAAAGTTTATCATCTTTGTCGTATGGGTTTCAACATTTCTTTGTCGAACTGTGTTATTTGGGAAATAAACTTCTAAAGTGTAAGCATTGCTACCGTAAATCCGATTGCAAAGCCTATCATTCCCAATATCATGGTAGTGACTCCTGCCTTTCCTATCCATGATATAAATGTAAAACTGTTGTCGAATTTTTTATCATTTAGCGGTTCAACACTGTCTTTATTCCCACTGTAAATAACTGTTTTATTCTCAAGACTGCATACATATGACCAGCCTCGTTTCTCTGCATCTTTTACACTCTGTATCTGCCAGTCACCATTCATTCCATACCAGTCCTTTTTATCTCCGGTAATTTCATCTCTGTGTCTTGATTTCGTATATGAATATGCATCTATCGTATATACAATATCCGCCACATCCGACTTTCTGAATGAATAGTTAAGTGCCGTAACATCTGTAAGCATCCATCCTTCTTTTGCCATTCCTGCAAGATACTTAGTCAGCCCTCTGTTTGTCAATATAAATTTCTTCTCTTTCTTGACATTATATCTGCTGTATTCCCACTGTTCCCTTGACATTGAAAGTTCTGTCCTTAATTTTTCTGCCACACCTTTAACCCATATACTGTATGCTGCAAAAAATCCTATATAGCCAACACTGAAGTAATTGTACCACGTCATAAAATGGTCATTTGTCACATCCTCTAATATCATGTTAAGTAAATCCACCAGTGCAACGAAAAATACAAAACCTAACAGTGAATCTTTCTGTCGCAGAAGCATTCTGCTATATTTTTCAGCTCTGAGTTTTCTGGTATCTTCGTCATTATGAATCTCATTTATTCCCCCTTCTTCGTAGTCCTTTACAAAGTAATATGTCATTGTTTCATCATGGGTCACTTCTTTCCAACCCATGTCCTCTGCCATTTCCATAAATATTTCCTTCGCATTTATATCCTCAAGTGTAGGTTTCTTCGGAATGTCAAATCTGTCTATATCATATACGACTTTTCTCGGCTCTCCCTTCTTAAATGTATATCTTACCCCCATAGTTATATTTGTGAAAAACCACCCCTTCTGTGCCATCTCCTCCAGCCAGCGGCATTCTTCCTGAATACTCATTATAAATTTTGTTTTCTTTAATATCTGCTCTTTCATATTCCCAGCACCATCCTTCCATCATTTAACTGCTTCTCAATTCTCTTTGTTTCTATTTTTAGAAGTTCCATTCCCACATCTGTAATAATGTATGTCTTCTTTCCCTGTTCATTTGGTATATTTTCTATTATCCCATCATTCACAAGTCTTCCGACCATCGTATACAATGTACCTGTTCCAAGTGTTATTCTTGAATCAGTCAGTTCACTGACATATTGCATTATTGCATAGCCATGACGTGGTGATATAACTGCTAATAATGTGTAATATATTGTCTCTGTCATGGGGATGTACTTTTTTAATATAGCTTCATTCAATGTACCCGTCTCCTTTCTGAAATGAAATATTGTCCGATGTTTGTAAAACAATTTTAAGTTTCACAAGCATCTGCATGTCAACGCTTGATATGTCGAGCATCGACATGTCGAATATAGATATACAGTAACATATGGATTTGATATTGTCAACCACAAAAAAATGGCTGCTACACTAATTTTATTTATTAATGTAACAACCATCTGTATTTATTTTTTCTACATTAATGATGTTTAGGGTAAAAATATCTGAGTCCTACAATACATACCAGTATATAGCGAAGAAATGAAGTATTGTACCGGCAAGCACGAAGAAATGCCAGATTGAATGCATATATTTTACTTTACTTCCTATTCCATATACAACGGCACCTACGGTATATGCTATACCGCCTGCCACCAGAAGCTTTATACCGGCCTGAGCAACTGCTGCACATAACGGTTTAAATGTAAATACAATTGCCCATCCCATTGCCAGATAACATATCATCGAAATTGTTTTAAACTTCTCCATATCAATGGCATTAAGTATTATACCGATTATTGCTGTTCCCCATATTATTCCAAATAATGTCCAGCCGACATTTCCTCTTAATGATATAAGTGTAAATGGAGTGTAGGTTCCTGCAATTAATAAGAATATGGTACAATGGTCGAATACTCTCATAACACGCTTTGCATTATTTGGTTTTAGTGCATGATATATACACGACATGCTATATAGTATTATCATCGATATTCCAAATATCCAACTGCTCACCTGTGCATATCCGTCTCCGACAGCCGTAGATTTTGCCACACACATACACAGTGCCACGACTCCGAGTGCTGCTCCTACTCCGTGTGATATAGCGCTTATCAGTTCTTCTCCTAATGTATACTTTGGAATCGGTATTTTATATAATCTTACCTGTTTTTCGTTCATCATACAATCCATATCAGTTACCACCTTTCATATTATAGTTTACTTTCTTTTGTCATGTAGTATTGATAACTACATTATACGTCTTTTAATTTCTTTGTCAAGTGGTTTTTAAATCTTTACATATGAATTGGTATGGTTAGTTTTACATGATTTGGCACTTTATAGCATGCCACTTATATAGTATTATCTCATTTAAAATCAAATTTAAATATTTATTATAAGAAATGAAACAATTTTCACTTCGGAACGGAGAACAATTATGAAGAAAAACAATGTTATGAAAACCTGTATAACTGCTGTATTTATAGCTCTTACTTATATTATGACGGCCTTTATCCAGATTCCTATTCCACTCGGATATGCAAATCTCGGTGACAGCATGATTCTTCTTGCATGTTTCACGTTTGGTCCATGGGTCGGATGTATAGCAGGCGGTGCCGGTGCATCCTTAGCTGATGTTCTGACCGGATATCCTATCTGGGCACCTTCCACTATCATTATAAAATTAATTATTGCACTTATTGCCTGTGGAATATTCTCACTCCGTAAGGACGGTGTAAAACTTTACTCTGTGCAGACCTTTATCGGTTCAATTGTATCAATGTTATTTATGGCATTCGGATACACAGTTGCCGGCGCAATACTGTACGGTTCGATAGCATCAGGACTTGCATCCACACCGGGACTTCTCGCAGAAGGCGTTATAAACATTATCGTATTTTACGGAATAATGAGTGTACTTGAAAAAGCCGGTATAAGAAAACTTACCGACTCTATCTAATGATTTTATATTCCGGCAAGTGCTTTTAACATGTTCCAGCGTTTGTCGGTTTCACTTTGAATTTCATCAAGAATTTCCCCATACTCAGATTTGGTCAGATGTCTGGTTCTTCCCATCATCCCAAGCCATTCTGAGATGGGGATTTTTTTATTTGTCTTTTCAGGATTGTAGTTTATTGAAAATCTGCCATCCTCCACTTCATATAAAGGAAAATAACAGGAATTTACCGCAGCACCTATTACATTTCTCTCATATCTCGGTACATCATTCCAGTTGAGCGGACATGCTGATAATGCTCTTATATATGCCGTTCCCACATTATCCGCATATTTCTTTGCTTTTGCCGCCTTTTGAATAAAATCCACCGGATTTGATTCCGCCACCGTTGCCACATATGGCATATGCGTCGCAGCCATCATCATCGGCATATCCTTATTAAAAAACTGCTTTCCATACTGATTTTTACCAACATGTGAGGTGGTAGTTCTGGCCCCCTTAGGTGTAGAATATGACAGCTGATATCCGGTGTTCATATACCCGCCATTGTCATACTCAAATATAATAAGCTTTTCATTTCTTATGGCGGTACCAAGTGCCGAACCCATTCCAATATCCATTCCGCCGTCTCCGCTTACCATGATAAATGTGATATCACCGTCAGGGTACTCTCCTCTTTTCTGCCTTATTCTAAACATTTCTGCAAGTCCTGAGAGTGTGGCAGCCCCATTTTGAAACAGGTTGTGAATATACGGTATACGAAACGATGTTTTAGGATACGATGTAGTAACTACCATGGCACATCCTGTCTGAAACAGCAATATAACATTTCCTGCTATTCCTTTTAAAAGCAGATTCAGATTGACGGGTATACCGCATCCCGGACATGCACCATGCCCCGGTGCCACACGCATAGGCATGGATGTAGCTTCATTCATATTTACTTTCACGGGTTCATTTTTTAAATACGCCGGTGTTGCCTCATCCTCAGATATGACATTAAAATATCGTGGCTCCTTAAATTTATCATTTCCTTTATATACCCCGATATAATCAAATGTCTTTACCTCATTTTCATATGCCGTATTAAACAGACTCACGGCATCTTCAACATAAAAATCTCTTCCGCCCAGTCCATATACTCTGCTTATGACTTTTGCATTTATATTATGCTCCTGAAATGCTGCCTTTATCTCCAATGACATATTTCCGCCACCGGCACCGTAACTGTCCTGTCTGTCAGCCACTATAACCTTCTCTGCACTTTTGCATATATTACAGATTTCTTCTTTTGGAAACGGACGCAGCACACTGATAGTAAATACTCCAACTTTTTTTCCTTCATTTCTAAGCCTGTCAACCGCAACCTTAGCTGTATGATATGACGAACCGAGAACAAACAATATAACATCACTTTCCTGTGTCTGATACTCCTCAGTCATCAGGTATTGCCGTCCTGAGATATTCTCATATCCGCTAAATATTTCCGCTATGTCTGCCCTTGCCTGCTCCATGGCAAGGTGGAGCTGATACTTATTATTCATTACATCCGGCTCATTCATATATGATCCGACTGTTATCGGATGTTCAATGTCGAGAATATCATACTCCGGTTTATACTGTCCCAAAAACTCCTTAACGTTATCATCATTTTCAAATACCCATGCTTTTCTCTTCTGATGACTTGTAAAGAATCCGTCAAATGCAACTATCACCGGAAGTTTAACTTTCTCTGCAATTTTAAGCCCACAGATATTAAAGTCATATACCTGCTGCGGAGTATTGGCAAATAGTATAATCCATCCGGTATTTAGTGTATACATGATGTCACTGTGATCTCCTTTTATCGATAATGGTCCTGATATGGTACGGCATGCAACATTCAGTAACATCGGAAATCTGGTTCCCGACTGTACGGGAAACTGCTCAAGTGCATACATAAGTCCGTTAGCACTGGTTGCATTAATCACTCTTCCGCCTCCCACTGACGCACCATAGCACATGCCTGCCGCACTGTGTTCACCTTCCGCCGGCATCATATAAATATCGTGCATACCATTTGCCTTCATGTCATCTAAAAGTTCAGCTATCTGTGTGGACGGGGTAATCGGATAATATCCCATCACATGATAATTTATCTGCTTTGCTGCATATGCCGCAAGCTCATTTCCGCTTTCAAATATTAATTTCTGATTATTCACTCTCCCACTCCTTAACTGCTCATTTAATTTGGTGACTCTGATGTCATCCATGAATTTGCCCCCACACTTACATAATTTATGCTGTCTGGCAGCAAATCCTTATTTCTCACGAAATTCTTAAGTTCTTTCTGTTCCCATTCTATGCCTTCTACAAGTGCATTTGAGGGACATATCTCTACGCATCTTAAACATCCCTTACAATAATGATAGTCAAGCCCTTCATTTACCATCATATTTCTTCCTTTGTATTCACCCGGTACAAATTTGAACACCATATCAGGACATGTTGAATCACACAGTCCACAATTGATACATCTGTCTTTTATAAAAATCGGAATATACCCCTCCCTTGATGCAGACAGGTCATTTGAAACGGTTGAACCGTAACATGTATTAATCCCGCCAATCGGTGCATTTTCATAGCCCCAGTTATTTTCAGGTTCTTTGTACGGCTCCGGTTCATACTTTTCATCGGGTTCAAATTCTCTGATTTCATAGCCTGTATATCCACATCTTACTCCATCAAGATTTTCCTCAAGAGTGGAAGGTGATTTTTTTCCAAGTGTATCCTTAACTATATCCAATGCTGCCTCAAGCGGAATAAATTCCGACACTCCGGCAATAGCACCGAGCATAACGGTATTTACTCTGGTATGACGTTCCAATGCTATTTTCCCTGCATCAATACAGCACACTGTGCCGGCATGCATTTTAAGCCTTTTTCTTATCTCTTCCGGGCTTTGCATTGTATTGACAATAACTTTTGTACATTCCGTAACTCCTGCCATAACCGACTGTTTCCCTATCATTGCCTCATGAAACAGACACAGTATGTGGGGATTTTCCACAGGACTGTTTATCCTTATCTCTTCATCCGGCAGGCTGTATCTTATATAGGCTTTCACCGGCGAGCCGCGTTTCTCCGAACCGTAACTTGAAAAGCTTGCAGCGTTTAAATCTAAATAAACTGCTCCAAGCTCTCCTAACATTTTCCCACACAAATTTGCTCCAAGACCTCCAATGCTTTCAAGCCTTATCTCAAAGCAGCCGTTTTCATTTGTAACCGGTAAATTTACATTATATGCATGTGCAATTTATAGGCTGCAACGCTCACACGTTTTCACTATCCTCGGCTGGCAGCGGTACATAAGCGGCTGCATAATATGCACCCGCTAAGTGCCGGCCGCCTCAGAATGTCGCTTATGCAGCCTATAAATTTGCACAAGATATGGTATAGCGGAGTTTTGCAATTATCTGTATAGGATTCGAGTGCAAAAAAAGGGCTTTTTTCACTTGAATCCTGTATGCTAACTGTTACTTTAAACTTATGGTTTGCCAATATATAATTTTTTATTCACGGGATAATATTTTTCCATCTGTAGAGATTGTTACTACGCTCCACGGAATGAATTTTCCGCTCGCCTGCAATGCCTTTTTGGCAGCGTATTCCAGCCCTCCGCAGCACGGAACTTCCATACGGACAATAGTTACACTCTTAATGTCATTACGTCTTATTATCTCTGTAAGTTTTTCGGAATAATCAATGTCATCAAGCTTAGGACATCCAATCAGTGTTACACGGTTTCGTATAAAATCGTTATGGAAATTTCCATAAGCGTAAGCTGTACAGTCTGCCGCTATCAGAATTCCTGCCCCGTCAAAGTATGGTGCCTGAATCGGTACAAGTTTTATCTGTACCGGCCACTGTGACAGTTTTGAACTTACTGAAGTTTCCGGTACGGAACATTCATTGTTTTCTCTTTTTATCTGTTTAGACTGGGTACCCGGACATCCGCAAGGCAGCTTTTCCTGCTGTTTTTTCTGCTTTGATGCCATTACTGCTGCCTCATCGTATGCAGGTGCTTCTCTTTCCTCAAATGTAATGGCATTTGTAGGACAGCCAGGTAAGCAGTCACCTAATCCGTCACAATAGTTTTCGCGTGTAAGTTTTGCCTTTCCATTTACCATTTCAATGGCACCTTCATGACAGGCTGTGGCACATGCTCCACATCCGTTACATTTTTCCTCATCGATTTTAATTATTTTTCTTATCATACTAATCTCCTTCTGCATTTGCTATGCGTCATAAGAATTTTTATCAGTGAGTCAAAATCCTCTCCAGGGATATCCAGACGCAAATATGTGAATTTTCAAGCAAGCTTGCAATATCACATATTTGTGTCCGGATGGTGCATAGCACCATTTTGACTCACTATATAAAAATCCCATATTTACATTGTTAAATTACTGTTGTTTGACTTTATGGGCACATTATAATAAAATATTTTATATATGTCTGTTGTTTTTACAACGAAATAAATATTTGTCAAAAAGGGGGATTTTTGAAATATGTATACGGAAATTTTAAAAAAGACGCAGCTTTTTTCAGGTGTGGATAACGATGAGATTTCTGCCATGTTAAACTGTCTGCAGGCAGAAACGGTTGATTATAAAAATGGTGACTATGTTTTCAGAGAGGGAGACTTTATCAATCAGATTACTGTTCTGGTAAAGGGGAAACTTCTTGTTCAACGTGATGATTTTTGGGGAAACCGGAGCATAGTGAATGTTATTAACTCTGGTGAGATGTTCGGTGAAGCGTATGTTGCTCCCGGAAGCGGAGCAATGTTAAATGATGTTATAGCCATAGAAGACAGTACCATAATCGCATTTGACATAAACAGAATCCTTACAGTATGCCCCTCTGCCTGCAAATTTCACACAGATATAATTAAAAACCTTCTTTTTACAATTGCTGAAAAGAACCGCAAGCTTGTACAAAAAATAGGTCATATGTCTAAACGTTCCACCCGTGCAAAGCTTTTATCATATCTGTCGGATGAAGCAAAAAAACAAAACTGCAGCCATTTTTACATTCCATTTAACAGGCAGCAATTGGCAGACTTCCTGTGCGTCGACCGAAGTGCCATGTCAAATGAATTGTGCAAAATGAGAGATGAAGGGTTAATTAAATTTAATCGCAATGAATTTACTCTCTAATCTTCTTGACATTTTCCTCTGTCATGTGTTATAAGTTTGGTAAACAGTGTTTACCATTTTGAAAGGAGTATGAATATCATAAGAGAAAGCACAAAACAAATGCGTGATAATATATTAAACAATGCACTTGAAGTATTTACGCAGTACGGTTACGAAAACACATCCATGCGCAAAATTGCAGCCCGCACCGGCATTACACCCGGAGCGATATACAAGCATTTTTCAGGGAAGGATGAAATATTTCAGATAATTTTTGAAAACTGCGGTCAGGAACTGCTTCAGATTACAGACAGACTTTTAAGCTATGATTTAACCAAACTGACGGATGATGAACTTATAGAAATATTTTATTCACGAATGTCTATAAAGACCTTTTCAATACTCGAGAAAAATTTTGCACTGTATCATGTACTTTTAAATAATGATTCCGGTCGTTACATGAGCCATCTCAAAAAAGAATATATCGGAAAATGCACCGGATTTTTAAAATCGTACTATGATGAACTGTACAATCGCGGAATAACTTCCAGAACCCTGTCAGTGCAGATCATAAATCTTCTGTCACTTACAGAATTTTCCTCCATATGTGAAATTATTATGAGCGATTCCATGATAAACGGAATATCTGATGATTTCAAGAATGCATTTATGGAAGAAATGGATATTATACTACACGGTCTTGAGGCTGAGCTGGGGCTGAAATCTGAGAAATAAGGAAATTAAAACTATGATAATTAAACTATTGATAGTACTTGTATTCTGTCTTTTATTCTGGCTTGGATGCTACAAAAACACCGGAACAGATTAAAAAATCTGCTCGGTTTCCGTTCGTATCCCGACGAAATACAGAATATGATTTACCGGAATGAAAATTTGTCTAAAAAAGTACCTGCCGGTATAAATATGCTTAAGGTTGTAATAAGTAATATTGTTGTATTCGCTGTTATCTTTGGTATTATCGGTACAATTTTAAAGTACACTCTCGGATTTGAAAATTTTATGGACTCATTTATATATTTTCTTATATTCGGGGAAGCATTAAATCTTTTTGAAATTGTAATCGATTTAGTATGGTGGAGAAACACCTCAAGAATCCGTTTTTCATTTATTCCTGAAAAAGAAATGTATCAAAACCCAAAAAAACATGTAGATTCATTTCTCCGTGGAATACCGAGTTTTGCATTATCTGCCCTGCTGGCAGCATGTATATTATGCATTTTACCGTAACACAAAAATCGCCGCACCACGACTTTTTAATATTCGTGATGCGACGATTGTAAGTATATAACTCTTAGCTAAGAATTTCTCTATTCATATACATTTTTCTTCTTATCTTTTGTCTTAGC
Organism: uncultured Lachnospiraceae bacterium; assembly: GCA_902763335.1. Classification (GTDB taxonomy): domain Bacteria; phylum Bacillota; class Clostridia; order Lachnospirales; family Lachnospiraceae; genus UBA2821. The sequence continues at coordinate 703 of CACWRR010000007.1, read as the reverse complement.
TTTTTTCTTTTTTAAAGGATGTTTTGGATTCTTGTCTGACATTTTTATCGCCTCTTTTCATTACCGTCTTCAAAGGATTTGTTGTTGAATTTTATCCTTCAATGGCAATGTATTTATTTTCCTTAACCTCTTTCTTTGCCTCTTTCTTCGGCACAAAGAGTTTCAGAATACCATGTTTAAATTCGCCTTTTATGTCATCCTGCTCAACTGCATCTCCTACATAAAAGCTTCTCTGACATGCTCCGGCATAACGTTCCCTACGTATATAATGTCCGGTTTCTTTCTCCTGCTCATCTTTGTCAAGACCTTTAGCAGCGCTTATTGTCAGATATCCGTTATCAAGTGAAGCTTTAATCTCATCTTTTGTAAATCCCGGTAAATCTATCTCAAGTTCATAACCGTTATCCTTTTCCTTGATATCGGTCTTCATAATCCTACCGGCTTTCCTACCATATAATTTCTTTTCCACATCTTTCATTGCTTTGTCATTATAGAATGGGAAATCATCAAACCAGTCATCAAATAAATTCTCTCCAAAAATACTAGGCATCAACATAAGTCATCGCTCCTTTTCTATATTCCATATGCTCGTTTACCTTGTTTCTCTGGAACCGGGGAGGTTATCTTTTTTATCCCTTCCTTTGTTCTAGATGTAATATAACATATATTATTAGCACTGTCAAGAGGTGAGTGCTAATTTTTT
>CACWRR010000006.1 GCA_902763335.1 uncultured Lachnospiraceae bacterium | reverse complement strand
ACTATCTTGGGACAATCCTGTCACTGCCTTTTTTAGAAAAAGTAAAAAACTGCGCCACAGCCTTGGCAGGCCATCGCGCAGCGATTTTGTTCAATTTGAGTTTGTACCACATTCTGTGAAAGGAGATGGTTTTTTGGCGGAGATTCCCAAAGCATATTATGCGTATGGAGATGATTTGTCGATATATGATGATGTTTTGGTGAATAAAAAATTAAAAGATAATGGGTATAGAAGTGTTCATTATATTGTAAGTTTTATGGGTGTATATATTGAGATACAGGCAAGAACAATATATGATGAAGCATGGAATGATTGTGATCATAATTTTGTGTATAAAAAAGAGAGTTGTATGAGTTTCTCAGCTTTAAAAGAATTGTCAGGCGTATTAAGTTTATTGACAAATACTTCTAATGATTTGGGGGAGATAATGCAGCAGATTTATGAATTGGAATTGTTGAATGAGTTTAATGGAAAGTATTATATAAAGAATGATAGAGAATTGAAATTAAATAAAATTTCTGATAATATAGAGACTGTTTATAATTTGCTGAGGGATTTTGAAAGTAATATAATGAAAACAGGAGGTGTGAATTTTGGAAAATAAAGATAGAATCGAAAAAGGATATAAGCTTGTTGATAAAATAAGAAATGGTGTAATAAAAATGGATAGAAGGAGCAATCATGGGGAAGAATTTTATGGAGCTCATGAAAAACAACATAGTGAAAATTTTCATGATTATTTAGGGTCATGTGTAAGATATTTAAGTAATAAGAGGATGAAGGAGTATAAGTATCATGGCTGATAATATAAAAAAAGAAGAAACATATGATTTTGTAGTTGACTATTTTACTGAAAAAAAAATAGCAAGTCGATATTCATGGGTGCTTGGACTTATGGAGGATTATATAGAGTCTGAACAGCTTGAGGGAAAAGTAAAGATATCTGAGGATATTTTAAATCATGTGATTATAGATTATTTTGTGGATATTTATAGATTAAAAGAGTTTCAAGACATAGAAATAACTCATGATTCAAAAATATATGCGTATCTTATAGCATGGATTCTCAGACATAAACCATTACAAATATTAGTTGATGATTCAGAAGATATAGTGTTCATAAATGAAATGTTTGTAACAGAAATGCTAAAAGGGTATTTGTTCAGAAATCCTAAAAATATCTCTATTGTGAACGCGAGTAGAGAAGAGGTGGATAATTTCTTTGATACATTGTTGTACTATTTCAAATATCGTGAGTATTCAGCAAAAAACATTGAATTAATAATATTAGCTTTTGGGGCTGGAAGAGGTTATCAATTTTCAGCAGATAATCCCAACTGATAATTTTGAAATTTAATTTATAAGTAATACAAAAAATCCCCGAAAGCCTTATTAACCGCAATTGTGATTAACAGGCTTTCGGGGGTTTTTAAGTTATTTGCAGTTCACTTCTATACGTTAAATCTGAACAGTATTACATCTCCGTCTTTAACGACATAGTCTTTTCCTTCAAGTCCTACAAGTCCCTTATCCTTAGCGGCTGAATATGAGCCACAGTCTAAGAGGTCTTTATAGTTTACGACTTCTGCACGGATGAAACCACGCTCAAAGTCGCTGTGGATTTTGCCGGCTGCCTGTGGAGCTTTGGTACCGTTTTTGATAGTCCATGCTCTGGTCTCGTCCTCACCGGAAGTTAAGTAACTGATAAGACCGAGAAGCTTGTAGCTGGCTTTGATGAGTTTGTCAAGACCTGACTCCTTAAGACCAAGTTCTTCAAGGAAGAGATTTTTCTCTTCGTCATCAAGTTCTGACATTTCCTGCTCTATCTGGGCACATATGACGAATACTTCACTGCCTGTCTCAGATGCATATTTTCTTACATCTGCTACGAAACTGTTTGATGCACCGTCATCTGCAAGGTCATCTTCAGATACGTTTGCGGCATATATTACAGGCTTGTATGTCAATAAGTTATAAGAGAGAAGAAGTTCCTTTTCTTCATCGTCATTTACTTCAAATGTTTTGGCAAGGTTGCCTTCCTCAAGATAAGCTTTTAAGCGGTTTAAGAGTTCAAGCTCTTTTGCAAGGGTTTTATCATTTCTTGCACCTTTAGAAGTTTTTGCAATTCTTCTTTCAAGTATTTCCACATCAGAGAAGATAAGTTCAAGATTGATAGTCTCCACATCTCTTAAAGGATTTACGCTTCCGTCTACGTGAACGACATTTGTATCTTCAAAACATCTTACAACATGAACGATAGCGTCTACTTCACGAATATTTGACAGGAACTGGTTACCGAGACCTTCACCCTTTGATGCACCTTTTACCAGACCTGCGATATCTACGAATTCTATGACTGCCGGTGTTACCTTCTTGGAATTGTACAGTGCCGCAAGCTTTTCGAGACGTTCGTCAGGAACCGTTACGATACCTACATTCGGGTCAATAGTACAGAATGGGTAATTTGCTGATTCTGCACCGGCTTTTGTTAATGAGTTAAAAAGTGTACTTTTGCCTACGTTTGGTAAGCCTACTATACCTAATTTCATGATAATCCTCCATTTCACCTTTTAATCTTCCGGAATATTTACGCATCAGGGACAGATTCCGGGAGATAAATCACTGTAGAAGAGTTTAACACACTTTATGGCAAAATTAAAGTTGAAATATTTGATTTTTACAATATAATAAAGAGAGAAAAAGATATACAGAGGTGGATAATGATAGGTGAAGTCAGTGTGAGATTTCCGGGAGTGGGAATTGAATTAAATAATCTTCCGAAGGGCTTTAGCATCTTTCGGATGGAAATTACGATAAAAGGACTGTTTGTATTACTTGCGTTGATTGCCGGTTTTGCCATAGTCATATACGAGGCACATTCTACATGGCAGGATGTGGAAATGTATCTGAATCTTGGACTGTGTGCCATAATAGTAGGTATAATCGGTTCAAGAATATGTTATGTTATATATTCATGGGATTATTATAAGAATAACATCCTTGAGATTTTTAATGTATTAAACGGAGGCGGCTCGATGTATGGAGGTATACTGGCAGCCATGATTCCGTGTATAATAGTTGTGGGAAAGAAGAAAGTTCCCATATTAAAGGTTGCCGATACCATGAGTCTGGGACTTGCACTCGGACAGGCGGTAGGAAACATTGGAGGACTGTTCAGCCGTGGAGACTTTGGAAGATTTACAGACGGTTTTACCTCCATGCAGATAAAGTATGATGAAGTAAAAGGAGTGGTTAATCAGAAGATTATAGACAATCTGGTAAGGATTGACGGCGTGTCTTACATACAGGTGCATCCTACATTTTTGTACAGGGCTGCCATATGTCTCGTGTTATTTATACTGTTAATGATATTTAAAAGATTTAAGAAAATGGATGGTGACATTGTACTGTGGTACATTGCGGGTTATTCTCTTGGAAATATAATCATTGATTTCTTCAGAATAAGTTCATTTGGATTTCTGGGAACGGGATTTTCACTTTTGCAGTTTGTTTCAGCCCTGTTTTTTGTCGGTGCCGTTGGAATTTATATATTTAGAATTGTAAACAGACACCTGAAAAACAAAGAAGTTTAGGCTTTTATGCAGAGCCCCTTATGGGGCTCGATTTTTTTTGCCCAAAATACGCAAAAAGTCTTGATATTTTAATTAAAGTGGTATAAAATTTAGATTAAGTGGTGAAAAGTGGGTGAAAGTGGAGCAATGTGGTTTGAAAGAAGGTGACCGGAAATGTTCATGGGTGAATACAATCATACAATAGATGCCAAAGGGCGACTTATCGTACCTGCAAAGTTCAGAGAAGCATTAGGTGATGAATTTGTAGTTACAAGAGGATTAGACGATTGCCTGTTTGTATTTCCAAATGAAGGATGGAAGGTCTTCGAAGAAAAGCTCAGCACTTTACCGGTTGCCAACAAGAACGCCAGACGTTTCGCCAGATTCTTTCTGTCCGGTGCAGCCACGGTTGAACTTGATAAGCAGGGAAGAATTCTTATTCCAACCACACTCAGGGAATACGGAGCACTTGAGAAAGAAGTAGTATTTATCGGAGTGGCAAACAGGGTAGAAATCTGGAGCAAAGAAAGATGGGAAAACAGTGCTGTTATGGATGACATGGATGAAATCGCTGAAAGCATGGACGAGCTTGGGTTGAGTATCTGATATAGCACGGAAATGGAGATTAAAATGGAATTCAATCACAAATCTGTACTATTAGATGAAACCGTAGACAGCTTGAACGTAAAGAGCGGAGGCATATATGTAGATGGCACGCTCGGCGGCGGAGGACATTCATATCAGATATTAAAGAGAATGAACGGCAAAGGAAGACTGATAGGAATTGATCAGGATGAAGATGCCATATGTGCAGCTACAGAGAGATTAAGAGAATACGGAGACATGGTTACGATAGTCAGAGATAACTACTGCAACATAAAGAATGTTCTTGATAATCTCGGAATAACCGGAGTTGACGGCATTGTATTGGACCTTGGCGTTTCATCGTACCAGCTTGATACATCTGAGCGTGGATTCAGCTATATGGAAGACGGCCCGCTTGACATGCGAATGGACAACAGAAAAAACATTACGGCAGAGGATATAGTTAATGACTATAGTGAAATGGAACTTTTCCATATTATAAGAGATTATGGTGAAGATAAGTTTGCTAAGAATATAGCCAAGCATATCGTTATGGAGAGGCAGAAGGAAAGAATAACTACTACAGGTCAGCTTGCGGATATAGTAAAGGCGGCGATACCTATGAAGGTAAGAGCAGCAAAGGGAGGACATCCGGCAAAGAAAACATTTCAGGCGATAAGGATAGAACTTAACAGAGAACTTGATGTGTTAAAACAGTCTATAGATACTATGATAGACCTTTTGAATGATGATGGTAGATTATGTATCATTACTTTTCATTCACTAGAAGACAGGATAGTTAAAAATTCTTTCCGAAAAAACGAAAATCCGTGTACATGCCCACCTGATTTTCCGGTGTGCGTATGTGGAAAGAAATCCAAAGGAAAAATCATAACAAGAAAACCGGTTGTTCCGTCGGCGGAAGAACTTGAGGAAAATAGAAGAGCAAAAAGCTCGAAATTAAGAGTGTTTGAAAGAAAAGTTATAGAATAAAGAGGGTAGAAAAATGGAAAAAAAGAGAATTACAGGTGAATATGTATCAGGAAGTGCAGCCAGACAGCTTCAGGCTGTACCTGAAAGGAAAAGGGTAGAGAAAGAAAAGAAAAAACTCAGTCAGGCTGCAAAGGCAAACAGAGAGAAAGCTAAACAGATAAGCCTCGGCTATATGTTATTTCTTGCTACGGCTACAGTGGCACTTGTAGTTGTATGTGTATCATATCTTAAACTGCATGCGGATATAGCAGAGACGAAGTCAAATATAAATACTATTTCGACTTCTATAGATACACTTACTGCACAGAACGATTCACTTGATTACAGCATAAACAGTTACACAGACATAAATTATATAATAAAGGTCGCAACAGAAGAACTTGGAATGGTACAGGCATCAAAAGGTCAGGTATCATACTATACAAGTACTGAAAGTGAGTATATGAAACAGTTTGCAGATGTTCCGGAAGAATAGGTGTTGTAGATGAAGGTAGTACATTTTAATAAAAGAATGAAGAGCAAGCTTGTTATAGCATATTTTTTTATAATTATCTGCCTTGTGGGTGTTATAGGACATATGTTTTATATAAGTCTTGTTGACGGGGATGATTATGAAATAGTCGTGTTATCACAGCAGGACAAGACATCGACTACTCTCCCTTTTAAAAGAGGAGATATTCTTGACAGAAATGGAAATGTTCTGGCTACGAGTAACAAAGTATATAATCTTATTATTGACCCTAAAATCATTCTTACGGATGAGGGAAAGAAGTATCTGGAGCCTACGGTAAATGCTCTTGTGTCATGCTTTGAGCTGAACAGGGATGAACTTATCAGCAAAATAAATGAGAAAAAAGACAGCAGTTATGTGAAACTTATAGAAAAGCTTACATATGAACAGATAGAAGGATTTAAGGCACTTCAGGCGGATACAAAGAATAATCCGGATATTAAAGGTGTATGGTTCGAGGATCAGTATGAAAGAAATTATCCGTATTCTACACTCGGTGCATCAACAGTGGGATTTACTTACAGCGGAAATGTAGGTGCGTGTGGAATAGAAGAATATTACAATGATGAATTAAATGGTGTTGACGGAAGAAAATATGGATTCGTAAATGAAGATAACACCATGGAAAATATAATACGTGAGGCAAAGGACGGAAATAATGTCATATCTACAATTGATATTAATATCCAGAAGATTGTAGAGGAAAAAGTACAGAGCTGGAAAACACAGTACACACCTGAGAATGTGGCAGTGGTTGTTGCAAATCCTAATAACGGGGAAATTCTTGCAATGGCAAGTACCAAGAATGTATTTGACCTTAATAATGTAAAAAATCTTGAGCCTTATTATACTGAAGAAGAATTAAATAATTTTCTTGCCGAGGCAACAAAATATTATTCAGATGAGAAGAAGGCAAGTCTTACACCGGAAGATATAGAACTTTTAAAATTAAACAGAGTCTGGAAAAATTACTGTATAAGTGATACATACGAGGCAGGTTCAACCATAAAACCTTTCACCGTTGCAGCGGCACTTGAGGAAGGTGTTATCCAAAAAGAACAGACATTTATATGTGATGGTGTTCAGATGGTTGGCGGATGGCCGATACACTGTCATAAGAGAGCAGGTCACGGACCTGTAACCGTATCACAGGCTATCATGTATTCATGTAATGATGCACTCATGCAGATAGCAGCATTACTTGGTAAAGACAGCTTTTGTGATTACCAGTCAAGATTCGGATTCGGACTTAAGACAGGTATAGATTTAGGCGGAGAGGCAAGTGCCGACGGACTTCTTTACACAGCGGACACTATGTATGATTCAGCTCTGGCAACAAACTCGTTCGGTCAGAACTTTAACGTTACCATGATTCAGATGGTAGCAGGATTTTCAGCTTTGATAAACGGTGGAAATTATTATCAGCCACATGTTGTAAGACAGGTTGTTAATTCTGACGGAGCAATTGTTGAGAATAAGACAAAGACACTTATAAAGGAAGTTATAACAAAAGATACGTCAGACTTTTTGCAGGACGCATTAAGAAGGACGGTTACAGAGGGAACAGCCAAGACAGCAGCAGTTCCGGGATATGAAGTGGCAGGAAAGACAGGTACTGCACAGATAAACGGAAGACGTGGAGAGGATGTATACATTCTTTCTTTCATGGGATATGTACCATATAACGATCCGCAGGTTGTATGTTACGTCATAGTAGACCAGCCACAGGTTCCGGATCCGTCAAGCAGTTCATATGCATCAAGACTGTTTAGCGAAATAATGACGGAGGTTCTGCCATATATGGATATTTTCCCTACTATAGATTCAGAAGTTGTTACACCTGAGCCGGCGACAACTGCACCGCAGGAAACAACAGCACAGCCTGAAAATGGTGGTGAGTCAGGTGAGACAACAGCACAGGAAAATACACAGCAGGAGACAACACAGGCAGCAGACTTTTCAAATGATACATATGAAGAGCCGTTGTATGGAGAGCCGGAAGCAGGAGCCGAGAATATAGAAACACAGGCTGTGGCAGCGACAGAATAATTGTTTAAACATAACCTCATAAAAGCAGTCATATATTAATGATAATGGCTTTTGTGAGGTTTGAGTTTTGTTAAACGTTAAAACATTTAGCAGAAAGAAGATAGTCATATTTACGGTCGCGATTGCACTGTTTAGTTTTGCACTTAGCATAAGACTGGCATATATTATGATATTTCAGTCAGAATACTATGGGAAAAAAGCCGATGACCTTCACGAGAGGGAAAGGTATGTCAAGGCTGCAAGAGGTGAGATAACAGACAGAAACGGTGTGGTCATAGCTGCGAATAAGACAGTGTGTACCGTATCTGTTATACACAGTCAGATAAAGGATGCAGACAGGGTGACGGAGGTTCTGACAAAAGAACTGGGTGTGCCTGAAGAGAAAGTAAGAAAACTGGTCAATAAAGTAAGTGTAAGAGAAAAAATTAAATCCAACGTGCCAAAAGAAACAGGCGATATTATCCGTGGTTACAATCTGGAAGGGGTAAAAGTCGATGAGGATTATAAAAGGTATTATCCTTATAATGAGATGGCATCCAAAGTGCTTGGCTTTACAGGTGCGGATAATCAGGGAATAGTTGGGCTGGAGGTTGAGTATGAGAAATACCTTAAAGGAAAAGATGGACTTATTCTCGCTGTCACGGACGCGCGGGGGATAGAACTGGAAAATGTGGCTGAAAAAAGAGTCGAGTCTGTACAGGGACTTACGCTGAAAACAGGACTTGATGTAAATATACAGATGTATGCACAACAGGCGGCGATGAAAGTTTTAGAGGCAAAGTCTGCAAATTATGTATCGATTATTGTGATGAATCCCCAAAACGGTGAGATTATGGCTATGGCAAATGTGCCTGAATATAATCTAAACACACCCTTTGAGCTTGAAGGTGTGTACAGTGAAAGTGAAAATGTTGAAAACAAACAGGATTTACTGAATAAAATGTGGAGAAACCAATGCATAAATGATACATATGAACCAGGGTCAACGTTTAAAATCGTGACGGCCACGGCGGGGCTTGAAACAGGTGCCGTAAGCATTGACAGCAATTTTTCGTGTCCGGGATTCAGAATAGTTGAAGACAGAAGAATAAGATGCCATAAGACAACAGGCCACGGAGCAGAAACATTTCTTGATGCAACGAAGAATTCCTGCAATCCGGTATTCATAGATGTGGGATTAAGAGTAGGAGTTGATGATTTCTACAAATATTTAGGAAAGCTGGGGATTTTGTCAAAGACGGGAGTTGACCTGCCGGGAGAAGCCTCCACCATTATTCACAAAAAGGAGAATGTGGGACTTGTGGAACTGGCTACGATGTCTTTCGGACAGTCGTTTCAGATAACTCCGCTGCAGCTTTTGAGGGCTGTGAGTGCAGTTATAAACGGAGGTACGCTTATAACACCGCATTTTGGCGTGGAGGCAGTTGATAAAGACGGAAATACCGTTAAGGTATTTGAATACGAAAAGATTGACAATGCCATTGAGAATGATACATGCGAAAAAATGAAATACATGCTTGAACAGGTAGTTGCAAACGGCGGTGGAAAAAACGGAATAGTGGAAGGGTACCGTGTGGGAGGAAAAACTGCCACCTCACAGAAACTTCCGAGAAATTCCGGACGTTATATTTCATCTTTTATAGGATTTGCACCGGCAGATAATCCGCAGATTATTGCCATATGCATTATCGATGAGCCTGAAGGCGTGTATTATGGAGGAACCATTGCGGCACCTGTCATAAGAGAACTTTATGAGAATGTATTACCATATCTAGGTATAGAAAAGGATAATCTGAATATAGAGAAGGATAATACAGAAAGTGATTGATAATTAAAATGAATAATATTATACTCTATGTGGTAGATAAAACGTAAAAATGGAGGAAATCATGGAAACAAAAATGATAATTTCAGTGTTGGTATCATTTGCTATCAGCGTTATATTATGCCCGATAGTAATACCATTTCTGAAGAAATTAAAATTCGGTCAGTATGTAAGAGAAGAAGGTCCAAAGGAACATTTGAAAAAGTCGGGAACACCTACGATGGGTGGACTCATTATTCTGTCGAGCGTGGTGGTTACATCACTTCTGTTTGTAACGGGACATAAGAAAATAATTCCGATTCTTTTTATGACACTCGGATTTGGAATGATAGGATTTTTAGATGATTATATAAAGGTTGTAATGAAAAGGTCACTTGGACTTAAACCGTGGCAGAAGCTGGTTTTACAATTTATAGTTACAGCCGTGTTTGCATATTACCTTATTAATTATACAGATGTCGGAACGGGAATGCTTATTCCGTTTACAGGTGGATTTGAGAACGGATTATATCTGCATATAGGATGGCTGTTTGTTCCGATGTTGTTCTTCGTAGTGCTTGGTACGGTAAACGGAGCGAACTTTACGGACGGTCTCGACGGACTTGCATCAGGAGTAACGCTTATAATAGCTGTTTTCTTTACAGTTATAAGTATTGTAAACGGAAGCGGAATAGAGACAATAACCGGAGCTGTGGCAGGAAGTCTTTTGGGATTCCTTTTATTCAATGTGTATCCGGCAAGAGTTTTCATGGGGGATACAGGTTCCCTTGCACTTGGAGGATTTGTTGCATCAGCAGCGTATATGATGAATATGCCTATATTTATACTTATAGTCGCATTTATATATCTTGTGGAAGTTTTATCCGTTATAATTCAGGTTGGATATTTTAAAATAAGCGGTGGAAAACGTATTTTTAAAATGGCACCGATACACCATCATTTTGAACTGTGCGGATGGTCTGAAACAAGAGTAGTAACTGTATTTACGGCAGTTACGGCAATATTGTGTCTGGTAGCATATCTGGCATTATAATACCAGGGAAAGGGAAGAAAAATGGATTTTACAAAGCGAGATTTTAAAGGCATGCATGTACTTGTTGCCGGAAGTGGAATAAGTGGTGTCGGTGCAGTGAAAATGCTGACTAAGTGCAATGCGGCAGTAACTTTATACGATGGAAATGATAAGCTGAAAAAAGAGGATATAGAAAAGAAACTCGGAAGAAACGATGTAAAGATTGTGCTCGGAGAACTTCCACAGGAAGTTATAGATGATAATGAGCTTATGATAATCAGTCCGGGTATACCTATTGATGCTCCTTTTGTGAACCGGGTTCGTGAAAGCGGAGTTGAGATATGGGGTGAGATAGAGCTTGCATACCAGAACAGCATGGGAAAACTTGCCGCCATAACAGGTACTAACGGAAAGACAACCACGACTTCACTTGTGGGTGAAATAATGAAAAATACATATAAAGATGTATATGTAGTGGGAAATATAGGAACGTCTTATGCTGACGTTGCACTTGATACTACGGCTGATACCGTTACGGTGGCAGAAATAAGCAGCTTTCAGCTAGAATCAGCAAAAGATTTTCATCCGGACGTTACAGCGGTTCTTAATATAACACCGGACCATTTAAACAGACATTATACGATGGAAAATTATACAAATGTTAAGATGAGCATTGCTAAAAATCAGACAAAAGACCAGATATGTGTTCTTAATTATGATGATGAGATTCTTCTCACAGAGAGTAATAAAATACCTGCAAAGTCGTTTTTCTACAGCAGCAGACAGAGTCTTATTGAAGGTGTATGTCTTGACGGTGAAGACATTGTACTTCGTATCGACGGTGAAGAGAAGAAAGTGTGCGGTATACATGACATGAAGCTTGTAGGTATACATAATGTGGAAAATGTTATGGCAGCAGTTGCGATATCATATTTTATGGGAGCCGGTCTTGACATTATCAGAGACACCATAAGAGATTTTAAAGCTGTTGAGCACAGAATAGAATATGTAACAGAGAAGAACGGGGTTATATATTACAATGACTCTAAGGGAACAAATACAGATGCATCCATAAAGGCTATAGAGGCAATGACAAGACCTACGGTTCTTATTGCCGGAGGATATGATAAGGGATGCGAATTTGATGACTGGGTTAAATTATTTGACGGCACGGTGAAATGTGTCGTGCTTATAGGAGCCACAAGTCAGAAGATAGCAGATACTGCAAAGAAATATAACTATGACAGTATCATATTTGCCGATACGCTTGAAGATGCCGTGCTTAAAGCGGATGAACAGGCAGATTCCGGAGATGCAGTTTTGTTATCACCTGCATGTGCAAGCTGGGATATGTTTAAGAGTTATGAAGAGCGAGGCAGAATGTTTAAAGAATTCGTTAATAATCTGTAGGGAGTGATTGTGTGAGTAGAGAGAAGGTCAGAAACAAATCAGCAAAGAAAAAGGCGACCAGCTATTTTGATTATAATCTGTTATTTATTATAATCTTTCTGATTGGTTTTGGTTTTGTAATGATGTATAGCACAAGTTCATATAATGCTCAGATAAAGTTTGGTGATTCGGCATATTACCTGAAAAAACAGATGCTTGCGTCGGGAATAGGTATAGTTGTAATGTTGTTTGTCACATTTATGGATTATCATATATGGAGGCGGTTTGCACCTGTAGCATATATAGGCTCGATAATTCTTATACTTCTGGTGCTTTCGCCGCTAGGAATGACTATTAACGGAGCAAGGAGATGGATAGGAATCGGAACCTCACTTTCGTTTCAGCCGGCAGAGGCGGCAAAGCTTGGACTGATAGTATTTCTGGCATATTTCATTGAGAGAAAGTCCAAAAGTATACGAAGAGTGGGGACATATATAATGCTGCTTATGTTTACGGGAATTATTGCCGGAATGATTTATGTCATAACAGATAACCTGAGTTCTGCAATAATAGTAGCAGGAATAGGTTTTGTCATGCTGTTTGTTGCAAGTCCGAAGTACAGTCATTTTATAGTTACGGGAGTAATAGCTATAGCAGGTTTTGTACTGCTTATGCTGTTTGAAGGTATCGTAAAGGGAAGTTTCAGATTTGACAGAATAGTTGTATGGCTTAATCCGGAAAAATATCCTCAGGAAGGCGGATTTCAGGTGCTTCAGGCATTGTATGCCATCGGTTCGGGAGGAATACTCGGCAAAGGACTTGGAAATGGTATACAGAAACTCGGATTTGTTCCTGAGGCACAGAACGATATGATATTTACCATCATATGCGAGGAACTCGGACTTATAGGTGCGATTGCCGTTATCGGTATGTTTGTGTTCATGATATGGAGATTTATGATTATTGCCAATAATGCTCCCGATTTGTTTGGTTCAATGCTGGTTGTAGGTGTGCTTGCACATATTGCCATCCAGGTAGTGCTAAATATTGCGGTAGTTACCAATACCATTCCAAATACAGGTGTTACACTTCCGTTTATCAGTTACGGTGGTACTTCAGTAGTGTTTTTGATGATGGAAATGGGCATGGTGCTTTCAGTATCAAGGAGAATAAGATATGAAGAATAGCACAAAGATAAAAATAATGGCATTAGTATGTACACTGTGTATAGTGGCACTTGTTCTGATATTTGTGTTTGCCGTTAAGATAAATCATATTGAAGTGACGGGAAATGAGAAATACAGTGATAAAAAGATAGAAGAAATGATATTTAAAGACAAATGGATGAAAAGTCCGGTAGTGTTTTTTTTCAGAACAAAATTTGGCAAACAGGAGAGTATACCGTTTGTTGCAAAATATGAAATAAGCATGAAGTCGCTTACATCAGTAAAAATATCTGTATATGAAAAGAATGTGGTGGGCTACATTGAATATTTTGGGACTAACATGTACTTTGATAAAGATGGTATCGTATCGGAGAGTTCATCAGAAGTTCTTGAAGGAATACCGAAGATTACCGGTATAAAATTTGATTACATTGTTTTGCAGAAAAAGATACCGGTGGAGGATGATAAACTTTTTTCCAAAATAATGGATATTACCCAGCTGCTTAATAAATACAGTATAAGCGTGGATAAAATATACATTTCCGGTTCTATGGAAATGACACTGTATATGGGAGATGTAAAGGTTGAACTCGGAGACGGGGATAACTTGAATGAAAAGATAATCGACTTAAATGACATGAGGGAAAATCTGAATGGATTGTCAGGTACTCTTGATATGAAACAGTATGACAGTGCTGATGAAGGATATACATTTAAAAAAAATCAGTAAATTGAAAAATATTAGTTGATTATTTTGTGATTTAAAGATATTATATAATAAGTTGAAAGAATATGCATAATTATTAAGCAATATGCATTGAGATATAAAAAGGAGGAGAAACCCTTGTTAGAGATTACGACAAATGAAGCAGAGGCAGCAGCAAAGATTATAGTAGTAGGAGTTGGAGGTGCTGGCAATAATGCTGTTAATAGAATGATAGATGAGTGTATCAGCGGAGTAGAGTTTATCGGCGTGAATACTGATAAACAGGCTCTTAAGCTTTGCAAAGCACCTATGGCATTGCAGATAGGAGAAAAACTTACTAAGGGACTTGGTGCAGGAGCACAGCCTGAGGTAGGAGAGAAAGCAGCGGAAGAGAATATAGACGAGATTACCCAGGCACTTAAAGGTGCAGACATGGTATTTGTTACATGTGGTATGGGTGGCGGAACCGGAACAGGTGCAGCACCTGTAGTTGCAAAGATTGCAAAGGATATGGGAATCCTTACAGTCGGTGTTGTTACAAAGCCTTTCAGATTTGAAGCAAAGACAAGAATGAACAATGCACTTTCTGGCATTGAGAAATTAAAAGACAATGTAGATACACTTATCGTTATACCTAATGATAAGCTTTTAGAGATTGTAGACAGAAGGACAACCATGCCGGAAGCGTTGAAGAAGGCAGATGAAGTGTTACAGCAGGCAGTTCAGGGAATAACAGATCTTATAAATGTTCCAGCACTTATCAATCTTGATTTTGCAGATGTACAGACTGTTATGACTGATAAGGGAATTGCCCATATCGGTATCGGTGCGGCTAAGGGTGATGATAAGGCTAACGAAGCTGTACAGATGGCTGTTACAAGCCCGCTTCTTGAGACAACCATTGAAGGTGCGTCACATGTTATTATCAACATTTCAGGTGATATAAGCCTTATGGAAGCTAATGAGGCAGCTACATATGTACAGGATCTTGCAGGGGATGATGCAAATATTATCTTTGGTGCAAGATATGATGAGACATATCCGGAAGAGTGTACGATTACAGTTATCGCTACAGGACTTGAGAGCGCAGCCCAGAAGCCGTTTGGCATGGGTGCTGCAAGAAGCAGTTTCAGTTACTCACAGCCTTCAAGCAGACCTATCAGTCCGAAGCCACAGCAGTCTTACCAGAGACCTGTTACACAGCAGACAAGACCAGCAGGAGGTTCTATACAGAGCTCCAGACCGGAGAGCAGAGTTGCTCCGCAGTCTATAAAGATACCTGAATTTTTACAGAAACATAAAAATGACTAAAGTGAATAATTAGACTATATTATAAACCTGTGTATGTATGCATTATTATAGTTGTGCATGTATACGCAGGTTTTTTTCATGATTATATATTTACAGAAGGTGTAATAAGATGTCGACGGAAAAGCCTTATTCGACACGAGAATATAACAAAAATTTCACAGTGCATATAGTATAATCATCGTCAGGTGGTAAGGAGGCACGGAGTGAAATATGTAATATATTTGGATGCATTTTTTTTGATGAATTTTTCATTGGATCTGATTGCACTTTTAATATGCGGAAAAATAAGGGGCTGCATGTTAAAAATATTCAGAAACATTGCTGCGGCATTGATTGGCGCATGTATGGCATGTGCATATCTGATTAATCCATTTAATATTTCGTCGTATGGGAGAATAGTGCCGTGTATGATTGCCGGAGGGGTCATGACAATGACAGCATATGGATACACGAATTTGAAGAAATATTTATGGGATTTTGTGGTGATTTTTACGGTGATGCTTGCAGCAGGAGGGTTAGGGAACGTGTTGTATTTCGGACTCGGCCTGAAGAATATACCACTTATAATATTGGGAATGGCAATATTAGGACTATGTATGTCAAAATACTTAGGAAGAACATATGATATGAACAGGAGATGCTTCAGAGTGACCATACAGAATGGGGGGAATGTTGTGGTGACGGATGCACTTGTGGATACGGGAAACTGCCTGACAGAACCGTATGGAAGCAGACCGGTTAACATAATAGGGTACAGTGAAGCGATGAATCTGATAAAAGGAGGGGATATATACAGTCAGAGAGGGTATATGAAGATACCGTTTCATTCTGTGGGGGAAAGTAACGGCCTGATGGACGGATTTGTTGCGGATAAAATATGTATAGAGTTACAGAACAGGATGGTTTGCAAAGAAAATGTCGTAGTTGGAATATGTGAAGGGAGTGTGTCAGCCGGAAATAAATATGGTGCGATAATTAATCCGGCTATGCTCAACACTAATAATTAAATGAAGGGATGAAAATAATGGTTATAAAAGTATCTATTCCAAACAAATTTCAGTTAAAAATAATACCGGGCCTGAGAAGTGTGTTCTTCTCGAAAAAAGGGGATATCCATTACATAGGCGGTGCGGAAGTGCTGCCACCGCCACTTACTCCGGCACAGGAGCAGGAGATTCTGGGAGAGCTGGATGATGAAAACAATCTGTCGGCGAAATCAAGACTTATAGAACACAATCTGAGACTTGTGGTATATATAGCAAAGAAGTTTGATAATACCGGTGTAGGGGTTGAAGATTTGATTTCTATAGGAACGATAGGGCTCATAAAATCAATTAACACATTTAATCCTGGCAAGAATATAAAACTTGCCACATATGCATCAAGATGCATAGAAAATGAGATACTCATGTATCTGAGGCGTAATAATAAGACAAAGATGGAAGTGTCAATAGATGAGCCGCTTAATGTTGACTGGGATGGCAATGAGCTTCTTCTGTCAGATGTTCTGGGAACTGATGAGGATGTGATATACAAGGACATAGAAGATGAAGTGGAGAAAAAACTGTTAGTTACGGCGATAGAGAAGCTTAATGAACGGGAGAAAACTATTATCAGCCTGAGATTCGGGTTAAACAGTGATGATGGGGAAGAAATGACGCAGAAAGAAGTGGCGGATCTGCTTGGCATTTCCCAATCATACATATCACGTCTGGAGAAAAAGATAATACGGAGGCTCAAAAAGGAAATAGTTAGGTTTGAATAAAAATATTCCATTTACATAAATCTCATTAGATAGTATAATGTCTATAAAAATGTATTAATAACGGAGGAAGTAAATGAATAAAATACAAGCTGAGGAGTTGCTGGAAAAATATGGTCAGCAGCATATAATGAAGTATTATGAAGAGTTGGATGACATGGGGAAAGAAGCTTTGTTATCACAAATAGAAAATATAGATTTTTCAGTGCTGTCAGCTCACGGTGCTCCTGAACCGGATAAGGACGGTGTGATTGAACCGTTAGAAGCACTCAAACTGCAGGATATAGCTAAGGAAAAGGACAGATATAAGGAAATCGGTCTTGACGCAATCAGAAAATGTAAAATAGGTGCTGTGTTACTTGCAGGAGGACAGGGAACAAGAC
The DNA here is from genome assembly GCA_902763335.1 of uncultured Lachnospiraceae bacterium. Lineage (GTDB taxonomy): Bacteria > Bacillota > Clostridia > Lachnospirales > Lachnospiraceae > UBA2821. Next base: position 41,767 of record CACWRR010000006.1, on the reverse strand, counting down.
TTGGATTTGATAAGCCGAAGGGAATGTTCAATATTGGGGAGAAGATTGAGCTGCCTATCTTTAAGAGACTTATATTAAATCTTATGGACGTTGTAAATGAGTCTGGAAGTTATGTACCTCTTTTTATTATGACGAGCGAAAAAAACAATGATGACACCGTTGCGTTTTTTAAGGAAAATGATTATTTTGGATACGACAGTGATTATATAACTTTCTTTGTGCAGGATATGGCACCGAGCGTGGATTATAACGGAAAAATCTACATGGAAGATAAGGGAAGAATTTCATTGTCTCCAAACGGAAACGGCGGATGGTTTTCCTCTCTTATGAACAATAAGGAAGCTGTGGCTATGATTAACAAATTCGGTGTTGAGTGGCTTAATGTGTTCTCAGTGGATAATGTTTTGCAGAAGATGGCAGATCCGGTATTTGTCGGAGCTACGATTGATTCCGGATGCGCGTCCGGAGCCAAGGTGGTAAAGAAAGCTTACCCTGATGAGAAGGTCGGTGTAATGTGCAAGAAAAACGGTCATCCGTATATTATAGAATACTATGAGTTTACTGATGAACTTAAGAGACAAAAGGATGCACAGGGTGAACCGGCATACAATTATGGAGTGATTTTAAATTACCTTTTCAATGTAAAAGCACTTGAAAAAATTGCAGATGCAGAATTTCCAGTACACATAGTCGAGAAGAAGATACCATACATGGACGATAATGGAAATTATATAAGTCCGGATGAACCAAACGGATATAAGTTTGAAGGACTTATTCTTGATATGATAATGCTTTTAGAGGATTGTCTTGTCTTTGAGGTTGAAAGGGAGAAGGAATTTGCACCTGTGAAGAATAAAGAGGGTGTGGATTCTATAGATACAGCCAGAGAACTTCTAAAGAAGAACGGAATAGAAATATAAATTACATAAGTGAAAGTCTTTCAGATTTCACTTTGGAAATGGAGATAAAGATGAAAGAAATTATTGAACTTATTACTGAGAAATTTGAGGAGGTATTTGATAAGGCCGGATATGATAAGAAATATGCGAAGATATCCGTATCAAACAGACCTGATTTGTGTGAATTTCAGTGTAATGGAGCAATGGCGGCAGCCAAACAGTATAAAAAAGCTCCGATAATGATAGCAAATGACATTGTCGCAGCTATTGGTGAGTGTGAGATGTTTGAGGAAGTGACAGCAGTTGCACCGGGATTTATAAATATCAATCTCAGCGGCAGATTTGTTTCTGATTATGTGGAAAAAATGTCTGAGGATGAGAGGTTCGGATATGATAAATGTGAAAATCCGGAAACCATAGTCATAGACTACGGCGGAGCAAATGTTGCAAAACCGCTTCATGTAGGACATTTACGTTCGGCAGTTATCGGAGAGAGCATAAAGAGAATATTAAAATATGCCGGAAATAATGTAATAGGTGATGTACATCTTGGCGACTGGGGACTTCAGATGGGACTTATTATTACAGAATTAAAAGAGAGAAAACCTGAACTGGTATATTTTGATGAGAATTACGATGGAGAGTATCCAAAAGAAGCTCCGTTTACAATATCAGAGCTTGAAGAGATATATCCATGCGCAAATGCAAAGTCAAAGGAAAATGCTGAGTTTAAGGAGCAGGCACATTTGGCAACGCTTAAGCTTCAGAAGGGATATAAGCCATACAGGGCATTGTGGAACCACATTCTCAATGTTTCGGTAACTGATCTTAAAAAGAATTACGGAAATCTGAATGTTGAGTTTGATCTGTGGAAAGGTGAGAGTGACGCAGACCCGTATATACCACAGATGATAGAGGATTTTAAGGAAAAGGGACTTTTACATGAGAGTCAGGGTGCTATGGTTGTAGATGTTGCAGAAGAGACTGATACGAAGGAAATACCACCGTGTATAGTTCAGAAATCAGACGGTGCAGCATTATATGCTACATCAGATCTTGCCACACTCGTACAGAGAAAACAGGATTTCAATCCTGATATGGTAGTGTATCTTGCAGATAAGAGACAGGAGATGCATTTTACACAGGTATTCAGAGTGGCAAAAAAAGCGGGCATCATGGATGAGCGCACAAAGCTTATTTTCAACGGTTTCGGTACTATGAACGGAAAGGATGGAAAACCTTTTAAGACCAGAGACGGAGGTGTTATGCGTCTCGAAAATCTTATAAGCGAGATTAACGACTCAGTGTATAATAAGATTATGGAGAACCGTTCAGTATCAGAAGAAGAGGCAAGACAGACTGCAAAAACAGTCGGATTGTCAGCGCTTAAATATGGAGATCTGTCTAATCAGGCAGGAAAAGATTATGTGTTTGACATAGAGCGTTTTGCATCATTTGAAGGAAATACAGGCCCATATATTCTTTATACGATTGTCCGTATAAAATCTATAATAAATAAATATATGGAAATGAACAAAGACGCAGAGCTTGATAAAATGCAGATATTAGAACCGCTTGGAGCTTCTGAAAAAGAACTTATGTTAAAGATATGCAGTTTTAAAGATGTAATGAGAGTGGCAGCACAGGAACTTGCACCACACAAAATATGTGCATATATATATGAGGTTTCAAATGCGTTTAATAAGTTTTATCATGATACTAAAATTCTTTCAGAGGAAGATGAAAACAGAAAGAGCAGTTATATAAAACTTATAAATGTGACTAAGGATATACTTGAAAAATGTATAGACTTACTTGGATTTGAAGCACCTGACAGAATGTAAATTATGAGAATATGAAAAGCACGGACTTTGATTCGTTATCTGTGTATGAAAAAAGATGTCATCGTATGATGGCATCTTTTTTAAACTTATTCACCCGTAGGAGTAATTTCTGTTGTTGTTTCTGTTTCACTCTCGGAAGCACTCTCTGTTTCGCTGTTGTCCTCAGAAACTGTCTCAGATGAGGTGTCCGAAGAATCTTCAGAAGAGTCTGATTTAGAATCAGTATGTCTGTCTATTATTTTCTCGATTTCGCCTGATGTAAGGTTGTTTACTGTTTTAACAGGCTCAGCTTTTTTGAAAAATTTAGCATATACAGACCATGCTATAAATGCACATATGATTACTGTTACAGCAATTAAAAACAGATTTATGTAAAGGTCTGTTCTTTTAGCTTTGTTAATTGCCTTTTTGCGATTTTTCTTATCGGCTTTATAACGATTTACTTTTTCCTGACTCATTTTTTCATTCCTTTCTATATACATAAACATTAGTGCTTAATGCACGTTATCTATCATTATATAACAATTTACAAAAATAATAAATAATTATTTTTGCAAAAACACAAAAAACACAAAAATTACACGATTTATTGTAGAAAATTGGTCATAATGAAGGGATTTTGGTTGACATGATTATGCATATGTACTAAAATAATTAGTATAAAACAATAGAAATGGGGATTGGCATCATGGTAAAAAGTTTTGTTCAAATTTTAAACATTGGATTTGGTATTATTAACAATACTGAGCCGGTAGCGGACAGAAATCCGGATTCAGTTATGGAGCACATTCTTAGCATGGATGATCCGGCTAGAGATATTCGTATTATAGGATTCAGATTTTATGATATGGATACAGATACCGGTGTTATGAGTAACCAGAGTGGTATATATTATCTTGAAGGAGAAGAATTTACATATCCAAAGGTAGATAATGATATTACTACTTATATGAAAACTACTAATATTGAGTACGAGAAAGGTCAGCAGCTTATAAAGATTAAGAAACCTAACGTACTTGTATATCCGTTTAATGCTAATGATACTATTCTTGACACTGCGGCTGTATTAGTCAAGATGAAGATTAAGAAAGAAGAAGAACGTAAGGCAAGATTAGAGGAAGAGATTATCGCATACAAGAACAACCTTGTATTAGAACTCAGAAAAGTTCAGGAATTATTAGAGGGTAATCAGTTTAATGCAATTCCTCTTGTTGATACTATGGACGGAGCTGCTAAGGCTCTTAACATCATGGGTGATAAAGGTAACTTTAATAAACATATCAATCATATGAGAAATATCAGGGTTGAGATAATGGCTATTGACAAATTCTTAAGAGAAAATGCAATGTAATTCACACATAAAAAAAGGAGCTGTTCGAAAGAACGGCTCCTTTTTTTGCTAGGCTTGCTAAATGCTACAGTGCAAAAGCCATTAAATATTCAGCAAAAAACACCACCGCAATAGATGCCAACGCAACTACAACCAGACTTTTTTCCAGATATGACAGTATAAGTGCCGTTATTGAGCCAGCAACTGCACTTATATGGTTTGATGTGGAGTAGAATATATCCGGAAATGTCATGGAGGCAAGTACAGCGTATGGTATATAATTTAAAAATGTCCGTATTTTTTTGGATGCCAGTTCGTTACGGAATATTACTAATGGTAGCATTCGTGGCAGATATGTTACAAGTGCCATGATAAGCACGGCAGTTATACATCTAGTCATTGTCTGTAGTCCTTTCTTCTTCAGTGACTTCAGGGAATAAAAATGTTCCTATGCCTGCGGCGAGAACCGATGCGATAATGATTCTGAAACCTGAAGATATAAAACTAAATATAGGTAAGTATTTTATAATACATGTTATTGCTATTGATATAAGTACAATAATAAGTACAGGACGTGAATGTTTTGAAGGAGGAATGATAAGTGCGATAAACATTGCGTATAATGCGATTCCCATTGCCCCTTTTAAACTGTCGGGAAGTATTCCTGTTGAGAAAGCCCCAAGTACCGTTCCGGCAGTCCATCCGATGAATGGAAGAGTGATGAGTCCGTACATAAATACGTGATCAATCTGCTCTTTTTCCATCGATGCCACGGCAAATATTTCATCAGTTATTCCAAAGCTGAACAACAGTCTGTGAAGTACAGATGTTTTTGGAACAAGTTTTTGTGAAAGTGAAAGTGACATCAGTGAGTATCTGATGTTAATTATAAGGGTGGTTACGGCTATTTCCAGATAAGATGCCCCTGCAAGTATAAGCTGGGTGCCGGCAAACTGACCGGAACTGGTAAGATTGCTCATTGATATAAATACCGCTATCCAGGCAGGCATACCTCCTGAAACCGCCATAAATCCAAAAGTAAAGGAGACCGGGATATACCCCAGTCCTATCGGAAGTCCTTTTTTTAATCCGTCTATATATCTGTCAACAGATGATTTCATGAAATCCTCCTATTATTCTTATGTACAAACCTGTAAAAACCGCAAGCCATTATAACATTTATAAAATGCAAAATCAAGGTGAATAAATTGTGTAAACTCAGATAGTTTCATTGACAAATTCAAAAGCAAAAAGTATACTGAAAATGTAACTTCGAAGATAGAAGGTGATGTCTGAATAAATGAAAGAAGATAAATGGGTGAGATTGTGGAATATGATTTCGCCGCCTGTACTGTATATGTTTATACAGATGGGAGTAGAATTGGCAGTTGCATTGATTACTATTATATATGAGAATGTGAAAATGTATAAAACTTACGGAATGATTAATGATGCGCAGGCTGTTACGGAAAAGGTACAGCAGATGACGGAGGTAAATGCAAGTTATATCACGGTTGCATCTGCAGTTATGGCTGTCATTTTTTTTGGACGTATGTATTTAAAAGAAAGAAATTCTTTCTTGAAAGAAAATAATAAAGAAATAAATACTTTTGTAATGATAGCTTTCGGAGTAATGTTAAGTATGGCAGCCGGAAGCATTTTATCTGCAATGAATATAGATAATATATATGGAAGTTATGAAAAGACATCATCGTTGCTGCTAAATGGGAATATTGTATACAGGCTTTTTGCACTTGGGGTTATCACACCGGCTGCTGAAGAGATTATATTCAGGGGATTGGTGTTTAACCGGGTAAAAAAACAGTATGGAAGCCTGTATGGGATAGTTGTTTCGTCGTTGATGTTTGGCGTTTTTCATTTTAATCTGGTACAGGGGTTGTATGCGTTTATTATAGGAATGGCATTTGCATACTGTTATGAGCTGACGGGGGATTTAAAAATTCCTGTGTATATGCACATGAGCATAAATGTTTTGACGGTATTGTCAGATTATTATGGTTTGAACAGCATTACAGATGGAAATACTGTATTTAAAGTGGTGCTTACTTTGATGGAATGTATAATTTCGGTGTATTTATTTGAGATGATAGTTAAAAAATCTTGGAAAAGAGGAAAGTGATTTGAAGATTTTAAGCGTTACGATTCCGTGTTACAATTCGGAATCATACATGAGAAAAGCGATAGAGAGTGTTATATCAGGAGGAAATGATGTTGAGGTTATCATTGTGGATGACGGTTCAACGGACAGAACAGCGGCTATAGCTGACGAGTACGAAAACAGATATCCTGATATCGTTAAAGTTATCCATAAAGAAAATGGCGGGCATGGAGATGCGGTAAACAGTGGAATAAGTACTGCCACAGGAATTTATTTTAAAGTTGTTGACAGTGATGACTGGGTTGATGAGAATGCACTTAAAAGAGTGCTCACTGTTTTAAAGAACTCAGTTAAAGCAAATGCCGGACTTGATATGCTCCTCACTAATTTTGTATATGATAAAGCCGGAGTCAGACACAAGAAAGTTATGAAATATAACAGGGCATTGCCGAAAAAAAAGGTTATCGGATGGGATGAGAACGTCAAATTCAATAAATTCCAATATGTTCTTATGCATTCGGTTATTTACAGAACGGAAATGCTTAGAAATTGTGGATTAACACTTCCAAAACATACATTCTATGTGGATAATCTGTTTGTGTTCGAACCATTGCCGTGTGTCGAAAGGCTTTATTATCTGGATGTGAATCTGTATCATTACTTTATAGGCAGAGATGACCAGTCTGTAAATGAGAGAGTTATGATATCAAGACTTGACCAGCAGATTAAAGTCAATAAGATGATGATAGATTTCTTCAGTGAGAATAAGCCGGAGAATAAAAGATTATACAAATACATGTTCCAGTATCTTGATATGATTATGTGTGTGTCATCTATAATGGCGATATTGTCAAAGGATGATAAGCTGTTAGAAGAGAAGAGAAAGCTATGGGAATATCTAAAGGAGAAAGATGAAGACTTGTATAAGAGTCTCAGAACAACCATATTTGGTATATGGATGAACCTGCCGGGAAGCGTCGGAAGATTCTTTTCAAAGCTTGGTTATAAGGTGATGCAGAAGGTATTTGGATTTAATTAAAAAAATTAAAAAAAAGTTCTTGACAGATTTGGTTCTGTGTAATATACTATACAAGCAAGTTCGTTGAGGACTTAAAGAAATGGGATCTTAGCTCAGCTGGGAGAGCATCTGCCTTACAAGCAGAGGGTCACAGGTTCGAGCCCTGTAGGTCCCATTCATGTGGCGGAATAGCTCAGTTGGCTAGAGCACACGGTTCATACCCGTGGTGTCGAGAGTTCGAATCTCCCTTCCGCTACTTTTTTTATGTTTAAAATTAACGTAACGGTTCAGAGCCAACATGAAATTAAGAGTTCCTTTATCTGTCAGTAAATGGCGGATGAAGGAACTTTTTTAATTAAATATAAATAATTGCTAAAATCTATTGTTGTGTAAGTGCCGTTATGCTATAATTCTATGAATATAGGCTTATTTATATTAAGCAGTGGAATGGAGAAAACAATGAAAAAGTTTATTGAAAAATACGGTCACATCTGGACCGCGTTATATGTGTTTATATATATGCCGTGGTTTATATGGCTTGAGGAAAATGTTAAGACATACACCCTGCTTCATGTGAAACTGGATGATATGATTCCGTTTTGTGAATATTTTATTATTCCATATCTGTTATGGTTTGCATATGTTCCGGCAGTGATGATATATGAGTTTTTTACATCCAAAAAAGAATGGTATTATGCATCTGCATATCTTTTCATCGGAATGTCAATATGTCTGCTCATATGTACGGTATGGCATAATGGTCAGGATTTAAGAATAAGTGTTGATAATGATAATATTTTCATGTCGGCAGTTAAGATGATATATACGGCAGACACGAACACGAACGTTTTTCCGAGTATACATGTTTTTAACTCGATTGGTGTATTTATAATACTGTGTAAATCGGAAAATATGAAGGGAAAGAAGAAAATTAAAATATCCGCATTTGTGCTTACGGTTCTGATTATATTATCCACAGTATTTTTGAAGCAGCATTCGGTTGTGGATGTGATTGGAGGAATTGCTTTATCGGGTATAATGTATCTTATGGTTTACTGTATAGATTATTCAAAGGCTGTTCAGTATATCCGGGGATGGTTTGCAAAGAATGACGGATTTGAAAGGCGGAAAATATGAGAGTAGGAATGGGATATGACGTACACAGACTTGTAGAAGACAGAAAGCTCATAATCGGCGGAGTTGAGATACCGTATGAAAAAGGACTGCTTGGACATTCGGATGCCGATGTACTGTTACATGCCATAATGGATGCGCTCCTTGGAGCGGCGGCGTTAGGAGATATAGGAAAGCATTTTCCGGATACCGCAGATGAGTATGAAGGAGTATCCAGCATGGTGCTTATGGAAGAAGTCAGAAAGAAACTGTCGGAAAAGAATTATATAATAGAAAATGTTGATGCTACCATTATAGCGCAGAAACCAAAGATGGCACCTCATATAGACCAAATGGTTGAAAATGTGGCTAAAGTATTAAGAATTGATAAAGACCAGGTTAATATAAAGGCAACAACCGAGGAAGGACTTGGGTTTACCGGAGAAGGAAAGGGCATATCTGCACAGGCGGTAGCGTGCATAAATACGGTGAGCAATTATGCATATGAAAACAGTGTTCCTTTCAATTCGTGTGCATCCTGCGGGGGATGCCAGAGGAACAGATAATAGTTAGATATAGATTGAAATGCGTCAGAATGGAGGAAAATTTATAATGAAAATATATAACACACTTACAAAGTCTAAGGAAGAATTTAAGGAGATTGAACCGGGAAAGGTAAGGATGTATGTATGCGGGCCTACTGTATATAATCTTATACATATAGGAAATGCAAGACCTATGATTGTATTCGATACAGTAAGAAGATATATGGAGTACAAGGGATACGATGTAAACTATGTAACTAATTTTACCGATGTTGATGACAAGATAATAAAGAAAGCCATAGAAGAAGGAACTACGGCAGATGAAATATCAAAGAGATATATAGAAGAGTGCAAAAAGGATATGAAAGGTCTCAATGTAAAGGAGGCAACAAAACATCCGCTCGCAACAGAAGAGATAGATGGAATGATAGAGATGATATCCACTCTTATAGATAAAGGTTATGCGTATGAGGCAAACGGAACAGTTTATTACAGAACAAGAAAGTTTGAGGGATATGGAAAATTATCTAAGAAAAATATTGATGATCTGGAAGCAGGACACAGGGAGATAAAAGTTGCAGGCGAGGAGAATAAAGAGGATCCGCTTGACTTCGTATTATGGAAACCTAAAAAGGATGGCGAACCTTACTGGGAGTCACCTTGGGGTCAGGGAAGACCGGGATGGCATATCGAGTGCTCTGTCATGTCTAAGAAATATCTTGGAGATTCCATAGATATCCATGCAGGCGGTGAGGACCTTATATTCCCACATCATGAAAATGAGATAGCCCAGAGTGAGGCTGCAAACGGTGTGCCATTTGCACGTTATTGGATGCATAACGGATTTCTGAACATTGATAATAAAAAGATGTCAAAATCACTTGGAAATTTCTTTACGGTTCGTGACATAAGTGAGAAATATGATTTACAGGTACTCAGATTTTTCATGCTCTCAGCACATTACAGAAGTCCGATTAATTTCAGTGATGAGCTTATGGAGGCAGCTAAGAACGGACTTGAGAGAATTGTTACGGCAGTTTCAAATCTTAAACATCTTGAGGGCGTATGCGAGAGTAAAGAGATGTCTGATGAGGAGAAGTCAGCATTAGGCACTATAGATGAGCTTGTTAAGAAATATGAGGCAGCTATGGAAGATGACTTTAATACGGCAGACGCAGTATCTTCTGTATTTGAGATGGTCAAACTGGCAAATCAGACAGCATCAGGGGAGAGCTCAGCCGAATATATAAAGAGTATAAAGGCAACTATTGTCCGCATGTGCGATGTACTCGGAATAATAGCTGAAAAGGAAGACGAAATACTGGATTCGGATATAGAAAAGCTTATAGAAGAAAGACAGCAGGCAAGAAAGGATAAAAACTTTAAGCGTGCAGATGAGATAAGAGATGAACTTCTTGCAAAGGGAATCATTCTTGAAGATACGAGAGAAGGGGTAAAATGGAAGAAAGCATAGATTTGTTTGAACAGATACGTCTGGGAATGGATTTAGAAAACGTCGACGGGGATACATATTCTCCGTTGACGCTTGCTTATATAGGAGATGCCATATATGAGATAGTCATCAGGACTATGGTTGTGTCGTGGGGAAATATGCAGGTGAATAAGCTTCATAAAAAAAGCAGTAACCTTGTAAAAGCACAGACACAGGCGGAGATGGCAAAGCACATTACAGACAGCCTTGATGATAAGGAAATGTCCGTATATAAACGTGGAAGAAATGCAAAATCATTCACAAAGGCAAAGAATGCCTCAGTTATTGATTACAGGATGGCAACGGGTTTTGAGGCACTTATGGGATATTTATATATTTCCCACAAGTCAGACAGAATGATGGAGCTTATAAAAATGGGACTGGAAAGTCTGAATGTTCAAAATTAGCTTTGGCACCATGTGTCAGCGGAAATGAGGAAACATGAGATACGAAGAATTAACCATAGAGGGAAGAAATGCTGTCATAGAAGCGTTTCGTTCCGGTAAGACAATAGATAAATTATTTATACTTGACGGATGTCATGACGGTCCTATAAATACGATTTTGAGAGAAGCGAAGAAACAGCAGGACACGATTATAAGATTCGTACCTAAGGAAAGATTAGACCAGATATCTGTTACGGGAAAACATCAGGGTGTGGTTGCATATGCGGCTGCCTACAAATATGCAGAAGTTTCGGATATACTTGATGCTGCCAGAGAGAAGGATGAGAAACCATTTATTTTTATCCTTGATAATATAGAGGATCCACATAATCTGGGAGCCATAATAAGGACTGCAAATATGGCGGGAGCACATGGTGTGATTATTGCAAAGGACAGAGCTGTGGGACTTACGGCGACTGTGGCAAAAGCATCGGCAGGAGCCATAAACTATACACCTGTTGCAAGAGTTACCAATATATCAAGGACCATAGATGAGTTAAAGAAAGAGGGTATATGGTTTGTATGTGGAGATATGGGTGGAGAAAACCTGTATGATATGGACCTTACATCGGCCATAGGACTTGTTATAGGAAATGAAGGTTCAGGCGTGAGCAGACTTGTAAGGGAAAAATGTGATTTCGTGGCATCAATTCCTACTAAGGGAGATATCGATTCGCTAAACGCATCGGTTGCGGCCGGAGTAATGGCATTTGAGATAGTCAGACAGAGAAACCTCTAAAAAAGGGCAACAAAAAAGAGCTGATAACGGGAATCGAACCCGTGACCTCCGCCTTACCAAGGCGACGCTCTACCGACTGAGCCATATCAGCACTCTGATTAAGTATTTTATCAGAGCAGATATAAGTTGTCAATAGTTTTTAAAATTAAAAAAGGAGCGATTACCTTGAAGAGAACTGCAAAAGGGCTTTGCATGATGATATGTATGGTCATTGCAATGCTGCTTATTACTAAAACTGATGCATTTGCATCGACATATGGAGACTATCAGTATACTGTTTCAGGAAAAAAGATAATAATAACAAAATATACAGGTAATGCATCAAAGGTATATGTACCAAATGTGATAAAGGGCAAACCTGTTACTGAGATAGCAAAAGGTGCGTTTAAGTGGTGTACAGGTATCAAGGAAGTAAAGATATATGGAAATACAAAGACCATAGGTAAAGAAGCGTTTGCCTACTGCTATAACCTTAAAAAGGTCACAATGTTAAGAGGCGTTGAAAATATAGGTACAAATGCATTTGCATACTGTGCGGCACTAAATACGGTAAATATGCACAAAGGAATAAAGACGGTGTCCACGGGAGCTTTTAAGGGATGCAGGGAACTTACGGGAATTGAACTGCCAAAAGGAACAAAGAGCATAGGCTCGAACACTTTTGCATATTGCAGTAAGTTAAAATCAATAACCATTCCCTCTACAGTGGGAAGTATAGGTTCGGGTGCATTTTATGACTGTAAAAGTTTAAAAAGTATAAATCTTCCGGCTAAATTAACAAGAATTAATTCATCAGTATTTGGTAAATGTTCATCATTAAAGTATATGAAAATTCCTGAAAAAGTTGAAAAGATATCGGATTATGCATTTGAAAACTGTACATCATTAAAGTCGATAAGTATTCCGGGAAGTGTAAAAACGGTATCAACATGTGCATTCTGGAACTGCCGCTCACTTAAGAAAGCTGTTATGCATAATGGAACGGTAAGTATTAAGAATGCTGCATTTGCCAACTGCCGTGCACTTGAGGAGATAAAGATACCGGCATCTGTTACAAACATAGATACATACGCAATAGGCTATAATTATAGCAGCAGTAAGGCAGGATGGGTTTATAAAAAGTCTACACGGATTACGGTGTATGGGAAAAAGAGTTCAGCTGCCTACAATTATGCAAAAAAGAACAATCTTAAATTCAAATTGTGGTAAAAATAGGTCTGTTTTGAGATAAATTGTGCAATTAGGTGAAAATTGTCAAAGAAAACTTGAAGATTGAGATTGGTTGAACTATAATAGAGTGGTTAAAAACATATGGCAACGATGAGGTGAAGAAATGTATAAGAAGATAGGAAGAAATGATCCATGTTGGTGTGGAAGTGGAAAAAAATATAAAAAATGTCATGAGGCGTTTGACGATAAGCTTATAAAGCTTGAGCATGAAGGACATATAATTCCGGACAGAAGTATAATAAAGACACCGGAACAGATTGAGGCAATCAAAGAAAGCTGTAAGATTAACATTGCAGTACTTGATTATGTAGGTGAGCATATAAAAGCAGGAATGACTACAGAAGAGATAGATAAGATGGTCTATGAAAAAACAACGGAGATGGGCGGAATACCGGCACCTCTTAATTATGAAGGATATCCAAAGAGTGTATGTGTGTCTATAGATGATGTTGTGTGTCACGGAATCCCATGTGATGAGGAAGTCCTTCAGGACGGAGATATAGTAAATGTTGACTGTTCAACTATATACAAAGGTTACTTTTCGGATTCATCAAGAATGTACTGTATAGGAAAGGTCAGTGATGAAAAGCGTAAGTTGGTGGATACTGTAAAAGAATGTGTGGAGAAGGGACTTGAACAGGTTAAACCGTGGGGATTCTTAGGAGATATGGGTCAGGCTGTAAATGACCATGCCAAGGCAAATGGTTACTCTGTTGTCAGAGAGATAGGCGGACACGGTGTCGGACTTGAATTCCATGAAGATCCGTTTGTAAGCTATATTACCCAAAAAGGAACGGAAATGGTTATGGCACCGGGAATGATATTTACAATTGAACCTATGGTAAATATCGGAAGTGCAGATGTATATGTTGATGAGGATGATGACTGGACAGTATTTACTGCGGACGGTTCTCCATCAGCACAGTGGGAGATTATGGTATTAGTAACTGAAGACGGACACGAAGTGCTCTGTTATTAAATAAAAACCGACAGTCAGTGTATGTACACCGGCTGTCGGTTTTATAATTTATAAATTTGTCTTAATGAGCTTCCGGCGATTCTACAAGAAATCCGAGAAGCTTTAATTTATTTTCTATTATATCAAGAATATCTTCTGATTTTGCCTCAATGGTATGATAATGATATCCGGAAGTGATGTTTTTTAGCGGTGTGGATTTACCGCATTTTATCTGCTCGATAAATTTATCAACATCATGTCTGGATGAGATGTTTAGTGGAGCCTGAACGGTGCCGTATGCCTTGTGGTGAACAAATACATCCTTTACTGTACCACCGCAGTCGACTATTGAATTCAGCTCATCACCAATTTCTTCATCGGTATGCGATACTTTAAACACTCTGGTTACCAGTGCAGGAGAGGTGATGAGGTAACCGCGGTTAGTGGAGATTATATCATAACCTTCCGCTCTCAAAATCGCCATATCCTGTACGATAACCTGTCTGCTGATATTAAATCTGTCTGCAAGGGCTGTTCCGGACAGAGGCTTTTTTTCAGTCTGTAATATGTTTATTATTTCAGTGCGTCTTTCATTCCCCGTCATATAATCACCTGCTTTTATATTGCATGAAGATTTTTAAGAGATATATCCATTATAGGGGCAGAGTGGGTAAGTGCACCGCTGGATATATAGTCAACACCGAGGTCTGTTATATTTGCTATGTTTTCCTTTGTAACATTTCCTGAGCATTCTGTTTTGGCTCTGCCATCGATTATGGCTATGGCATCCCTCATCATATCATGACTCATGTTATCAAGCATTATAATATCTGCTCCGGCTTCAACAGCTTCTTTTACCATATCAAGATTTTCTGTTTCGACTTCAATTTTTCTTACGAATGGAGCGTATTCTTTTGCCATTTTTACAGCCTTTGTTACACTTCCGGCAGCACCGATGTGGTTATCTTTTAAGAGTATTCCGTCAGAAAGATTGTATCTGTGGTTTAAACCACCTCCGGTTTTTACTGCATATTTTTCAAATATTCTCATACAAGGTGTAGTTTTTCTTGTATCAAGAAGCTTTGTGGAAGAACCTTCAAGAAGTTTTACAATTGAGTTTGTATAAGTAGCTATACCGCTCATTCTCTGAAGGTAGTTAAGGGCGGTACGTTCTCCCGATAACAGAACACGGATATCGCCTCTTACTGTTGCCATATGCTGTCCGGCTTTGACTTCGTCACCGTCTTTTACGGAAAAGTCCACTTTGGTATCCGGATCTAAGAGTGTAAATACTCTTTCAAATACTTTAAGTCCGCAGATGATACCATCCTGTTTGCATATTAAATCGACTTCTCCGAGAGCATATTCAGGCATAACTGAGTTTGTAGTTACATCCTCACTTGAAATATCTTCCTCAAGGGCAAGCATAATATATTTATCAGCGTTTAATTTCATTGTTATATCGTTCATAATTTACCTCATTTCTGAATCTTTTTTTACGGTTCGTTTTGACTTTTGTAATTCTATCTCTTCAAGTACGGCCTTTTTGTATTCTTCACACAAAGTCTCTGTATCAGGCAGTACCTGGTTATCGCTTTCATTATATGATTTTACGGTGTCACAGTCAATGGCAGAGTATGTATCGGTTATTTCACCGGCAGCACGTTTGGCAAATACCAGTGCCTCAAGCAGAGAATTACTTGCAAGACGGTTGGCACCGTGAACACCGTTGCAGCTTGTCTCACCTATGGCATACAGACGTTTAAGAGTTGTACGGCTGCTTGAATTGACCTTTACGCCGCCCATAAAATAGTGCTGTGCGGGAACCACAGGGATAGGTTCTTTTGTAACGTCATAGCCTTCGGACAGACAGTAGTTATATATGTTAGGAAAATGTTTTATAATGGTTTCTTTTGGTATAGGAGCCATTGAAAGCCATACAAAAGGTTTGCCATCCTTTTTCATCTGTTCACGTATCTTTGAAGTGAGAACATCGCGGGGGAGAAGTTCATTTGTAAATCTCTCCATGTGTGCGTTCAGTAAAACAGCACCTTCACCTCTTACGGATTCAGATATAAGAAAACGTCTTCCGGGTTTTTCAGAATAAAATGTAGTAGGGTGTATCTGGATGTAATCAATGTTTTCAAGCTCAACACCATGTTTTAGTGAGATTGCCAGTGCATCTCCCGTAAGGTGAGGAAAATTGGTAGAGTGGGTATAAAGACCGCCGATACCACCGCACGCTAAAATAGTGTATGAAGCAGATATGCTGAATGTTTCACCGGAGTTATTACGGGCAATGATACCTGTACATCCGTTTGTATCGTCAGTTATAATGTCAATCATGGTTGTGTATTCAAGCATGGTTACATTTGGTAATGTTTTTACCCGGGCAAGAAGTTTACTTGTGATTTCTTTTCCGGTGACATCCTCGTGAAAGAGTATTCGCTTATCAGAGTGACCGCCCTCTCTTGTGAAACAAAATCCGTTATCATCTTTCTGGAAGTCAACTCCGTATGATATGAGATCATTTATAATATCTCTTGAACTTCTTATCATTATATCAACGGAAGTACGGTTGTTTTCATAATGTCCTGCTTTTAATGTGTCGTTAAAATAACTTTCATAGTCTTCTTCATTTTTGAGCATACATATTCCGCCCTGGGCGAGAAATGAATCGCTGCTCTCTAAATCAGATTTTGTAATAAGAGTGATATGTCGGCTGCTCGGAAGATTAAGAGCACAGAACAGACCGGATGCACCGGTTCCGACTATCACCACATCAGTATTGATATTCATATTAGTCTCCATTTCTGCATTTCTAAAGTTCGCTTTTACAATAAGTTGACAATGAGTATAACACATAACTTTACAACTGACAAGACAGAAAAATAACTATTCAAAATAACGGAAAAAGGTGTTATAATCCTTTATGCAATAAATACGTGCTTATACGCATAAAATATATTAATACAGCAGTTACGTCATAGAAGTTTGATTATGGTGTGCCTGCGGAATGGAGTGAATTATGAGCGAATTTAAAACAGTTAATATTGAAGACATAAAGAAGAGTGCATGTGAGATGATAGGAAAGGACTGGATGTTAGTTACCGCTGCGAAGGATGGCAAGGTAAATACCATGACGGCATCATGGGGCGGTATTGGTGTTATGTGGGGCAAAAACGTAGCATTTGTTGTTATCAGACCACAGCGTTATACAAAGGAATTTGTGGATGCATCGGAAACACTTTCACTGACATTTTATAGTGAGGATAAGAAGAAAATGTTATCATACATGGGAAGTGTATCGGGAAGAGATGAAGATAAAATCGAGAAAATGGGTATGACCACGGTATTTGACGGTGAGACTCCTTATTTTGAAGAGGCAGATACAGTACTGATAGTGAGAAAAATGTATAAACAGGTATTTAAGCCAGAGTGTATACTTGATAAAGAGGTAGATGAAAAGTGGTATCCGAATAAGGATTACCATGAAATGTATATTTGTGAGATAGAAAAGGTAATGGTTAAGCAGTGAATATAATAAATATAGAGAATCTGACGAAAACATTTGGTGACAGGGTTATACTCTCTGATGTTTCGTTGGGAATAAACGAGCATGATAAAATTGGAATAATAGGTGTCAACGGAACAGGCAAGACAACGTTATTGAGAATGATAGCGGGAATTGAGGAGGCAGACAGCGGAAATATTATTATGATGAATAATGTTACGGTGTCAATGCTTCCACAGGTTCCGGTGTTTAAGAAAAATGAAACCATAATATGTTATGTAAGTAAAGGTGGCATAAAGGGTGACAGTTGGGATAAGGAAAGTGAGGCAAAGACTATTCTTACCAGGCTCGGCATCGGTGATTTTTCACAGGATATAAATACCCTGTCAGGCGGTCAGAAAAAGAGAGTGGCGCTTGCAAGAACACTTATTAACCCGACGGATATCCTTATAATGGATGAGCCGACAAACCACCTTGACAATGATATGACAGAGTGGTTAGAGGAATATCTGAAAAAATACAGGGGTGTTCTTATAATGGTTACCCACGACAGATATTTTCTTGACAGCGTTACAAATAAAATAGTTGAGATTGATAATAAAAAACTATATTCATATAATGCAAATTATTCAGGATACCTTGAGCTTAAGTGTCAGAGAGAGGACATGGAGGCAGCAACCGAGAGAAAGAGAAAAAGTATATTAAGAAATGAGCTTAAATGGGTGATGCGCGGTGCAAGAGCACGTTCGACAAAGCAGAAGGCAAGGCTTAACCGGTATGAGGAAATGAAAGCGATAAGAGGCATTGAGGAAAAGCAGCAGATAGAGCTTGAGTCGGTATATACGAGACTGGGAAATAAGACCATAGAAGTAAATAATATAACAAAGGCATATGGCGAAAAGCATATTATAAATGATTTCAGCTATATATTTACAAAAGGTATAAATGTCGGTATTGTAGGCAATAACGGATGCGGTAAGACAACTTTTCTTGATATTATAAGCGGAAGCCATGAACCTGACGGAGGATATGTAGAAATCGGTGATACGGTAAAGATTGGATATTTCACCCAGGAAATAAAAAATATGAATCCTGAAGAGAGAGTCATAGACTATGTGAGAGACATAGCAGAATTTCTTCCCACAAAGACAGGAAAGATTTCCGCATCAAAGATGTTAGAAAGATTTTTATTTACATCTGATATGCAGTACACAAGAATTGAAAAATTGTCCGGCGGTGAAAAGAGAAGGCTGTATCTGCTTAGTATACTTATGAAAGCACCGAACATTCTTATTCTTGATGAGCCGACAAATGACCTTGATATTTCAACACTTACAGTGCTTGAGGATTATATAGACGGCTTTGACGGGATTGTCATAACGGTATCCCATGACAGATATTTTCTTGACAGAGTGGTTGACCGCATACTTGCGTTTGACGGACATGGAAATATAAATCAGTATGAAGGCGGTTACACTGATTATAGAAATAAGATATCAGGTACTTTAGAACCGGTAAATGAGTCAAAAGAGGTAAAGGTTAAGACAGAGAAAAGTCAGGAGCGTAAGAGAAAGCTATCCTACAATGAAAAACGTGAATACGAGACAATAGATGAGGAAATAGCAGAACTTGAAAGTAAGATAGAGGATATAGAGAAAGGTATTGCAGAAAAATCAAGTGATTATTCTGAACTTAACAGGCTGATGGAAGAGAAAGCAGAGCTTGAGTCAGAGCTTGAGAAGAAGATGGACAGGTGGGTTTATCTTAATGAACTCGTTGAGGAGATAGAAGGATGAAATTTTTAATACAGAGAGTAAATAATGCAAAGGTAACCGTAGATGGAAATGTGACAGGCAGCATAGGAAAAGGTTATCTGGTATTTATAGGTATAGGTGCAGAAGATACAAAAGAGATTGCAGACAAGCTTATAAAGAAAATGATGGGGCTTAGAATATTTGCAGATGAAAATGGTAAAACCAATATATCTGTGACGGATGTAAACGGTGAGCTGCTGTTAGTTTCACAGTTTACATTGTATGCGGACTGCAAAAAGGGCAACAGGCCGTCATTTGTAAAGGCTGGTCAGCCGGAGCTTGCAAATGAACTGTATGAGTATATAATAGCTGAGTGCAGTAAACTTATAAATGTACAGACAGGCATATTTGGAGCGGATATGAAAGTCGAACTGGAGAATGACGGACCATTTACCATAATGCTTGACAGTGAGGCAATGTAGAGTAATGTTTAAACGAATGAAAAAGTATCTGTATAAAAGAATGTGGCTTATGTGTCTTATTCCCATATCGGTATGTATAATGCTTGTTGCGGGGAAAAGCAGCAGTCTGACAGAGCATGTATTTTCAGATGGAATATGCAAATATGTCATACAGGCAGTCAGTACGGTTACGGGACTTGTACCTTTTTCGATAGCAGAGATATGTGTACTCTGCCTGCCGGTTGTTCTGATTCTGGCAGTTGTGCTATTTATAAGAAATCTTATAAAGAATCCTGTAAGAAGAAAGTGGATTGTTTACAAGGCGGTTATTGATATAGTATGTATAGCTTCAGTTTTAATATTTATGTATGTCATGTTTGACGGCATAAATTATTACCGTTATGATTTCTCTTATTATGCGGGATTTGAACCGGGAAAATCAACGGTAAAAGAGCTTTATAAAGTTGGTGAGGACCTTATATCAAGGGGAAATGCTGTAAGGGAAAAGCTTGATACTGAGGATTCGGATGGTGTGTTTATCCTAGGTGAAAGCATGGGTCAGGTATCAGAAGAGGTGTTAAAGGCATTTGATAATCTCAGCGAAAAATATCCGGTCCTTTCAGGACATTATGGGAAAAACAAGTCGTTTCTGACATCGAAATATATATCGTATACAGGAATGGCGGGAGTTTTTGTCCCGTTTACGTTAGAGGCGAATAACAATGTAGATGTTGTGCAGTATAACATTCCGAGTGATATGTGTCATGAACAGGCACATTTAAGGGGATTTATCAAGGAGGATGAGGCAAATTATATTGCATATCTTGCGTGTATGGCGTCAGATAATCCGGAGTTTTTATACAGTGGAATAGTGCAGGCATACATTTGTGTGGAAAATGCCATATATGATGAAAATCAGGAGTTGGCTTATAAATTAAGTGAAAACATTTCAGAGAAAATGTCTGCTGACATACAGGCAAACAACGAGTACTGGAACAGGATAGAAAATACAAAGGTGGGAAAAGAAGTGTCTGATACGACGCAGGCAATTAATGACACGTATCTTAAGGCAAACGGTGAAGAAGAAGGGGTAAAAAGCTATGGATTAATGGTTGATCTGCTTGTATCGGGTTACAGGCATGAAGGATTTTTTGATAAATAAACAGTATGGTTTTCATACGGAAATGAGGAAAAAATGAAATTACATGATTTTTATTATGATTTACCACAGGAGCTTATAGCACAGGATCCTTTGGAGGACAGAGCGTCATCAAGACTTATGCTGCTTGATAAAAATAATGGAGATATAAAACATGAAGTATTCCATAATATAGTGAATTATATTAAACCTGGAGACTGCCTCGTAATAAATGATACAAAGGTTATACCGGCAAGACTTTTTGGTGTAAAGAAAGATACCGGAGCAAAAATAGAGGTTCTTTTACTTACAAGGAAGGATAAGGACTGCTGGGAGGTTCTGGTGAAACCGGGAAGAAAGGCAAAACCGGGAACGGTTATATCATTTGGTGACGGCCTGCTTGAATGTACGGTGGAAGAAGTTGTGGATGACGGAAATCGTATTATAAGATTTTCTTATGAAGGTATATTTGAAGAGATACTTGATAAGCTAGGTCAGATGCCGTTGCCGCCATATATTACACATGAATTGAAGGACAAGAACAGATATCAGACAGTATATGCCAAAAATGAAGGTTCGGCTGCGGCACCTACTGCGGGACTTCACTTTACAAAGGAACTTCTGGCACAGATAGAGGAGATGGGAGTGAAGATAGCCCATGTTACACTTCATGTGGGACTTGGAACATTCAGACCGGTAAAGGTGGATGAGATAACAGAGCATCATATGCATTCTGAATATTACTGCATAGAGCAGTCGGAGGCAGATAAAATAAATGAGACGAAGAAAAGTGGAGGAAGAATAATCTCTGTAGGTACAACCAGTTGCAGAACGCTTGAATCGGCAGCAGATGACGATGGAATGTTAAAGGCAGGCAGCGGATGGACGGATATATTTATTTATCCGGGTTACAGTTTCAAAGTGATTGACTGCTTAATAACGAATTTTCATCTTCCGGAGTCTACGCTTCTTATGCTTGTGTCAGCATTAGCAGGAAGGGACAACGTTATGAAGGCATATGAGGAAGCCGTAGCTGAAAAATACAGATTTTTCAGTTTTGGGGATGCCATGTTTATATCATGATAATCTTTGTTCTTTTCAAATGAAATTATTTATGATATGATTATATATAAATATGCGTGAATATCATGTTGAACAGGCAGATAAAGAAAGAGAGGTTTATATGCAGGAGAGAAGAAAATCAAACAGAATGAAGATAGATGTGACCATAAAGTTAGATCCGGTTAAGAACGGTGAGTCAGATACAACCAATTTAAAGAAGGAAGAATTTACGGTTGAGCTTGTAAATTTATCAAAAGACGGACTGGCTTTTAAGTCTGATGAGAAACTTCAGCTCAATACATATTATGATACAAATGTTGTGTTGTGGACAAAGGAAACCTTTGATACTGTAATCGAGATTGTCAGAATGGAAAACTACGGTGACGGACCTACTTTATACGGTTGCAGATTTATAGGAATAATGCCATCAGATCAGTTAAAGATACAGATATATGAGATGGTAAGTGAAAATAATAAAAATAATTAAAAAATTTTCCGGTACGTGGTGTGTACCGGAAATTTTTTAGTTATTTAGTTTTTTAAAGACTCTAAATCTTTATAGAAATCAGGGTAGGATATTTTTACCACTTCTGCGCCTGTGATTTCTGTTTCACCTTCCGACATAAGGGAAGCTATGGTAAATGACATGGCAATACGGTGGTCGAGTTTGCTGTCGATGGTTATGCCGTGTAAAGGTCTGCCGCCGTTTATTATCATGCCGTCATCGGTAGCTGTTATATCTGCACCCATTGCAGACAGATTGTTTACCATGACATCTATACGGTTGGATTCCTTAACCTTTAGTTCTTCTGCATTTTTTATGACGGTTGTTCCTGATGCAAAGCAGGCAAGAACTGCTATTACAGGAATTTCATCAATAAGGGTAGGAATGAGGCTGCCGCCGATTTCTGTGCCGTTAAGTTCACTTGATTTTACAAGAATGTCTGCTGTATCTTCACCGCCGGAATTTCTACGGTTCATAATGGTGATATTTCCGCCCATTGCCTGTACAGCTTTTATGATACCGTCTCTTGTAGGATTTATTCCGACATTTTTAATAAGTATTTCAGAATCAGGAACGATAAGTCCTGCTGCTATAAAGTATGCAGCGGAAGAAATATCTCCCGGAACATCGATGCTTCCGCCGGTAAGTTTAGTGGCAGGAGAGACAGTCGCTGTTGTTCCGACAGATGTTACGTCGGCACCAAAATATTTGAGCATAAGCTCTGAGTGGTTACGACTGAGGTATGGCTCTGTCACTGATGTTTCGCCTTCGGCATACAGACCGGCAAGAAGGATGGCCGATTTTACCTGTGCGGATGCTACAGGAGAATCGTAATGTATACCATGAAGTTTTGAACCGTTTATCTTAAGGGGAACACAGCCGTTACCGTTAATGCTGTCGATATCTGCTCCCATCTGTGTCAGAGGGGTTATAATCCTTTTCATCGGACGGGTTCTTAATGAGTCATCACCGTCTAACCGGCATGAAAAGTTCTGGGCTGAAAGTATACCTGATATGAGTCTTGTGGTTGTACCGCTGTTACCTGCGTCAAGTATACTGTCCGGAGCTTTAAGACCGTGCAGACCGTTTCCGTGGATGATAACAGTATCAGATAAATTTTCAATGGATACACCCATTTTACGGAAACAGTCTATGGTAGACAGACAGTCGGCACCCTGAAGGAAGTTTTTTACCTCGGTGGTTCCGTCGGAAATTGCTCCGAGCATTATGGCACGGTGTGAAATGGATTTATCACCCGGAATGGTAATTTCACCCTTAAGTGAAGATGTATTTGTAAAATTCATTGTAATCCTCCTAGTAGATTTTGTAATTGTGTTCTTTGAGAAGCAGGGAAGCATTTTCTAAATCAGTTTTATTATAAAATACGATTTCTAATACTCCGGCTTCACGTTCCCTGTTATTGATAATTCCGATATTTTTAATGCTGATATCTTTGGTTGACAGTATGGTTGCCACGGCAAGGATTGCACCAGATTTATCGATAATATCGCAGTAGAGTTTGTATACAGGCGGAATAGGTCCCGTGTGTATATCGGAGAAGGAATTGCGGTAAGCCCTGCTTGAAGTAAACAGATCAAATATATATGAGCTTTCATTATTATCTATGGCATTTTTTATATCTGTAAGTGAGGTTATATAGTCACCGAGTAAATCCGATATGTTTTTACCGTTTGTCGTACATATCTGCTGCCACATTTCAGGAGAAGATGATGCAATTCTTGTTATATCCTTAAATCCGCCTGCTGCCAGAAGTTTCATTGTCTCAGAAGGGGAGTCGCTGTCTTTTACAAGATTTACGAGACTTGCTGCGACAAGGTGGGGCAAATGGCTGATGGCTGCAACACAATAATCATGTTCAGCATAATCAAGAACCACCGGTATTCCTCCTATACCGCTTACTATTTCCTTAAATTCCGCAAGGGATTCCGGAGTTGTAAGTGAAGTCGGTGTTATTGCAAAAAATGCATTCTCAATCAGATGTTCAGATGCATTTTCATATCCTGTTTTCTCAGAGCCTGCCATCGGATGCCCGCCTATGAAATTTGCTTCCATATGCTCAGATGTAACAGCTTCGTGAATGTTTGTCTTTGTACTGCCCACATCAGATATGATACATGAACTCTTGATAATCGGTTTAAGCATTCTTAAATATTCCACATTGTATTCAACGGGGGTGCATAAGAATATGTAATCACATTCTGAAAATGAGTTGTCTATATCTGCGCAGATGATATCTGCCGTTCCGTCAAGCTTTGCTGCATTTCTTGCAGCTTCACTTCTGTTGTAAGCTACTATTTTAAATTCCGGAAAGTTGTATCTTATGCCTTTGGCAATGGAGCCGCCTATAAGACCAAGACCAACAAATCCTATAGTTAAATTTTTCATTGATTTTACCAGACTTTCTGTGTATTTCTAAATATCCCATTAATTATAATTCAGAAGTATTACAATGTCAATGTATCGCTTTACAGTGCTAAATTACCAATAAAAAGTATTGTAAAATTCCTGATTATGTAATAAAATTAAACTTAATGATTAGAGAAAGGACAGGGTTATTTTATGTTAGATTTAAAATTTTTGAGAGAGAATCCTGATATTGTAAAACAGAATATTAAAAATAAGTTTCAGGACAGCAAGATTGAACTCGTAGACGAGGTTATTGAACTTGATGCAGAGGGCAGAAAGGTTAAGCAGGAAGCAGACAGCTTAAGAGCTGAGAAGAATAAAGTGTCTAAGCAGATAGGTGCATTTATGGCACAGGGCAAGAAAGAGGAAGCAGAGGAGGCAAAGAAGAAAGTAACTGATGCTTCAGCACATCTTGCACAGCTTGAGGAGAAGGAAAGAGAACTTCAGGAAAAGGTTACAAAGATAATGATGGTTATCCCTAATATTATCGATCCGAGTGTACCTATAGGTAAGGATGACAGCGAGAATGTAGAGATTGAAAAATTCGGCGAGCCTGTTGTACCTGACTTTGAAGTTCCATATCATACAGAGATCATGGAGAAGTTTAACGGAATAGACCTTGATGCTGCACATAAAGTTGCTGGAAACGGCTTCTATTATCTTATGGGTGACATAGCAAGACTTCATTCAGCAGTTATTTCATATGCAAGAGACTTTATGATTGACAGAGGATTTACTTACTGCATACCGCCGTTTATGATTAGAAGTAACGTTGTTACCGGTGTTATGAGTTTTGCCGAGATGGATGCCATGATGTATAAGATTGAAGGAGAAGATTTATACCTTATCGGTACAAGTGAACATTCAATGATAGGTAAATTTATAGATACAATTATTCCGGAGGAGACACTTCCTAAGACTCTTACAAGTTACTCACCATGTTTCCGTAAGGAAAAGGGTGCACACGGACTTGAAGAGAGAGGTGTTTACCGTATACATCAGTTTGAAAAGCAGGAAATGATAGTAGTTTGTAAGCCGGAGGAGAGCAAAGAGTGGTTTGATAAATTATGGAAGAACACAGTTGATTTGTTCCGCTCACTTGATATTCCTGTAAGAACTATAGAGTGTTGTTCAGGAGATTTAGCTGATCTTAAGGTTAAGTCTATAGATGTTGAGGCATGGTCACCTAGACAGAAGAAGTACTTCGAGGTTGGAAGCTGTTCAAATCTGGGAGATGCACAGGCAAGAAGACTTAAAATAAGAGTTAAGGGTGAAAATGGAGAGAAGTATTTTGCCCATACTCTTAACAATACAGTGGTTGCACCACCTAGAATGCTCATCGCATTTCTTGAAAACAACTTAAATGCAGACGGAACAGTAAATATTCCGGAAGCATTAAGACCATACATGGGTGGAAAAGAGAGAATTGAATAAGCAGATATAGAGAAACGGTGATTGTAAAACGGCAGAGATATGCTCTGTTCGTTTTACAATCACCGTTTTTGTATTAGGCAATAAGGAAAAATTGACAGCTAAATAGTCACATGATAAAATTATTTTATAAAAAATTTATAAAATCACAAAGTAATAGGAGGAATGTATGATATGGAGAAGAGATGGGGTGTGATGTGGATGGGATGAAGTATATAAAACGTATATTCGCTGTTTTTATAATTTTTATTCTGGGATATTTGGTGCTCGGTGAGGTGTTTTTGAAATCTGATGTAGTACCGGGAGAGTACAGGTGTGAGGAATATACAGGTAAGTGGTATCAGATAAAGGCGGACGGTAAAAAAGAGGAGATTCAGATTCCGGGGAAATATAAAGCAGAAAGAAATGAATTAATGACAGTGGAAACGGTACTTCCGGATAATATACCACATAATACATATATAAGTTTCCGAAGTGCAAAACAGGAGATGAATATATATGTGGACGGTGTGTTAAGGAGAGAATATTCAACTAAAGATACCAGACTGTTTGGAAAGGTAAGTGCAGTATCTTATGTTTTTCTGGAACTTACACCGGAAGATGCAGGGAAAACACTTACATTAAAGGTGCAGACAGATTCCTCATACTCCGGCATGTTTTATACGGTATATTATGGAAACAGGATTGGCGTGTGGAATTATTTTTTCCATAGGTACGGAGTCGAGATAATTGTGGCATTTTTTGCACTTATATTGGGACTTGTGAGTATTGCGGCAGGTTTTATACTTCGCGTATATTATCATAAGGAAATAGTTTTGGAATATCTGGGCTGGGGCGTATTTATTGCGGCTATATGGCTGATTTCCAATTCAATATTCAGACAGCTTATTTCACCAAATCTTTCCGTTATAAATGACATGGCATTTATGGCACTTATGGTTATGCCGCTGCCGCTTACAATCTATATGAACGGTATACAGAAACAGAGATATGAAAAGATATACAGAATAACCTGCAGTATAGTTATAGTTGATTTTGTCATATGTACAGTACTGCATGTTATGCATCTTGTAGATTATACAGATACTATAATATATATGGCAATTGCAGATTCGCTTACAATTATCAGCATGGGTGTAACTATTGCAATAGATATAAAAAAGAAATATGTTAAAGAATATTTATGGGTTTCCATAGGTATTCTGGCATCTGTTATTGCAGCAGTTATTCAGATGGTTATGTATTTTAAGAGAGATACGACATTTAGCGGAACTATACTTGCAGTGGGATTGATTCTTCTTTTGCTGTTTGCAATGGTAAATACTATTTATGAGATATTGCAGATGGAGGGAGAAAGACAGAGGGCGCTTTTATCCAGCGAGTCAAAGGGAAAATTTCTTGCAAACATGTCCCATGAGATTCGTACTCCGATAAATGCTGTACTGGGAATGAATGCAATGATATTAAGGGAGAGTAAGGACAGAAAGATAAGAGAGTATTCGATGGATATTCAGAATGCAGGACAGAGCCTTTTATCCATCATAAATGATATTCTGGACTTTTCAAAGATTGAATCGGGAAAGATGGAATTAATTCCTGCGGAATATGATTTTAGCAGTATGATACATGATATTGTTAATATGATTTCCATGAAAGCGGAGGCAAAAGAACTGTCACTTAATCTGTATGTGGATGAAAAACTGCCGTCCCGTTTAAGGGGAGATGACGTGCGCATCCGCCAGATACTCGTAAATCTGTTAAATAATGCTGTGAAATATACGGAAAAAGGCAGTGTTACACTGCGTGTCAGCGGCAAAGTGTCAGAAAAGAGTGTTATTCTTAAATTTGAGATAGAAGATACGGGAATAGGTATAAAGGAAGAGGACATCGAAAAGCTGTTTAAAGAGTTTGAGAGGGTAGACGAGGAGAAAAACCGCCATGTAGAAGGAACAGGACTCGGAATGAGCATAGTAGTTCAGCTTCTTGAACTTATGGACAGCAAACTTCATGTGGCGAGTGTGTATGGAGAAGGCAGCAGATTTTTCTTTGAGATAGGGCAGGAAATCATTGATGCAGAGCCGATAGGAAATCTGGAACAGAGGATTCATGAGCAGGCTGAAGGATATGCATACAATGTAACATTTACTGCACCTAAAGCTAATATTCTGGTAGTTGATGACAATGCTGTCAACAGAAAAGTATTTGTTAATCTTCTTAAGGAGACGATGGTTAATATTGATGAGGCATCAGGCGGTATGGAATGTCTTGAAAAAATCAGGGAAAAAAGATACGATTTAATATTTCTTGACCATATGATGCCTGAAATGGACGGAATAGAGACACTGCATCATATAAAGGAAGAGGATGACCACTTCTGCGTAAAAACGCCGGTAATAGCATTAACCGCAAATGCCGTGGCTGGAGCAAGGGAAATGTATTTATCGGAAGGATTTGATACATTTGTTTCAAAACCGATAAATCCTGAAAAACTGGAGAAACTTCTGGTGGAAATGCTGCCGGAGGATATTGTTACATATCATAAAAAGAAAGTGTCGGAAGATACACAAAATGAGGATGAAGAATTTCCGCAAATTGATGGAATTGACTGGGAGTATGCATTATTGCACACAAGAGACAGGGCGGTGTTACAGGCTACCATAAATGATTATTATCATCTTATAGATGCGGAAGCAGATAATCTTGAAAATCTGTATAAGCAGATTGTTGAAAATCAGGATACAGAAGAGTGCAGGGAGATAACGGGAGAGTACAGAATAAAGGTACATGCCATGAAGAACAGTGTTGCAATGATTGGTGCAACCGGTGTGAGTGGTGTGGCAAAAATGCTTGAGTATGCAGCACGGGATGAGGACATAAATGTTATAATCAGCGTGACACCTGTATTTTTAAAACAGTGGAGAGCTTATAAAGAACTGTTAAAACCATGCATTGAAGATGAAAATCCGGATGATACCGACAAAATGACACTTGATTATCAGATGTTAAATGAATATTTTAAACTGCTAGAAAGTGCCATGGAAGATATGGATATTGATACAGCGGATGAGATTATGGAACAGATAAGAAAGTTCAGGTATACTGAAGATGAAGGTAAAATAATTGATATGCTTGGCGTGGCAGTCACCAATATAGACAGTGAACAGGTGACAGAGTACGTTTGCAAATTTAGAAAATATATGGAGAAAATGGCATGAAAAAGATACTTTTAATAGGAAAACTTAATGAAATTGTACGAAGTTTAAATGAATGTCTTATGAATGACTTTCAGGTACAACTGTGTTCAGAAGAACTGGAAAATATAAAGGGAATGTATAAAATCGTCAAACCTGACATGGTGGTGGTGAGCCAGATAGGAGTTGAAGAGGCAGATGAAGCCATACTTGAATGGCTGCAAAATAAAACAGAGGATACACCGGTGCTGTTTATTGCCATCTGGGAGAAGTGGAACAAATATAAGGTGTATTGTGAAGGTGAGAAATTTGATAAGCTGTTCAGACCGGTAAGCAAGGAAGAATTACTGGAAAAATGTTATAAAATGACGGATTCAAATAATTTATCTACCTTAAAAAGAAAGGCGGAAGGACGCAAAAAAATAATGATTGTGGATGACAGTGCCATTCTGCTCAGAAATGTAAAATCAATATTGGATGAAAAATATACTGTCTATATTGCCACCTCCGGTGAGCAGGCATTAAAATCTGTTCCCAATAAGCAGCCGGACCTGATTCTGCTTGATTATGAAATGCCGGGGATGGACGGTAAGGAGACATACGAGAGACTTAAAGCTCAGGAGGATATAAAGGATATTCCGGTCATATTTCTGACAAGTGTGGCGGACAAAGAACATATTTATTCAATATTACAGACAAGACCGGCAGGGTATATATTGAAACCGCCTGACAGAGAACGTTTATTTAAGTCTATTGAAGAAGCATTAGGATTCTGAACACAAAAAGTACATACTTTTATCAAAAACTGGTCATATACATAAACTATAATAATCTGAAAAAGGCAATGCAAATACATATAGAGCCTTGGGAAAGAGGAGGAACAGAAGTGATAGAAGTAAAAAATCTGGTCAAGAAGTATGGTAACCATACTGCGGTTGACAATCTGAGTTTTACTGTTGAATCGGGAAAAATATACGGATTTCTCGGACCGAACGGAGCAGGTAAATCAACCACAATGAATATCATGACCGGCTACATTGGTGCTACAGAAGGAGATGTTCTGATAGACGGACACAGTATATCAAATGAACCGGAAGAGGCGAAGAAACATATAGGCTATCTGCCGGAGATACCGCCTTTGTATATGGATATGAAGGTCTTGGAGTACCTTAAATTTGCCGCTGAGTTAAAGGGCATAAAGAAAGGGAAAAGGGCAAAGGCCATAGAAGAGGCAATGAACCTTACAAAGCTTAATGATGTATCAGGAAGGCTTATAAAAAATCTGTCTAAAGGTTATAAACAGAGAGTAGGTCTTGCACAGGCAGTTCTCGGACTTCCTGATATAATCATACTTGATGAGCCTACAGTAGGTCTTGATCCAAAACAGATTATAGAGATAAGAGATGTTATAAAGAAACTTGGAAAAAAACATACAGTCATTTTAAGTTCTCACATTTTACAGGAAGTAAGTGCCGTATGCGATGAAGTAATGATAATATCCCACGGTCAGATGGTAGCGTGTGATACTCCGGATAATCTTGAAAAGATTATGGAAGATACTTCAAAGATAACCATAAAAGTAAAGGCAGACAAAAATACAATTGAGCGTCTGCTTAATCAGATTCCTGATATAGGAAACACAGAATACAGGGAAAATGCAGAAGGCGGACTTACAGAGGTAACTATAACCACAAAAGTCAATGTCGATGTAAGAGAGAAACTCTTTCATCTGTTTGCAGATAATGATGTTGCACTTATTGAGATGTATTCATTTAAGATGTCACTCGAGGATGTATTCCTTAAACTTACATCAGGCAGCAAAAAAGAAGTGGGTAAAGTCATGAAGGCAAACAGACAGAAAAATATAGAAGAAACTTCCGATGACGATAGTAAAAATGACGAAGAAGTGGAAACGGAGGATGAACAATAATGAATGCTGTGTATAAGAGAGATTTAAAGTCTTATTTTAATTCAATGATAGGATGCCTGTACATTGCATTCATCGTTGCGTTAGTTGGAATCTATTTTTCATTTTATAATATGAAGAGTGGTTATCCATATTTCGGAGATGTATTAAACAGTGTGGCATATATAGTATTTCTGGCACTTCCGATGCTTACAATGAGAAGCTTTTCAGAAGAAATAAAATCTAAAACAGATCAGATATTATATACGTCAAAGGTACCGGTTGGAAAGATAGTCATTGGTAAATATTTATCCATGGTTACTGTTTTTACAATTCCTATACTGATT
Organism: uncultured Lachnospiraceae bacterium; assembly: GCA_902763335.1. Taxonomy (GTDB): domain Bacteria; phylum Bacillota; class Clostridia; order Lachnospirales; family Lachnospiraceae; genus UBA2821. Next base: position 10,298 of record CACWRR010000006.1, on the reverse strand, counting down.
TTATGTTTTTGCCCGTTAATTATTTCTGCATTCGGTTCACATGATTTTAGAACTGATTATTCATGTATACTTGCAGTATTTCTTATAGGATGTGCATATATAGCAATGGGAATGTTCATTTCATCATTGACGGAGAGTCCTATAATAGCAGCGGTTATAACATTTGCCGTACTTTTGGTATTGCAGCTCATGACGGGACTTACAAGTTTTATTCCATCATCTGAGATAGGTTCATTTATAGGATGCCTTATAGCTGTAATCGTGGCAGGACTTATATATTATTCATTGGCGAAAAATGGTTTTATGGCAGCAGTGCTCGTAGTGATAGCAGGGATTGCACTTACGGTTGTTTATATAGTGAAGAGTTCACTTTTTGCAAATCTTCTTCCTACATTTTTAAATAAAATACCATTAACACAGTCTCTTAACAATTTTTCGTTAAAGACATTTGATGTGACAGCGATTATATATTATGTTTCGGTTGGATGCATGTTTATATTTCTTACAGTGCAGTCAATCCAGAAAAAGAGATATAGTTAGGAGAGTGCGAAATGAAAGGAATAAATATAAAGAAATCATTTAAGTCCGGCAGTTTCAAGAAAGGAACTTACAGTGCCGGCATATCTGCCATAGTTATAGCTGTGGTTATAGTGATAAATCTTGTGGCAGGGCAGTTGCCTGAATCCATAAAATCAATCGATATGAGCAGTGAAAAATATTATACTGTGGGCAGTTCGACAAAAGAAATAGTTAAAAACTTAAAAGATGATATAACGATATATCAGATGTGTACAACAGGTAAAGAGGACAGCACCATATCTAAACTTCTTGATACTTACAAATCATTGTCAGATAAGATAAAGGTGGAAACATTAGACCCTGATCTTCAGCCCGGAGTGGTAACCAAATACAATGCATCTGATGCATCAACAAACAGTCTGATTGTAGTATCAGGTGACAGAACAAAGATTGTGGATTATAACGATATATACGAACAGGATTATTCACAGTACTATACAACAGGAAGTACATCTACATCATTTGACGGTGAAGGAGAGATTACATCAGCCATCAATTATGTTACTACTGACAATCTGCCAAAAATGTATACACTTTCTGGACATGGTGAGCAGACTTTCAGTACTACAGTATCAGATGCCATAACAAAGCAGAACATAGAGACTGCTGACCTGAATCTTTTAGCATCAGAGTCCGGTGTTCCGGAAGACTGCAACATACTTGCCATAGTATGCCCGTCAACAGACTGCAGTGAAGAGGAAGCAAAAGCAATCATTTCATATCTTGATGCAGGCGGAAAAGCATTTATAGTAATGAACAGATATTATTCAGGAACAGACCTGCCAAACTTTAATTCAGTGCTTGATGCATATGGACTTAAAATGCAGGAAGGTTATGTAATAGAAAATGACCAGAACTATTATTACAGATACGGTTATTATCTTCTTCCGGAAGTTGAGAGTCATGATATAACATCTTCATTTAAGGGAGATAAGTATATAATGGCTCCTATGGCACAGGGTATAGTAAAGACAGATGAGGCGAGAAGTACTCTTACTATAGAAAATCTTCTTACAACTACCGAGGATTCATATGCTGACGTTGATTATGGAGAAGGAGCAGCACAGGACGGAAGTTACGCAAAGGCATCTGATGATGTGGACGGACCGTTTGCAGTGGCAGTAGCCGTTAGTGAAGACCATGATGACGGTACAAAGACACAGCTTACAGTATATGGCTCATATATAATGTTTACGGAAGATATAACAAATACATTTTCACTTGGAAATGTGGATATGCTCACGGATTCTCTTACGTGGATGTGTGACGGTGCGACAAATACAGTAAGTATTGCAGCAAAGTCAATGGATGTTCCGCAGAACACCATTCAGGAGAGCAAATCTAACATATGGACTATGGTATATGTAGTGTTAATACCGCTTGTAGTGGTAATAGCAGGATTTGTAGTATGGTATAGAAGGAGAAAGGCATAATGAAAAAAAAGAAAGTATTGCCGTTGGTTTTGATGGTGATTCTGCTGGTAGTACTGATAGTTTCATATTTTGCTTTAAAAAACTATAACAGCAGTAAGGAAGATACCACTGAAACTGATTCGGAAAGTATATTGAGCTTTGACTATGAAAATGTGACGGAGATAGAGCTTAAAAATCCGACAGGTACTTATAAGTTTGAGTATGATTTAACTGATTCTACATGGAAGTATGCAGATGATAAAGATTTTCCTCTTGATGACAGTCAGATAAAAAGTCTGCTTGGTGCGATATGTTCGCTGAATGCACAGAGACGGCTTGAAGACAGCCTTGATAATATATCTGAGTATGGTCTTGAAAATCCGGCTTATACTATAAAAGTCACAGGAGATGAAGGCATAGACTATACACTCAATATAGGAGATAAAAGTTCGTCAGGCAATTATTATGCATATCTTGATGGAACAAATATAGTATACATGATTGATGATACAACCGTATCATATGCAGGTAAGTCATTGTATGACATGGCTAAAGTTGATACTGTTACTGCCATAACAGACAGTGATGTGTATGAACTTGAGATAGACGGTAAGACCTATTCATATTTTGAAGGCGGAAATGCACAGTATGATTATACTGTATCAAATAACTGGTTTGAAAAGCTGGATGACGGTTCGTATAAGGCACTTGATACAACTCAGATGAGCAGTATAATAAGCGGCATAACAGGAATGTCATATGCTTCATGTGTAAATTATAAACCATCTGATGAAGAGCTGATTCAGTATGGACTTGATGATGAACATGCTAAAAAAGTCGTTGTAAGATATTATGTTACGGTGGCAGATGAAACAGAATCGGAGACAGAGTCTGAGACAGAGACGGAATCTGAATCAGAAACCGAAACTGAAGAAATTAAAGAGCCACATGAGGTAACATACTGGTTTGGAGCAAAGACGGATGACGGAAACTATTATATAAGATCATCAGAAAGCAGTGCGGTAAACACCGTATCATCAGAAACAGCAGAAAAAATCATTGCTGTAGATGAAAAGACATTAATAAGTAAAAATGTTTTTGCAATTAATAGTGGAAATGTAACCGCACTTAGTGTTACAATTGGTGGAAAGACCTATGATATAGTTCAGAACGGAAATGTAACTGATTCAGATAAATATGAAGATATATACAGTAAAATAGGTGAGATATCTGCTGACAGTGTTATAACTGATGCGGGAGAGATAAAAGAGGTATCACCGGAAATGACACTTTCATATACTCTGAATTCTGAGAGTTTTCCGAATGTAAAGATGGAATTTACAAAATATAACGGAAGCTATTATCAGGCAACAATAAATGGTAATACGGAGCTGCTGGTAGTCAAATCGGTTATCGATGATATAATAACCAAACTTCAGGCAACAGAATAACATATTAAAAGTTCCGTATGGAAGTGAGGCAAGTTATGAACAGAAATAAAACCATGATGCAGTATTTTGAGTGGTATGTACCTGCTAATCAGACATTTTGGAATAAGGTTTCAAAAGAAGCCGGGAATATATCTGACAATGGAATTACAAGTGTATGGCTGCCGCCTGCCTATAAAGGTGCAGGCGGTAAGAAAGATGTCGGATATGCAGTATATGATCTGTATGATCTTGGCGAATTTGATCAGAAGGGTACGGTTGCAACCAAATACGGAACTAAAGATGAATATCTGAATGCTGTTAAAACATTGCAGAATAATAATATAGAAGTGCTTGCAGACATAGTTCTCGGACATCGCATGGGGGCCGACGAAAAGGAGAGAATCTTTGCGTACGGTCAGGATGCGATGGACAGAAACCGCGAGATAGAGGGCAAGAGAAAGATAACTGTCTGGACTAAATTTACATTTCCGGGAAGAAACGGAAAATATTCTGATTTTAAATGGGACTGGACAAACTTTCATGCCACGGATTATGATGCAAAAAGTAAAGAGAGTGGTATCTACAGATTTATCGGAAAAGAATGGGACAGCGATGTAGACGGCGAGTTTGGAAACTATGACTATCTTATGGGAGTTGACCTTGATATGAGTGATCCGGAGGTGGTTGAGGAACTTGAAAACTGGGGAAAATGGTATTATGATTTTACCGGAGTTGACGGGTTCAGACTGGATGCGGTCAAACATATTGACTTTAGCTTTTTTAAGGTATGGTTAAGAAAACTTAGGGAATATTCGGGCAAGGATATATTTGCTGTTGGAGAATACTGGAATGCAGAACTTCCCATACTTGAAAATTATATAGAGAAATCAGAACATTCTTTATCATTGTTTGATGTGCCACTTCATTTTAATATGCATCATGCATCTAACAGTAATGGGTATTATGATATGAGATACATATTGAAGAATACACTAGTTGGCAAATATCCGGAACTGGCGGTTACATTTGTGGACAATCATGATACACAGCCGGAACAGGCACTTGAATCATGGGTTCTTGAGTGGTTTAAGCCGCATGCGTATTCAATCATAATGTTGAGGGATACCGGATATCCGTGTGTGTTCTATGGTGATTATTATGGAATACCACATAATAAGATAAAAGCGGTAAAATCTCTAAAGAGAATAATAGAGCTAAGACGTGATTATGCATACGGAAGACAGCATGATTATTTTGATGACAGAAGTATAGTGGGCTGGACAAGAGAAGGCGTAAAAGATATTACGGAATCAGGTCTGGCAGTTGTTATGACCGTCAGTACAGGTGGCAGAAAGAGAATGTATGTTGGAAAACATTATGCAGGATGCCATTTTTATGATGCATTAAAAAATGTCAGTGAAGATGTGATTATAGACGATGAGGGTTTTGGCTGGTTTACCGTGAATGACGGAAGTGTATCTGTATATATTCCAAAGAGAGGAACTGTGGCAGGTGAGTATGATGGGGAATACACAGACCCAATGGAAGTGGGAGCTCTTGATGAGGTTCATGATGATGAATCTGCTGCGACAGCCGAGGATGGAGAAGAGAAGATTATAATTACAGAACATTTTCGTAAAGAGGAAGAATCAGAAGAAGATGTTGAACCGGAAGAAACGGTAGAACAAAAGGATACTTTAACTAAAACGGAATAAAAACTATGAAAAAAACAGGGCGTACAGTTTTAACTGTTCGCCTGTTTTTTTGCTATCATCTGGGATAATTTTCTTATGGTGTCAATTTTTTGAATATCCTGTTTTGACATTCTGGTTTTGAGAACATTTAATATAAGGTCAGTCTCGCTATCGGAAAAGGATATTCCTTTTTTGTTTGCTTCTGATGCTGATTTTAGAAAAAAAGGAATCAGGGAATCACTTTTAACCGATTCAGCCTGAGATAATATCGAAGTCAGCATATTTAATTTTTCGGGAGATATGCCGTTTAATCCCGGATAACTTTTCCAATCTATATTACTCATAGAACCTCCAAATTAATTATTTATTCAATCCAAACATAAGAGAACAGCTTTCAAGTAATGTCTGTTGTTCAGGTGACAGCATGGATTTTAATATATTTCCGGCATCAAAACCGTGGTTTTCTGAAGAATCTTTGCAATCTTCAGCACATGCCCTTGACAGATTAAATGCACATGCAATATTGTAATAAAAATCAAGATTTTCCTTTTCAGCATCAGTACAATAATGTTTTATACTGTCAACCATCTCGGCAAGATTTTCGTTTACATTTTCATTTGACGAACATATTCCGAGGGTTTCATCTGATGTGTTGTCATACAGATGAAGGGTATTTTTGAGTTCCTGAAATTTTACAATCAGGGATATTACTTTGCGGTCATTAAGTGGTATATACGGCAGCGCCGATTTTATTATCTGAAGCTGTTTTGGTGAGATAAGACTGTCAAACTGTGTAAGTTGTTCAATATTTGAATCCATAATAAGACCTCCTGATATAATTATCTGAACAATAGATTATATTCAGTACATGTCATTACTATGAAAGATAAAATTTTATGCACATAAGAAGTATGAATACATTGCGGGCCTCCAAAAGAGAAATGCAGTCGAGGTCACACTCGTATATTGTGTCTTCTGTTTCAATGAGAGTGTAATGTCTGTCAGGATTGTTCACATATATCACACGCCTTTATTATATAATAATGCAGGGAAATGCGAGAGCATTTCCCTGATGGTTATATTAGCATCCGCAGCCGAGGCATCCGCCATTTCCTGAACCGCATCCGCAAAGAAGAAGTAAAATGATAAGGATTGTGCAGTCACATCCGCAGCCGTTGTTGCCATTGCCCCAGCCGTTGTCACCGCCGCAGCAGCACAGAAGAATAAGTATAATGAAGATAATATTGCAACCTCCGTTATCGTTACCTCCGCATCCGCAATTGCATCCACCGCAGTTTGTTGCAGCTAAATCACTCATATTTGTTCCTCCATAAATTATGATTACAGTTAATAATATGTAGTATGGCTTGACTAGTTGCATAAAAATTTCTAAAATTAAATTTATAGAGCGAAATGAGTGACGACGTTCGATTATACATAATTAATAAATGCAGCGGAGGCTCGCTACCGCTGCCAGCGGCTGGTGCATTTATTAATTATGTACAAAGAAGATGTTGTATGTTTCGCAGTTATATATTTAGTTTTATGGTATCAGAAAGGATGGATGCAGGATGCAGGGATTGGTTCATTTGTATTGTGGCAATGGAAAGGGAAAGACTACGGCAGCGGCAGGTCTGGCACTGAGAGCTGTGGGGGCAGGCATGCGGGTAGTGTTTGTACAGTTTTTAAAAGGAAGTGAGACAGGTGAGATAGAGGTCTTAAAGAAACTCGATAATGTTACGGTGATAAGAAATTATAAAGATTTGGGATTTGTAAGCAATATGACACCGGAAGAAGTAGAAGAAGTGAGGAAGATGCACAATAAAAGTATAGATGAGGCGACAGAGATTGTAAGTGCAGGAAAGTGCGATATGCTTGTTCTGGATGAAGTGTGTGCCGCATATAATCTTGATGTACTTGATAAGGAAAAGATAAAGAAACTGATAGAGGGCAGACCTGACAATATGGAGCTTGTATTTACAGGCAGGGCACCTGATAAAATATTCATGGACAGTGCCGATTATATTACGGAAATGAAACAGGTAAGACATCCGTTTGAAAAAAATATTAAGGCAAGAAAAGGAATTGAGTATTGACATTACAAAATATATAGAGTATAATTCACGAAAGTGTAAAATAAGAAAGGAGAAAACAAACATGAGATATTATCAGAATACTTATAAAGGCACAATTGAATACAGAGACATTGCCGGCATAGGTTATGAAAGATAATTACATGGTTGTTTTGTTCTTGGGAATATAATATATATTTTTATATGGAATGGTACGATCCTTGTGGTCGTACTTTTTTTTACAATTTTTTTGCAAAAAAGGTATGGAAAGGAGAAAAAAAGTGATTGAGGTAAAGGATCTAAAAAAGGAATTTAAAAAGACAATAAAAGACCCGGGGTTATCCGGCAGCGTAAAGTCACTGTTTCACAAAAAAACAGAAACAGTAAAGGCTGTGGACGGACTTACTTTTGACGTTGCAGAAGGTGAGATTCTGGGGTTTATTGGTCCGAATGGGGCAGGAAAATCCACAGCAATAAAGATGCTTACAGGCATACTGACACCTACATCAGGTACATTGAAGATAAATGGACAGATACCGTATAAGAACAGAAAGCAGTATGTTAAGGAAATAGGGGTAGTTTTTGGCCAGAGAACACAGCTTTGGTGGGATTTGCCACTGACAGAAACGTATAGTGTTTTAAAAGAAATATACATGATAGATGAATCAAAGTTTAAAGACAGGATGGAATTTTTGAATGAGGTTCTTGATTTGCAGGAATTTATAAAAAGTCCGGTAAGAACCCTGTCTCTCGGACAGAGAATGAGAGCTGATATAGCTGCATCAATGCTTCACAGTCCAAAGGTATTGTTTCTTGATGAGCCGACTATAGGACTTGATGTGGTAGTTAAGGATAATATCAGAAAGGCAATAGCTAAGATAAATAAGCAGGATAAGACTACAATTATACTTACCACCCATGATTTGAATGACATCGAAACGCTGTGCGAGAGAATTGTCATGATAGATAAGGGAAAGATGGTATATGACGGAAGTCTTATGAAGATGAAGAATACATATGGAAAGATAAGGGAAGTGGATGTTTCACTGTTTGATGGAAATTCTGCTGATAAGATAAAGCTTTCGGAAGCTTTCGGACTTACCTGTGAGGACTATGATATAGAGAAAAAAGGAACGGGACTGGTGCTTAAGTTTGATTCTTCAAAGGTAAATATGACAGATATGCTAAATTATATCTTAAAAACTGTTGGTGTCAGGGATATTGCCGTAAAGGAAGCGGACATAGAGGAGATTATCAGAATGATATACAGGAGTGAGGTGAAGCTTAGTGAATAGGCTTAGGAAAATAAGGAGGACATATGGAGCATTTACAAATGCGGGAATACAGGATTTTATAGCGTATAGGGCAAATTTTCTCGGATTCTTTCTTGGGGAAATACTTATGTGTTTTGTAATGTATTTCATATGGAAGGCAGTGTATGCATCGTCAGGCAAAACGGATTTCATGGGATTTTCAATGGTTGATATGATGGTGTATGTATTTTTGACAAACATTGCCGGATTTATAACCGGAACAGATTCAACATATTCCATAGCAGAGGAAATAAAAGACGGAAGTATCATAATGAGGCTTATAAAACCTGTAAAAGTCGATTTATCTTTTCTGTTTTTTGAGCTTGGAAATAAAGTAATGCTTATGACATGTGTGTTTATACCGGTTATGTTAGGACTGGAGCTGTACAGATATTTTGCACTTGGCTATGTGGCGTTTAAAATATCAAGACTGATATTATTTGTTATAAGCATTTCCATAAGTTATCTGCTGGCATTTTATCTGAATCTGATATTCGGATATCTGGCATTTTTTCTTCTGAATCTTTGGGGATTTAATATATTGAAAGAATCCATTATAAAATTTTTCTCAGGAGCAATTATACCGCTGGCATTTTTTCCGGGTCCGGTAAGAGCTGTATTTAGCAGACTGCCATTTGCATCCCTTACATATACTCCGGTGATGATTTACATGGAAAAGTATACAGGCAGCGAGCTGGTGATAAATATGCTTATGCAGGTAATGTGGCTCGCAATATTTATTCTTATAAGTAAACTTATATGGATATGGGCTGAGAAAAGACTTGCAGTTCAAGGCGGCTGACAGGAGGTGAAAAAGATGAGATTTTTGAGATTGTATAAGACATTTGTCAAGCAATATTTTAAGCAGTTGATGGAATACAGAGTGGATTTTCTTACGGGAGCAATGAGCTTTCTGGTAAATCAGATAACAAATATTTTGTTCATCAGCATTATATTCAGTAATATACCGAATCTCGCCGGATGGAGTTATAATGAAATCATCTTCATATATGGTTTTTCACTTCTTCCTAAGGGAATAGATCATTTTACCACTGACAATCTGTGGAAGGTGGCATATTTCATAGTAAGAAAGGGAGACTTTGACAAATATCTGACAAGACCGATAAATCCACTGGTGCATGTTATTATAGAGAATTTTCAGTTTGATGCTTTGGGTGAATTTATAACAGGAATTGTGCTTGTTGTGTATGCATCCGTTAAAATGAGTCTTCGGCTTACATTTGTAAATATGCTGTTGTTTATTATTGCGGTAATATTTGGAACATTTATATTTACAAGTATAAAGATTGCATGTGCGGCAATAGCATTCTGGGTGAAGAGAAGCGGAAGTATATTGCAGGTTTTCTATATGTCCAGTGATTTTGCAAGATATCCGGTGACAATATATAACAAAGCAGTAAGATATATAATATCTTATATCGTACCATTTGCATTTACTTCATTCTATCCGGCAAGTTATTTTCTGCGGGGTGGAAATGCATTGTACTGTATAGGCGGAACTGTGGCAATATCGATGATATTCATGGTGATAAGTGTGTGGATATGGAATCGGGGAATATCGGCATATGAAAGTGCGGGAAGCTGAAAGGCTTCTCGTTTTTTTACGCAGAAAAACAGGGCAAAATTTTGTGATTGCCAGCCTTGTGCCTGCATAAAATGACCATTTGAGCAAAAAAACAACCAGTTAGGCAAAATGGGTTTACAAAAATAACATTATTAATTATTCTTAGGACATCCGGATAATATATATAGTATATACGGAAAGGATTTCGGGTGT
>CACWRR010000005.1 GCA_902763335.1 uncultured Lachnospiraceae bacterium | reverse complement strand
GATATAAAGATTATTTCCGGTGACAGTCCGGAGACGGTTATGAAAGTTGCCGGGGATGCGGGCGTAAAAAATCATAAGCTTGCCATAAGCACGGCAGGAATGACAGATGAAGAGTTGCGGGATGCTGTTGAAAAATATACAGTATTTGGAAGAGTGACACCTGACCAGAAACTTAAAATTGTGGAGATACTAAAGGAGAACGGACATACGGTCGGAATGATAGGTGATGGTGTAAATGATGTCATGGCACTTAAGGAAGCAGATTGCAGTGTGGGAATGCAGTCGGGAAGTGATGCTGTTAGAAATATTTCCCAGATGGTATTGCTTGAATCTGATTTTGAAGTTATGCCACAGATAGTTGCGGAGGGAAGAAAGACGATAAATAATATCGAGAGATCAGCAACACTGTATCTTGTAAAGACAATTTATTCGTTTGTGCTTGCAGTGGTGTTTGCAATTATAAGTATTCCGTATCCGTTTTCGCCTATACAGCTTACCCTGATAGGAGCCATGGCTATCGGTATTCCGTCATTTATTCTTGCCATGGAGCCGAATTATGACAGAGTGGATGGTGGATTTTTGAGAAATGTTTTGCAGGATGCGGTTCCCGGGGCAATGGGAATCATTGCGAATGTAATTATGGCGATTATTATAGCTAAAAGTGTTAATGCCTCTCCTGTGGAAAGGTCTACGCTTGCAGCTTATCTTACCGCCATAGCGTCAATGGTTGTCCTGTATGATTTGTGCATTCCGTTTAACTGGTTCAGAAGAACGATGTTTACGATACTTACAGTCATACTGATATTTGCATTTAAACTGTTTAAACCGCTATTTTGTGTGACTACAATAAAATGGGAGTTAGTCGTTGTTATAGTGGCTGTTGGAACTGCTACATTCCTGCTCCATAAATTTTTTGTCACATTGATGGAGCGGATTTTGGAGAATTTTTGAATTATAAAGTCGGATAATGTCGAACGATTTTTGTTGAACCGGAGATAAATGTCGATTATCATAGAAGTGTAAGTTTTTGCTTTAAATGCAGTTATATAAATAAGGAGTGAGGTGAGAAATATGCACATCGAAAATGACGAGGTATACAGACGGGGATATGCGATGAGATCGGCACTTACGGATATATATGGTATAGCCGAGAAGATTTGCATGTCAGAAGATGAAGATGAGAAGAGAGCACTTTTAGATAAAATCAAACAGTGTGTTGTTCAGGTATCAGAACTAGAACACAGTGCTGTAAGTAATATATCATCACGAGATGTGAATAGTTTTCATATGAGGGACACCAGAGCTTTAGTGGTGGATGATAACGAAATAAGCAATTTTGTGGTAACTAATATTCTTGACAGTTATGGAGTAAAGGCAGACATAGCCCTTAGTGGGAAGGAAGCAATAGAATTATTTGAGGATAATGAATATGATATTGTTTTTATGGACTATGTAATGCCTGACATGGACGGAATAGAGACTACCGGAAGACTGCGGGAAATGAAGAATGGAAAAGATCAGTTAATTATAGGAATTACGGCAAGTACAGTTCCTAAATTTAAAGAAGGTCTTAATAAACTTGGGGTAGAACTTATTATATTTAAGCCTATAAAACAGGAGCAGATAGGATTTATTTTATCAAAAGAATTGAGCAATAAAGTTGTAATCGACTTTACAAGCGAAATTTAATAAAGTATAATAAACGCGACAGATAAAAAAAGAAAGGCGGCTAGTGTATGAGTAAAATTAAAATGTCAACACCATTGGTTGAGATGGATGGAGACGAGATGACAAGAGTATTATGGCAGATGATAAAGGATGAGTTATTATTGCCATATATTGATTTAAATACAGAGTATTATGATCTTGGACTTGAACACAGAAATGAGACAAATGATAAGGTCACGGTTGAATCAGCAGAGGCAACAAAGAAGTATGGTGTAGCAGTTAAATGTGCAACAATCACACCAAACGCAGCCAGAATGACTGAGTATAACTTAAAGGAAATGTGGAAGAGTCCTAATGGTACTATCAGAGCAATGCTTGATGGTACAGTGTTCAGAGCTCCTATTATAGTAAAGGGAATAGAGCCTTGTGTTAAAAACTGGGTAAAACCTATTACACTTGCCAGACATGCTTATGGAGATGTGTACAAGGCAACAGAGATGAAGATACCGGGAAAAGGAAAGGCAGAGCTTGTATTTACTGCTGAAGACGGAACAGAGACAAGGGAAGAAATATTTACTTTTGACGGACCGGGTATTATTCAGGGACAGCATAACAGAAATGATTCAATAGAAAGCTTTGCAAGAAGCTGTTTTGAGTTTGCTTTAGAGACAAAGCAGGATTTATGGTTTGCTACTAAAGATACTATCTCTAAGAAATATGATCATACATTTAAAGATATTTTTGCAGAAATATTTGAAAAAGATTACAAGGATAAATTCGAAAAGGCAGGAATTACCTATTTCTATACTCTGATTGATGATGCTGTTGCAAGAGTTATGAAGGCAGAAGGCGGATTCATATGGGCATGCAAGAATTATGATGGTGATGTAATGAGTGATATGGTTTCATCTGCATTTGGTTCACTTGCAATGATGACATCTGTTTTAGTATCACCACAGGGATATTATGAGTATGAAGCTGCTCACGGAACGGTACAGCGTCATTATTACAAACATCTTAAGGGTGAAGAGACATCTACTAACTCTGTGGCAACAATATTTGCATGGACAGGAGCGTTAAAGAAACGTGGAGAGCTTGATAAGAATGATGAGCTTGTAGCTTTTGCAGAAAAGCTTGAAAAGGCTTGTATCAAGACTATCGAAGACGGAAAGATGACAAAGGATCTTGCCCTTATCACATCTATCAAGAATCCTACAGTTTTAAACAGTCAGGACTTTATAAAAGCTATCCGTGAGACATTGGAGAGTCTGTAGTTTGTGAGTGAATGGAGTGAGAATATGGAACAGGACAGAATACCAAAACCGGGTATGATATATAGGCATTTTAAGAATAAACTGTATCAGGTACTCGCCGTTGCAACCCATTCAGAAACAGGTGAAAAGATGGTTGTGTATCAGAGACTTTATGATGATTATTCGGTATATGTCAGACCATATGATATGTTCGTAAGCGAAGTTGACCATGAGAAATATCCGGAGGTTACACAGAAATATAGATTTGAGGTGTGGAATCCTGATACGGCAAATGTATATTCTGTACCACAGAATATAGAAACTGTGAAGTCTGTAGTCAGTCAGAAAGAGGAAAAACCGGAACCGGTTATGCCGGATGAAGAGGAGCTTGAAGGATGCAATCCTGATTTACTTGCGTTTCTTGAGGCTGATACATATGAAGAGAAGAGAGATATTCTTGTAAATATAAGAAAAAGAATAGATGACAGACTGATAAATGACATAGCTGCATCATTGGATGTTACGGTTGATGATGGAGATCTGGATATGCGATACAGAAGTCTTATGAATTGTCTTGATACCATGACAAAATTTGAATGTAACAGGTTTAGATAAAAAAAGTGCTGCGTTGGCAATTAGCCCGCAGCACTTTTTTCTTAATGATTATTTTGTTATAACAGTTCCTGATTTGCCAAGAACACCTTCTTTAGCTTTGTCAAGGCTTGTTATTATTGAACGTCTGTTTTCGCCTGCTGAAACAAAGTTAATTGATGCTTCAACCTTAGGAAGAGAAGTGAGAATGTTAAAGTGGTCATCCTCAATAAGATTTTCAGCTTCTTTGATTGTGATTTTTCCAAGAAACTGTTCATTTTCAGTACCTTTGTTGATTCGGATACCTTCTTTTGATGTAAGAATCAAAAGTGTGGAAGCGTCAATCATATCTGCAAGTTTTGCAGCAGTGTAGTCTTTCTCAATAACCGCACTGGCACCTTTAAGTCCTGTTCTCTGGTCAAGTACAGGTATTCCGCCACCACCGGCTGCTATTACAATCTGACCTGCATCAACGAGTGTTCTTATAGAATCGATTTCATAAATATCAATTGGCTTTGGAGAGGCAATGATACGTCTGTAGCCTTTTCCGTTTTCTGTTTCTTCATATGTAACATAGTTACCCTTCTGTTCCTCAAGCTCAGCCTCTTCTTTTGTCATGTATCTTCCTATAACCTTTGTAGGAGTGTGGAAAGCAGGATCAAAAGGATCGACACGCACCTGTGTGATAACTGTAGCTACAGGCTTATATATTCCACGGTTGATAAGTTCTGTTCTGATGGCATTCTGAAGGTCAAAGCCGATGTATCCCTGGCTCATTGCACCACATACTGACATAGGAGCTACAGGATTCTTAGAATCAAGTCGGCTGAATTCTGTCATAGCTGTCTGAATCATACCAATCTGAATTCCGTTACTGTGAGTTATGACTACTTCATATTTTGCATCTACCAGATCTGCAATGGCAGAAGCAGCCTTTTTAACATTTTCTTTCTGCTCAGGGAAAGTATCTCCCAATGCGTTACGTCCGATTGCAACAACAATTTTATTATTCTCCATAGTAATTTCCTCATTTCATTATTTTAGGTGTCTTAAACATAGTTATATTATAATAGAAATGTATAAAAAAAACAATGTGCTATTGCTAAAAAAACTATTATGTGGTTAAATGTCATTTAGAGGTAAAACAAATAAAATGAAAGGAATATATAGATTATGAATATTGTAGTATTAGCCGGAGGAATAAGCACGGAGAGAGATGTATCTCTTATTTCCGGAAAGAAGATATACACAGCATTGAAAGAAAAGGGACAGAATGTGGTATTACTTGATGTTTTCATGGGATATAACGGAGACATAACAGACATATTTGGTTCAGACAGGGACTGGGCAGCAGATATAGAGGATATCAAAGCACAGAATCCTGATATCAGTGCAGTGAAGGCTATGAGAAAAGGAAATGTAAAGGGCTATTTTGGAGAAAATGTTCTCGACATATGCAGTCAGGCAGATATTGTATTTATGGCACTTCACGGTGAAGATGGAGAAAATGGAAAGGTTCAGGCAACATTTGATTTAATGGGCATTAAATATACGGGAACAGATTATATAAGTGCAGCCATTTCCATGAATAAGAGCATATCAAAAGAGATATTTATACAGAATGGAATATCAACTCCGTCAGGTGTAATATTAAAGAATGAAAATGATATGTCAGAGAGTGTTCCGTATCCTAAGGTAGTAAAGGTTGCAAATGGCGGTTCAAGTGTCGGTGTATATATTGTGAATAATGATGATGAATATAAGGCAGCCGTAAAAGATGCTTTTACATATGATAATACTGTTCTTGTGGAGGAATATGTAAAGGGAAGAGAATTTTCGATAGGTGTTATTGAAGGAAGAGCATTACCTATTATAGAGATTGTGCCAAAAGTAGGATTTTATGATTATAAGAACAAGTATCAGCCGGGAAGTACAGTGGATATTTGTCCGGCAGAGTTGTCAGAGAATAAGACATCAGAGATGCAGAAGGCAGCAGAAAATGTGTATAAGGCACTTAGAATGAAAACATACGCACGTATCGACTTTTTAATGAGAGAATCGGACAGCAAAATATACTGTTTAGAGGCAAATACACTTCCGGGAATGACACCGGTATCACTGCTCCCGCAGGAAGCAGCAGCAGAAGGTGTTGGATTTCCTGAATTGTGCATGAACATAATTGACATTTCGTTAAAAAAATATAATTAAAGTTATCCACATAAATAAACGGAAAAAAGTTCGAAATGCGTCGAATTGTATATAAAATTAACACAACAGGCAAAAATTGAGAGAAAAAATGTGAATAACTATGTTGATAGTGTGGAAAAATATGCTTATATAGACTAATGGAGAGATTTCTAATGTGAATTGATAAAATCTCTCCATTAACTATGTTGACTAAAAAAAGAAGCTGGTGTATTATACCAATTAGTTAGTCACAACTAACCAACAAAAAATAACACGAATAGAGGTCAGCATGAGTAATGAAGTATTTCAGATAATGAAAAAATTTGATTTGGATTCTGTTGAATTACAGATGGTTCTGCAATGTGCTCCGGTTTTAACCGGTTTAAAGATTGCAAATCTGCTTAATATTAAAAGTGCACAAGGCAGGGATGTATGCAGAATTTTATACAACAAAGGAATATCGGTGTATCCGTTGTTTGACAATGGAACTAAGATGTGCATGCTGTTGTATAGAAATGATGAATTGTGGAACTATATAAATGAATCCAAAGTTAAAGCCATGCTGAAGAATATGGGATATAAGGATAAGGGTATCAGAGCAATGCTTAAACGTTTTTCAGACAGATACAAGTTATATCTTCAGAGAAATGGAGAGTTCCCGCATGAGATGGGGCTGTTCCTCGGATATCCGGTTGAGGATGTTGAAGGTTTCATAGAAAATGAAGGTAAAAATTTTCTATGTTCAGGGTACTGGAAAGTGTATAAGGATATGCCGGAAAAGAAAAGACTGTTCAAAAAATTTGAGCAGGCAGAAGAAATATTAATAAAGAGATTATATTCAGGAGGATTAAAAAATGGCAGCAATAAAGGTAATTTACTGGTCACAGTCAGGTAACACACAGGCAATGGCAAATGCAGTAGCAGAAGGAATTAAAGAGGCAGGCAAAGAAGCAGAAGCAGTATTTGTAACAGAGGCAAATATAAATGACATCAAAGATGATACAGCTGTAGCACTCGGATGCCCTGCTATGGGTGCAGAGGTTCTTGAGGAAGCAGATATGGAGCCATTTGTAACATCATTTGAAAGTATTGCAGCAGGCAAAAATGTGGCATTGTTTGGTTCATATGGCTGGGGAGACGGCGAATGGATGAGAGACTGGACAGAGAGAATGATAGGTGCAGGAGTAAATGTTCTGAATGGTGAAGGACTTATCTGCCAGGAAGCACCTGATGATGAAATGATAGAAGAGTGCAAAAACCTCGGAAAACAGCTTGCAAATTGTTAATAATTTAGTCAAAACTAACGGAAAGGGATGCAGAGCATGAGTGTAGTTATAGTCGGAGGCCATGACAGAATGGTGGCACAGTATAAGAAAATATGTAAAGAACATAAATGTAAGGCAAAGGTGTTTACACAGATGAGCGCAAATCTGAGTACAAAGATAGGTAGTCCGGATCTGGTCATACTGTTTACAAACACGGTTTCACATAAAATGGTGAAATGTGCGATAGTTGAAGCTGAGAAGGCAAATGCAGAGATTATACGTTCACATACAAGCAGCGGAACTGCTCTGCATGAGATATTATCAAAGGTTAGTTAAATATTGCAAAGTATAAAATCCTCATATATACTAATACAATGAAAGATTAAAATATTGAAAGGAGAGCATAAAATGATGCTTTGGATAGCAATATTTGCGTTGGCAATTATATTAGTATTAGCGGGGATTTTTTATCTTAGCAGCAGAATATGTAAGTTTGCATGTATAAATAAAATAACCCGGAATAAAAAGCCTGTGCGGAAATTTTTAATTGGTTTTGGGGTGATAGTTCTTTGGGGAATAGTGGAAGTAATCGCCATGGATGGAACCAATATGGCAGTGTGCATGGTTCATCTGGCTGTTTTCTGGGGGATATGTGATATATGTCAGTATATTATTGTAAAGATAGTGAAAAGGGAGCCGAAGATATACATTGCAGGTATATGTGCCATTGTCATTACGGTTATATATATGGGAGTGGGATGTTATAATGCATTTAACGTATGGCAGACACACTACACGGTTAAAACTTACAAGAATATAGGAAACATAAGAATAGTACAGATAGCCGATTCGCATGTTGGTACAACCTTTGATGGTAAAGGATTTGGAAAACATATGGATACAATTCAGAAGACTAATCCGGATCTGGTGCTTATAACAGGGGATTTTGTTGATGATGATACATCAAAGCAGGATATGATTGATTCATGTAAGGCACTTGGCAGATTAAAGACTACATATGGAGTGTATTTCTCATTCGGAAATCATGATAAAGGTTATTATGATGAATCGTATCGCGGATATAACGTTGATGACCTTATAAAAGAACTTGAGAAAAATAATGTGACGGTTCTTCAGGATGAAAACGTTCTTATAGATGACAGAATATATATAGTTGGAAGACAGGACTATTCGGAAGTGGAAAAGGGCGGCACAAGAGCTGATATGGATGAACTGGTTAAAAATCTTGACACAGATAAATATATAGTTGTCATGGACCACCAGCCACATGATTATGATAATCAGGAGAAGGCAGGAGTGGATATGGTTTTGTCAGGACATACCCATGGGGGGCAGTTCTTCCCGGTTAATAATGCAGGTGTGTGGATTGGTGCGAATGATAAAACTTACGGAAGAGAGAAAAGAGCAGATACAGATTTTATAGTTACATCAGGTATATCAGACTGGGCGTTAAAGTTTAAGACCGGATGCAAATCAGAATATGTAGTTATAGATGTAGAACAGAATAAGTAAACATAAAAAATGAAGGTACAATTAAATTGTGATTGTACCTTCATTTTTTGTGCTAATGTTTATTGTTCACTGTTTGTCAGTTCAAGAAGATTCTGCATTTTAGAAGAAATATTTTCAAGTACTTCTGAATTGCTTTCTTCAGAACTTATAGTCTGACTTGCATGGGCAGATACTTCTTCTGATATGGCAGATATCGTCTGTATAGAATCTACAATAACATTGTTTGCATTTTTAAGTTCATCCACATTTGATGAAAGCTCTGAAATATTTTCGCGGATTCTGAATGTGTTTTCCTGAATGGCTTCAAAGCTTTTTACTGTGTTTACTGATGTCTGTTTTTCTTCATTTATTCCGTCAATCATCTGATAAATAACACCAACGACTTCTGTGATGGCATTTGATATATTATGTATAAGTTCAGTGATATGAACTGTAGCTTCATCTGTCTGTGTTGCCATATGAGAGATTTCGGTGGCAACTACGGAAAATCCTTTTCCTGATTCACCGGCTCTGGCAGCCTCAATGCTGGCATTGAGTGCAAGGAGTCCTGTCTGGGAAGTTATACCGCTTATAAGTTCTACAATAGAATGCATTTCATCAATATAACCGTTTAGTGTTTCAAGTTTATTTGCAACGTCAGCTCCGTTTTTAACGGAAGCATCAACCTTTTGTACGAGCCAGTCAATATTTTTATTTCCTTCATCAAGAACTTTTAATGTATGCTCCATATGTTTAGAAATCTGGTCAGAAGCATTTGTAACGACATTTATCTTGTTCTGGATGGCCTCTGTCTGAAGAATCTGGTTCTGAACGGCTTCAGCAGTATCGGTTGCACCTGATGAAACTTCCTGCATTGCGTTGAGCGTTGCTGAAAATGCTTCATTTAATTTGTCTATGTCTGTGTTAATTTCATTTATACCAAGTTTGGTATTTTCAGATACATGTGAGAGGTTCGTGAGAAGAGTCTCAGTTTTTTTCTGTGCTTCCGTAATATTTTCAACCTTCTGTACTGAATTGGCTTTTAACGTCTTGCTGGTCAGTATTGAATACACACCAATCATTATCACAACAACAATCTGTATAATGGAAGAGTCAGGTCCTGCGTATCCGTATTTGCCTGACTGTGAGCCGAGTATAACTACAAGTATGCTCTCGATTATGACACCGATGTTTATAAGCAGTGAATAGCGTATGTCACTGTACACGGATATAATGAGAATCATAGGTATTACAAATGCAAATACAAGGTTGTTTTTTGATGTAAACAGTGAAAACGTATAAAAGATTGCAAAGCCGATTGCCAGAAAATGTTTGATGGCAGTTGTTTCATTATTCTTTTTCCAGAATATTATCTCGCCGATAACGGGAGCAAATGCCAGAACTGCTGCAATTCCTGCGATAACCCATGTCTGTTGTCCGCTTGCGGCCTGAAGCAGAAAAAATGTAAACATGATAATTGAAGTTGTAAGGTGTGCTGTATATCCAAGCTTATTATTCCGTGCCGTTTCGGATAGTATTTTTCTGTTTTTTTTCATAGATTTCATCCTTTCGTATGTATAGTTGATTGTATAAAAATATTTTACTATACTTGTATGGTGTTTTCAATAAAAACGTGGTATATAAAGAGAAAATAAATTTGTAAATGTAATCTTAACTGATTCTTTACCGGTGTATATGTATAATTTGAAATGTGGGAGGCAGAAATGGACAAATACTGTAAATATTTAAAGAACATGATAAAAGTAATAGGCATATCCGGAGTGTTTTTTGCCGGGTGTCTGATTATAGAGGAATATTTTAATGCAGGGACACTTGTGCCTGCAATTATGGTGTTGGCTGTATTTCTGGTCTCACGCGTAACAGACGGTTTTGTATATGGAATTATGGCATCAATGATAAGCGTGCTTGCACTTAATTTTGCGTTTGCGTTTCCATATTTTGCTTTTAATTTCAGCATACCGGAAAACATTATCTCTGCTGTTATTATGTTAATAATAACAATAATGACCAGTGCGTTGACCGCCCAGCTCAAGAGACAGGAAAAAGTAAGAATAGAAAGTGCAAGGGAAAAAATGCGCGGAAATCTTTTAAGGGCGGTATCGCATGATCTTAGGACACCGCTTACAACCATATATGGTTCAAGTTCGGCAATTGTTGATAACTGTGAGAAAATCAACAGTGAACAATTGTTGCAGCTTGCGACCGGTATAAGGGATGATGCACAGTGGCTTATGGGAATGGTGGAAAATATTTTATCAATAACCAGAATAGACAATGGAGGTGTAAAGATTACAAAAACATCAACTGTTTTGGAAGAACTGATAGATTCGGTTCTTATAAAATTCAGGAAAAGATATCCGAATACGGTAGTGAATGTGAGTATTCCTGATGAATTTATAAGCATACCTATGGATGCGGTTCTGATTGAACAGGTATTGATGAATATATTAGAAAATGCAGTATTGCATGCAGAGGGAATGACAAAGGCAGATTTAAAGGTGTATGTTGAAAATGATAAGGCAGTTTTTGAAATATCTGATGATGGCTGTGGTATAGAAAAAGAAAGACTTCACGGTATATTTAAAGATTATTTTGAGGTAAAGGAAAAGCCGGTAGACAATCAGAAAAGAAGTATGGGAATAGGTCTTGCGGTATGTGCATCCATTATAAAGGCACATAACGGAACGATAACTGCGTATAACATGAAAGACGGAGGGTGCTGTTTTAAGTTTTATCTAGATATGGAGGTGAATGGCAGTGAACAGTTATAAGATTCTGATGATTGAAGATGAGACTAATATATGTAACTTTATGAAGATGATCTTTGAGACAAACGGATATCAGATATTGTTTGCTAACAATGGTAAGGATGGAAAAACCATGTTCTTTTCACATTGTCCGGATCTGGTTATATTGGATCTTGGTCTGCCGGATATAGACGGACTGGAGATAATAAAGGATATCAGGGAAAAATCAGAGGCACCGATTATTGTTCTGTCAGCGAGAACGGACGAGCATGATAAGGTTGAAGCACTTGATCTGGGTGCAAACGATTATGTTACAAAACCATTTGGCACCGATGAATTGTTAGCGAGAGTACGTGTCACTATAAGGAACAACAGATTTCAGGGTATAGGAAGAAGTGCCAGAGGTGAGTTCAGACTGGATGATATGGTTATCGAGTATGATGCAAGAAGGATAATTATATCAGGAAAAGAGATAAAGCTTACCCAGACTGAATATAATATAGTGGAACTATTATCCATATATGCGGGAAAGGTGCTTACATATGCTGAAATAATAAAGAAAATCTGGGGATATTCTGATTTTGGCAGTATAAAAAAACTTCAGGTCAATATGGCAAATATAAGAAAAAAGTTTGGTGAAAAACCGGGAGAATATCGTTACATATTCAATGAACTTGGTGTGGGTTACAGAATGAATGATAACGAAAAGTGGTGAATAGAAAAAAATGTCATTGACAAACGTTATAAGTCTGCTGGGAGGGCTTGCCCTTTTTTTGTACGGTATGCAGATGATGAGTCATGGACTTGAGGCAGCAGCGGGCAACAGAATGAAACAGATTCTGGAAAAACTGACGGCTAACAGGATAATGGGAGTGGTTCTCGGAGCTGTGATAACAGCGGTGATTCAGTCATCTTCAGCTACTACGGTAATGGTTGTCGGTTTTGTAAATTCAGGGCTTATGACATTAAGTCAGGCTGTCTGGATTATCATGGGAGCCAATATCGGTACGACTATTACGGGACAGCTCATTGCACTTGATGCGGGAGCCGTGGCACCGATGATAGCATTTATCGGAGTGGTACTTATAGTATTTTTGAAAAATGAAAAGAGTCATTACATAGGCGGTATTCTTGCGGGACTTGGAATACTGTTTATAGGAATGGATATGATGAGTGCATCCATGAGTCCCCTTGCAGAATCAGACTCATTTATAAATATTCTGACAAGGTTTGAGAATCCTATACTTGGAATTCTGGCAGGAATGGTTTTTACGGCACTTATTCAGTCTTCTTCAGCTTCAGTGGGTATATTGCAGGCATTGGCTGCAAGCGGAATAGTATCGTTAAACAGTGCAGCTTACATATTATTTGGACAGAATATAGGAACGTGTATAACAGCACTTCTGGCATCAGTAGGAACGAATCGCAATGCTAAGAGGGCAACGGTTATTCACATTATGTTCAATGTTATAGGAACAATACTCTTTACGACATTGTGTCTGGTGACGCCGTTGATCTCCTGGATGCAGGAGATTACACCGGGAAGCGTGCCTGGACAGATTGCAAATATGCATACATTATTTAATGTTGTGACTACGATTGTACTGCTTCCGTTTGGAAACAGGATGACAGAATTGGCTAAGATTATTATGCCGGATGGACATGACAAAAATAATGTGAATAATCATCTGGTAACGGTAAATAAAGAGGGACTCGGTCAGTCAGCCATCGGGATAGAAGAAACGAAAAAGGAACTGGAACATATGCTCGGTATGGCAAGAGAAAATGTTCACGGTGCATTTGATGTATTTATAAGCAGGGATAAAGACGCACTTGCTGTTATTGAGAAAAGAGAAGATGACGTGGACTGCCTGAATAAGGAAATATCAAGGTATATTACCACGGCCATTCCTCATGAAAGCACGGAAACAGGAAGTAAAATGTTCAGTGCATATCTGACAATAACGGGTAATACTGAGAGAATCAGTGACCATGCAATGAATATAGCAGGCTATTCTAAAATGTGCGATGAGATGGATGCGTCATTTTCGGATACGGCAAAGAAAGAGGTAAAGTACATTCAGGATATATGCGACAGACTGTTTGGATATTTATTTAACATCGGAAGTGATGCAATAGAATGGCATACAAAGGTGGCATGTATGGAACAGCTTATAGATGATATAACGAGGGAATACAGGGACAATATGTTTCGGAGGATACAAAATGAGGCGTGCTCATATCAGGGAAGTATTCTGTACTCGGAAATGCTCACTGACTTTGAACGAATTGGGGATCACGCCCTTAATATTGCAGATGAAATTGTAAATATAAAATTGATAGAAAAATAAGGAACTCTCAATGGTTTATGTGATACGCAGATTAGTTTGTCAAAATGGTGCTACGCACCAACCGCACAGAATATGTGATATTGCAAGCTGGCTTGCAAATACACATATTTGTGTCGGTTTGGTCCCCGAAGGGGACTTTTGACAAACTAATCAGAGAGATTGTTGAAGCAATTTGAGAGTGGCAAATAAATGGAGGTTTTTGATGTATATAATACAGATAATTCGAGGTTTCTGTATGGCACTTGCAGACAGCGTGCCGGGAGTTTCAGGTGGAACGGTGGCTTTTTTGCTTGGCTTTTACGATGAATTTATAACATCCATAGATGACCTTCTGACGGGAAATATGGAAAAGAAAAAAAAAGCATTTATGTTTTTGTTTAAAATGGGTATCGGATGGGTAGTAGGATTTATACTGGCGGTTTTAGTACTTACAAATGTTTTTGAATCACATATATATGCAATCAGCTCATTGTTTATAGGATTCATAATATTTGCAATCCCCATTGTGGTGATGGAAGAAAAAGAGGCTGTGGCATCCAAAAAGTGGGCAGCGGTATTTATTATTGTAGGTATTGCGGTGGTTACAGCCATTACATATCTCAATCCGGTATCAGCAGGGGAAGGCAGTGTGAATTTAAAGCAGCTTAGTGTTTCTACGGCACTGTATGTATTTATTGCCGGTGCCATAGCTATATCGGCCATGGTCCTTCCGGGAATATCAGGATCAACACTGTTGCTGGTCATGGGACTTTATCTGCCGATAATAACGGCAATAGAAGAATTTCTTCACATGAATTTTGCTGCACTACCGGTCATTATAATATTTTGTCTGGGAATATTTGTGGGAATATTAAGTGTGGTAAAGATAATAAGAAAAGCACTGGAAAGTTACAGAGCCCAGACGATTTATCTGATAATAGGACTTATGATAGGGTCATTATATTCGGTTGTAATGGGACCGACTACACTTGAGGTACCCCAACCGGCCATGACGCTCGGCAGATTTGATATATTATTTTTCCTCATAGGAGGGGCTGTAATATTAGCCCTGCAGATGATGAAACAGAAAAAAGAAGATTAAGAGAGGTACATAAATATGGTTGAGAATATTTTCGCAGGATTTTTGGGAGCACTTGTTCTTGGGGCAGGAGTATGGGCATGGATCGTTGATAACAGAAACAATTCGGCGGATACTGAAAAAGATGAGAAAAAAGATAATAAATAAGATTCAGGTGTAAAAAGGGTGCTACGCACCAGCCAAGCACAATATGTGATATTGCAAGCTGGCTTGCAAATACACATACTTGTGTTGGCTAGTCAACGTAGGGGCTTTTTACACCTGAATCTTTATAAGGAAAGAAAATTAGCTGTTTAACTCTTCCCATTTCTCATACAGTGTTTCAAGTTCAGCTTCGGCAGCTTCCTTTGTTTTTTGAATTTCCATAAGTTTTCCTACGTTAGTTGCATATTCTGGATTTGCAAGCTCTGAGTCACATTCGGAAATAATCTGTTCAAGCTCATCAATGCGGCTCTCCGTTTTCTTTATCTCGTTCTGGATTTTTCTTAATTTTGCCTGTTCTTCTTTTTGAGCCTTCCAGTCAGCCTTTGCAGCCGGAGCCGTACCGGCAGATGAAGATGAACCGGATGAAAGGGAAACGGCTTCAGGTGCATAAATTTTAGTCATTTCATCACATTTTTCAAGATAATAATCGTAATTTCCAATGTAGTTTACAAGCTTTTTGTTTTTCAAATCAAGGATTCTGGTAGCCGTTTTATTGATAAAATATCTGTCATGTGATACATACAGTACAGTACCGTCATAGTTATTAAGGGCATTTTCAAGTATTTCCTTTGATGTGATGTCTAAGTGGTTTGTAGGTTCATCAAGAATCAGAAAATTTGATTTTGATAACATAAGTTTGGCAAGGGAGACCCTGCCACGTTCGCCACCGCTCAAGTCAGCAATTCTTTTAAATACGTCATCACCGGTAAAGAGAAATGCCGCAAGTACATTTCTTATCTCAGTGCCCGTCATATCAGGGTAAGCATCGGAGATTTCCTCAAATAATGTATTTTCCATGGTGAGTACATGATGCTCCTGGTCATAATATCCGATTACAACTTTACTTCCGAGAGATATTTCTCCGTGGTCCGCATCGATAAGATTATTTATTATTTTCAGAATAGTTGTCTTTCCGGTACCGTTATCCCCTATGATGGCAACTTTTTCACCACGTTTCACCTCAAAGTCAAGATTGTTAAACAGCATATTTTCACCAAACGATTTTGAAAGCTCCTTAACCGTCAGAACATCATTACCGCTGGTAATCTGTGGAGTAAGTTTTAAATGCATTTCAGAATCTACAAATATGGGTTTATTTAATACTTCCATTTTTTCAAGCATCTTTTCACGGCTTTCAGCACGTTTTATTGACTTTTCCCTGTTAAATGATTTGAGCTTTTCGATAACCTCTTCCTGATGTTTGATTTCACGTTGCTGATTGTAGTAGTGTTTAAGCTCCGCATCACGGATTTTTTCCTTTTTTTCTGCAAATGCACTGTAGTTTCCGGTGTAGGAGCGTATAGTGTGATTTTCTATCTCTATTACATGGGTAACGATTTTATCAAGAAAATATCTGTCGTGGGATACTATAATAACTGCTCCCGGATAGTTCGTGAGAAACGTTTCAAGCCATGCAATGGATGTCATGTCTAAATGGTTTGTAGGCTCATCAAGAAGTATGATATCAGGTTTTAGCAATAAAAGACGACTTAAGAATACGCGTGTCTTCTGACCTCCTGAGAGGGAAGAAATCTTCTTGTCAAAGTCATCTTCAGTAAATCCGAGACCTTTTAATACACCGGTAATCTCACTTTTGTATGCATAACCGTTTTCAAGTTCAAATGTATGATTAAGCTTTGAATATGTATCCATAAGAGCTTCAAGTTCTTCGCCGGTTTTTGATTTCATTTCTATCTCAAGGGAACGGATACGTTCCTCCATATTTATAAGATATTCTTTAGTCTTTAACATCTCGTCCATAATGGTGCTGTCAGCAGATATGTCCTGATTCTGGGCAAGATAACCGATATTTTTGCCTTTTGAGATTGTTACATCTCCCGAATCGGGAGACATTTCACCAGTAATGATTTTTAAAAGCGTTGATTTGCCGGCTCCGTTAAGGCCGACTATGGCAGCTTTTTCGTGATCCTCTATATGAAATGAGCAGTCTGTAAGTACATCGCCCGTCACAAAAGATTTAGATATATGATTACATGATAATACCATTTTAATAATTTCCTTTCTCGTTTAACAAAAAATGCACACAGGTATTATAACATAAATTTAGTTATTCTTTATAAAAAGTTTGTTTTAAATTTGACAGTGTTAATTTCAGCGGATATAATATAGTAGAGACTTAGGGAAAGGCGTGGAAACAGTGTATGATTAAGAATGGAATCTCGACAGCGGTAGTAAAGAGACTGCCAAGATATTACAGATACCTTGGGGAACTTATGGAAGCCGGAACAGAGAGAATATCATCAGGCGAACTCAGTAAACTTATGAATGTAACCGCATCACAGATTCGTCAGGATTTGAACAATTTTGGCGGGTTTGGTCAGCAGGGATACGGATATAATGTTGAATATTTATATAATGAGATAGGAAGACTACTCGGTGTTGACAGAAGACATAATATAATAGTGGTAGGTTCGGGGCATTTAGGACAGGCAATTGCCAACTACACAAATTTTGAGAGACGTGGCTTTATAGTGAAGGGAATGTTTGATAAAAATCCTGACATAATAGGCAGAAATGTTCGTGGAATTAAGATAATGGGAATGGAAGAGATAGGAGAGTTTATAAAGAAGAATAAAATTGAGATAGCGGCTCTTACACTGCCAAAGCAGCAGGCACCGGAGATAGCTGAAAATCTTGTTGCCTATGGAATAAAAGGAATATGGAATTTTGCACATGTCGATTTAAAACTTCCAAAAGGAATAGTAGTTGAAAATGTACATTTGTCAGAGAGTCTTATGAGATTATCATATAACCTTACTACCCGTGATGAAAAATAGACAGAGACGGTGAAAACCGTGTAATGTGGAATGGAGGATTAGCATGGGGAAGGATAAAGCAGACTTTAATTTTGAGGATATGGTCAGAGGAAAAAGACTGCCAATTCTGATACTTGATAACAGATGGCAGCAGTTGTTTCCTGATGACCAGAAACCGGCACATATTAAGAAACTTGAAAATAATCTGTTAAATGCAATGAAAAAACAGTCGAGACTCGGAACTGATTTAAAGGAATTGCAGGCACTAAAGAAGAAACTTATGTCAGAAATCATGCTTAATATGAATGAAGTATCTTATGACGATAAGGAAGAGAAGCGCAGAAAGAAGCTTGATAAGAGCCAGAAACTCATTATAGATATTAATGATAAGATATCAAAATGCATGAGAGAAACGGATGAAATTCCGGATGAGATAAGAAAGGCCAATGAGGAGTTAATGCTTGCAAGTGTCAGAGTGTGTTACGAAAAAATGAATAACAACGAGGCTGATATTAAAGCTATATCGGACTGGCTTGACAGAACCAGAATTGAATTAAAGAGACAGGTTCTCATAAAACAGGATAAAGAAGAAGCAAATCAGAAAATATATACATATCTTCATGACATGTTCGGACCGGAGTTTATGGAGATTTTTGACAGAAATGATGGAAATGTGGAGTAGTTATGATAGTAGGAATCGGCTGTGACATTATAAATATAGACAGAATTGAAAAATCGATAAACAGAAACTCTTTTATTTTAAATGCATATACGGAGCGGGAGCAGGAAATGTCGAAGGGAAAAGTGACATTTTATGCGGATAATTTTGCGGTAAAGGAGGCGGTATCTAAATGCTTCGGAACAGGTTTCAGGGGATTTGGACTGACTGATATAGAGGTACTGCGTGACGGGTTCGGTAAGCCCTATGTAAATCTGTATGGAAATGCAAAAGAGCTTGCAAAAAAGCTTTCAATAGATAATATATACGTCACGATTTCAAATAATGATGAATTATCTTTGGCATACGCCGTTGCTGAGAGTGGGGCGGCAGCTGCAGGCAGAATGGAGAAATTATGAGATATATTGTAAATGGCAGTGAAATGAAAGAAATCGACAGACAGACCATAAATGAAATAGGTATTCCTTCAATGGTACTGATGGAGAGAGCAGCATATTCAGTATATGAAGAAATGACATCGTATGTGCATAAGGACAGCCGGATTCTTATCGTATGTGGAAGTGGTAATAATGGTGCTGATGGTGTGGCTCTGGGAAGAATACTTATGCAAAACGGATATGGTGTTACATTATATATGATCGGAAACAGTGAACATTATACCGTGGAAATGAAAAGTCAGACAGAGATAGCATCAAAAATCGGTTTAAATATGGTTAATGAGACAAATATAGCTGAGTATAATGTAATAGTAGATGCAATATTCGGAATAGGTCTGTCGAGAAAAGTAGAAGGAAAATATGAAAATATAATTAACGGCATCAATGAAACGGATGCACTTAAGGTTGCAGTGGATATTTCATCGGGAATCAACGCATCATCAGGACAGGTGATGGGAACGGCATTTAAGGCAGATATGACTGTGACTTTCGGCGCGGTGAAGCTTGGGAATATTATTTATCCCGGTGCGGAATATTCGGGAAAAGTAATTACAAAGGATATAGGATTTCCGGAGGCAATAATAAAATCCGTGGCGGCAGACAGGTTTATAGCTGAAGACAGGGATATGTTAAATATTCTGCCACGCAGAAAAAATGATTCCAATAAGGGAACATATGGAAAATTACTTGTGGTTGCGGGAAGTAAAAATATGTGTGGGGCAGCCTTTTTGTGTGCTAAAGCAGCATACAGGATGGGAACAGGACTTGTAAGGGTATTTACTACTGAGAAAAATAGAGTTATAATGCAAACGTTACTCCCGGAAGCGGTATTGTATACATATGATGAAGAGACAGGAACTGACAGCCTGGAGAATATCATGGCACAGTCAGACTGCATCGTATGCGGACCGGGGTTAGGAACCGGAGAAATGACGGAAAAGCTTGTAGGCATGGTATTAGACTCAGGGAAAAAGACTGTTCTTGATGCAGATGCATTAAACCAGATAAACATTTCAGATAAGCTGAAGGAAAAATATCATGAAAATGTGGTTATAACACCGCATGTGGGAGAATTTTCAAGACTTACCGGAATGAGTATAAGAGATATAAAAATGAATCCCGTAGAGGCTGCAATACAGTATGCAAAGAACTACAAAATTACATGTGTATTGAAGGATGCAAGAACGGTTACGGCACTTCCGACAGGAGAATGTTATATAAATATTAATGGTAATTCAGGAATGGCAAAGGGAGGCTCGGGAGATATACTTGCAGGTACAATCGGTGCACTTATGTGCCAGGGAATGAATCCTGACATGGCGGCTTATTCAGGAGTTTATATTCACGGAAAAGCCGGGGATGTGGCGGCAGATAAATACGGTCAATATGGAATGAATGCCACAGAGCTTGCAGAATCTTTAAAAAAAGTTATGAAGAAATACGAAAATGAATTGAAAGGTAATAAGTAATATGAATATTTTAGATAAGTACTATAGGGTTTACGCATCTGTAAATCTTGATGCAATATATGATAATATGAAAAATATTAAAGAGAATACAAAAGACGGAACGGGTATGATTGCTGTTATAAAAACAGACGGATACGGACATGGAGCAGTTCCTATAGCAAAGACTGTAGATGAACTTGTATGGGGATATGCGGTTGCAACCAGTGATGAAGGGGTAAACTTAAGGACTAACGGAGTTACAAAGCCGGTGATAATACTTGGTTATACCCATGAAAGCCAGTATGAAAAAATAGTTGAAAATGATCTGAGGCCTGCTATTTTTACATTTGAGGATGCAAAGAAATTATCAGATGTTGCCTGTTCTGAATCAAAGAAGGCAAAAATCCACATAAAGATTGATACGGGAATGAGCAGAATAGGCTTTCATCCTGATAAGGACAGTGTAAAAGTAATATCAGACATAAGCAGACTTCCGGGAATAGAGATAGAAGGTATATTTACTCATTTTTATGCTTCGGATGAAACAGATAAAACATCAGCATATGAACAGTATAAAATATTTAATAATATAATAAGCGAACTTGAAAAACAGGGAGTTAATATTCCTATAAAACACTGTTCAAACAGTGCGGCAATTATCGATATGCCTGATGTCAATATGGACTGCGTGCGAGTAGGCATAGCATTATATGGAATGTATCCGTCAGATGAGGTCGATAAAACAAAAGTAAAACTTACGCCTGCAATGGAGCTTAAGAGCCATATTATATGCCTTAAGGAAGTTGAAAAAGGCGTGGGAATAAGCTATGGGGCAACATATGTTACTTCGGAGAAAACCAAGGTTGCGACAGTATCTGTAGGATATGGTGACGGATACAGAAGAAGTCTGTCAAATAAGGGATATGTTCTTATAAGGGGACAGAAGGCACCGATTCTCGGAAGAGTGTGTATGGACCAGTTCATGGTAGATGTCACACATATAAAAGATGTTCAGAGAGGTGACGTTGTAACGCTGCTCGGTAAGGACGGTGATATGGAGATTACCGCTGAGGAACTTGCAGGCATGGCAGGAGAGACATTTAATTATGAGATAGTGTGTGATATAGGGAAACGTATTCCTAGAGTGTTCTACAGACATGGTGAAATAGTGGCTATGAAGGACTATTTCTACGATAAATATTAAATTAGGAATATACACTTGAATTCGTGGGAATAATAAGATTAACAAAATCGAATTTGGAGAGTGAATTCAGTGGTAATAAAACGAGGAGATGTATATTATGCTGATCTGAGACCTGTCATAGGCTCAGAACAGGGGGGAATCAGACCGGTTTTGATAATTCAGAATGATACCGGAAACAGGCATAGCCCGACTATAATCTGTGCTGCAATTACGTCAAAGATGAATAAAGCAAAGCTTCCTACACATGTGGAACTGGACAGTAACAGATATGAGATGGTCAAGGATTCTGTAGTTTTACTTGAACAGCTCAGAACAATTGATAAAAGGCGTTTAAAAGATAAGGTATGCCATTTAGACAATGAAATACTTGATAAAGTTGACAAAGCTTTGAGAATCAGTCTTGAGTTAAATACATAAAATATTTGACTAATAAATTAGAAAATGGTATATTTTCATGTGATGCTGTTGTAAATATATAAAAAAGGAGTTTGGATTTATGGATGATGGGAGTAATCCCTTGTTGAGGATTTTTTTGTTTTTATGCTTTTTGGCATTTAATATTGTAATATATGGTTTTAGTGCTGCCATACAGAATATAAACCAGATAAAGGTTCAGAAACAGGCAGACGAGGGCTCTGATAAGGCTAAAAAGATTCTTGCCATGATAGATAATCCGGCAAAATTTATAAATACGGTTCAGGTAATGTCAACACTCATGTCCATGATTATAGGTATATATGAACTTAGCGTGGTGGCGGCACTCTTAAGAAAATGGTCGGAAAGTTTTCTTGGTGAGATTGCAGCAAACCGTATATTCGGTGTAGTTGTATATCTGCTAGGAGCACTTTTTATAATATTTATATTATTGTCCGTGGGAGTTATGCTTCCGAAGAAACTGGGTGCAAAAAATCCGGATAAATGGACATTTTCACTGGTGTCTCTTGTGAGTATTCTTGTGGCGATATTTACACCGGTTACATATATGATATCTGCTATATCAAATGTTGCACTTAAGCTGTTTGGTATAGATGCAAAAGATGATTCTGATAATGTAACAGAGGAAGATATAGTATCCGTAGTCAATGAAGGTCATGAACAGGGAGTTCTCTTAGAGAGTGAGGCTGCCATGATAACAAACATTGTAGAATTCGGAGACAAAGAGGCGAAGGACATAATGACGCACAGAAAACACCTCGTAGCCGTGGATGGAGACTGGACATTAAACCAGACAATAAGATTTATATTGGATTCAAATAAATCGAGATTTCCGGTATATGTCGGAGACATAGATAATATCGTAGGTATATTACATCTTAAGGATGCTGTCAAAGCATACGAAAAGATTCATTTAAAAAACAAAAGAATAAAGGATATTCCGAATCTGCTCAGAAAGACATTGTTTATTCCTGAGACGAGAAAGATAAATGCTCTGTTTAAAAGCATGCAGTCGGAGATGATACATATGGTTGTAGTACTTGATGAATATGGTCAGACATCGGGAATTGTGGCAATGGAGGATATTCTTGAAGAAATTGTTGGAAACATACTTGACGAGTATGATGAAGAGGAGAATAATATAATTCGTCAGAGTGATAACAGTTATCTGGTAAAAGGAATGACATCACTCCATGATTTAGAGAAGGAACTTGGAATTACGTTTGATGAAGATGAGTACGATACACTCAACGGATTTTTAATAACGAAGCTTAACAGGATTCCGGCGGAGGATGAGAGGACAGAGATTGTCACGGAAAAATGCAGATACAAAATACTCGGGGTTGAGGATAAGATGATTTCACTTGTCCAGATTCACGTTCTTGAAAAAGACGGTGAAAATAATGTTAAAGATGAAAATAATAAATTATAAAGGAGAAATACAAAATGTCAGGACATTCAAAATTTGCAAATATTAAACATAAGAAAGAGAAAAATGATGCAGCAAAGGGAAAAATATTTACCATAATCGGTAGAGAAATTGCCGTAGCCGTAAAGGAAGGCGGAGCTGATCCTGAGAATAACAGCAAGTTAAGAGATGTTATTGCAAAAGCAAAGGCAAACAACATGCCTAATGATACTATAGACAGAGGTATCAAAAAGGCAGCAGGAGATGCAAATGCAGTTAATTATGTATCAGTAACATACGAAGGATACGGTCCTAACGGAAGTGCCATCATCGTTGATGCTCTTACAGATAACAAAAACAGAACAGCAGCCAATGTAAGAAATGCATTTACAAAGGGTAGCGGAAATGTAGGTGCACAGGGATGTGTATCATTTATGTTTGACAAAAAAGGTCAGATTATCATTGATAAAGAAGAGTATGACGGAGATGCAGATGAACTTATGATGATGGCTCTTGATGCAGGTGCAGAAGACTTTTCAGAGGAAGAGGACAGCTTTGAGATAACTACATCACCTGAGGATTTCAGTGCTGTAAGAGAAGCTCTTGAAAATGAGAATATAAAGATGGCATCAGCAGAAGTAACAATGATACCACAGAACTATGTAACACTTACAGATGAAGAGGATATAAAGAGAATGAACAGAATCCTCGATCTGTTAGATGAGGATGATGATGTACAGGCAGTATATCACAACTGGGATGAATAAATATGAATAAAAAATCTGTATATATAGTTGATACACATGTACATGTATCAAGAGAGAAAGAAAGTTTATTTTATATGCCGGAAGAGTGGATAACAGGTGCCATGGATAAATATGGTGTGGATTTTTGTCTTGTAAGTGACGGAGACTGCACTGAATGCGACCATGAACAGAAAATAATAGAGCAGGCACATCTGCTGACACAGGAAGCAGCTTTGCTTAGAGATATTGAGTTTGCAAAGAACAACAGAGGAAGAATCGGCATATGTGTGTGGATAAAACCACTGACAGAGGGATATACAGATGAACTTGAAAATCTTATTATAAAATACAGAGAATATATATACGGGATAAAGATACATCCGTATCATTCAAATACAGCACCCGACAGTGAGAGCGTGAGACCATATCTTGATATGGCTTCACGCTTAAAGCTGCCGGTTGTTTCACATACGGGGGCAGGTGATGGCAGTGATTCGGTTTCGCATTTATATAGAGCTGCCGTTATGTATCCTGATGTGAATTTTGTGATGGTTCATATGGGGCTTGGAACAGATAATTCAGAGGCATTGAATGTAATGGGAAAAGCTTCAAATCTGTATGGGGATACAACATGGGTACCGCTTAATACCACATTAAAAGCCATAGAGATGTATGGAAGTGGAAGAATAATGTTTGGCAGTGACATGCCGATAGACGGAATGGATACATATTATTATAATGGTAAAGGTGAGCCGTCTATGTACAGGGATTATTTTGAAAAACTTCCGCAATTAATATCATCAGAAGATTATAATAATATTATGTACAAGACAGCATGTAAACTTTTTAACATTTCTTTATAGCAGTAATATATTAAAAATCTGTGAACTTACTTGCAAATTTTCCATTAAAATGATATATTAGTTTAAAATTAAACAAACGATACAATAAAGTGTGGTGATTGATTTGACGTTTATTAAAGTGAATGATCAGGTAATCAAATGCGTTATACCGGCAGATGAAATCAGCAGTCTGGGTTTTCAGGTAGAAGAAATCTTTAGCAGTAAAGAGAAAGCGACGGAGTTTATAAAAGAGGTAGTGGCGGCTGCCAGTTCCCAGGGATTTATCAAGGAAGATACATATCAGTTCGTCAACAAGATTGGTTATGAAAATAATGAACTGGTGATGAATGTTGTATCAGTCAGTGTTGACAAACAGATAAATTCTACGGTGTCAAGACTTCTCAGTGCTTATGATATGGTGAACTGCATCGGAAGACAAAGGCTTGAAGAGATACTTAGAGCTACAGGTGAAGAGAAGATAATGGGTTTTAATCAGGTTATGAATGAACTCAACAGCTCTATAGAGCAGAAGTCTGAGGATACTGAGGTTCAGGAAGACAGAAGGTATGTTATCAGATTTTCAAGTCTCGATGATGCAGAAAGATTTTGTGAGTCAGCAGATGAGATTGGAAATGGAAGAATGTATAAATCCGACAACAAATATTTTATGTATGTGGATTTAAATGGTGCCGACAGTGTGGATGCAAACAGATTTTTGTTGACAGCTGAGGAATATAGCGAGGAGATAATAGAGGCGGACTGGTGTCAGCCGTATCTTAGCGAACATGCACAGGTGATAATCAGGGAAAATCCTGTATCAGTTTTAAAAAATTTATAGCCGATATGGAGAGGTAAGTTGTGGAGCAGGCAATAGAAATATTATTGTATGGAAATAAATTCAGAAGGCTTTACGAGAAACTTATTCTGAAGGTCATGGGAGAGTATGGGTTAAAAAAAATTGATGTGGAAATCTTATATTTTCTATATTGCTCAGGTAATCATAATACATCAAAGGATATAATGAATCTTGATATGTTTACGAAGGGGCATATATCCCAGTCGGTGGACAGAATGGAGAAACTTGAGCTGATTAAATCAGTACAGGATGGAAATGACAGAAGATGTACGCATCTGGTTCTGACAGATAATGCGTATGCAATAATAGAAAGAATACTTGTTTTAAGAAAAAGTATAAAGGAGGTCGTATTTAAGGACGTGACAGATGAGGAGAAAGAGTTTCTCCTGATGCTGTCCAAGAAGATAGAGAATAACATTGACAATGAATTATAAGGAGGCAGACTAGTGGGATTTGAAAGAGAATTAATAAAATATGCTAATACAAAGAAAGACTTATGTGTATCCAACGATACTATATCGGATGAGCTTTTTAAAGAATATGGTGTAAACAGAGGACTCAGGGATTTAAATGGTAAGGGAGTACTTACGGGACTTACCAATATATCAAAGATAGTGTCATTTAAGGATGTTGACGGACAGAGAGTTCCGTGCGACGGAGAGTTATGGTATCGTGGTTATAATATAAAGTCACTTGTAAGAAATATTAGAGAGAACGGATTTGGATTTGAAAGTACGGCATATCTTCTGTTGTTTGGAGATTTACCAAATGAGGAAGAACTTGCTGAATTTTCAAAAATGCTTGGATTGTGCAGAAATTTACCTACAAACTTTACGAGAGATGTTATTATGAAAGCTCCGAGCAAGGATATAATGAATTCCATGACAAGAAGTATTCTTACTCTGGCTTCATATGATAATTATGTGAGTGTAAATGATATAGATAACTGTATCAGACAGTGTATACAGCTTATCGGAACATTTCCGATGCTGGCAGTGTATGGATATCATGCTTACAATCATTATGAAAATAATGAGAGTATGTATATTCACAGACCGAATCCTGAACTTTCAACGGCTGAGAACCTTCTTCTTATGTTGAGACCGGATAAAAAGTATACACCGACAGAGGCAAAGGTACTTGATGTGGCACTTATGCTTCATATGGAACATGGTGGTGGAAATAACTCTACATTTACAACAAGAGTTGTTACATCTTCAGGCTCAGATACTTACTCTGCCATAGCGGCAGCAATGTCTTCACTTAAAGGACCTAAACATGGTGGAGCAAACATAAAAGTTATGGAAATGATTAAGGATATAAAAGAACACGTTTCTGATACGGAAGATGTTGATGAACTTAGAAGTTATCTTGCAAAGATTCTCGGTGGAGAGGCATTTGACAGAAAAGGTCTCATATATGGTATGGGTCATGCGGTTTATTCTTTATCAGACCCTAGGGAGACAATATTTAAAAGTTATGTTGAGAGACTGTCTGTGGAGAAGCACAGAGAAAAGGATATGCAGCTCTATAAGAATATAGAGACTCTTGCACCTGAACTTATAGCACAGAAGAGACATATATTTAAGGGTGTAAGTCCGAATGTGGATTTCTACAGTGGATTTGTATATGATATGTTAGACATTCCTATGGAACTGTATACACCTATGTTTGCTATAGCACGAATCGTAGGATGGAGTGCACACAGAATAGAAGAGTTAGTAGGTATGAATAAGATTATCAGACCTGCTTACATGAGTATAATGAAAGAAAGAGAAATATAATAAATAATAAACAGCGGACCGGTTATTTAATCAGTCCGCTGCTTTTTATATACATGTTAAAACGTAATCATATACATTTTTTTTATCTTTTTCATTCAGTATCTCGTGTCGCATTTCAGGAAATATCTTCGTGTGAATATTGTTAAATCCCACATTTCTCAAAATGTTGACTGAGTGGTAGAATCTCTTTTTATTTCCCATACACGGGTCATATTCACCGGATATAAAATATACGGGCAGGTCAGGGTTATTAATCTGCCATCCTGATGCCGAATATACGCTTATCAGAAGATTTACCAGTGTATCGTAACCGTTCAGGGTAAATGTAAAACCGCACAATTCATCATTGTTATAACTGTGTACTACATCTTTATCCGAACAAATCCATGAATTTTCAAGATTTTCATATCTGAAACGTCTTTCAAATGTGCCTGTACACAGATTTTTTGCAAAATTACTTTTGGTGTGCCCGCCAAATATTGAGACGAGACATTTCATTGCAAATTTTCCGATATATTTAAATCTGTTATCGGAGGGACTGCCACAGATAATTGCAGTATCCACATCGTCTGAGTGAGTTTTTAAATATGCTCTGCACACAAGGGAACCCATGCTGTGACCAAAAAGTATATATTTAAGGTCCGGATAATGTTTTTTGATGTAAAGGGTGTTTCTGCGTACACAGTTTAACATCCTGTCAATACTTTCGGTTCCAAAGTATCCGAATGTACCGGAACGGGAAAGGTTCTCACCGTGTCCCGGTAAATCACTTATGATACAGATGTATCCGTTGTGGCTGAAATATTCCATTGTCTCTATATAACGTTCTTTGTGTTCACACATACCGTGTATAAATTGAATAACACCTTTAGTCTCTGTTCCGACGGGTGGAAAAGTAGTAATGCGGTTTTTTTTCATTAAATCACAATCCTTATTCTATAAAATATTTTTAAGAAATGATTCGGGAACAGCAAGGTCTCCATAACCTGTACCTAATTCAAGTCCCGGTTTTGCCGTACCGTGAAAATCTGAGCCGCCCGTTAAATATAAGTTATATTTTGCAGCCAGATTGGTGTATTTAACCGTATCTTCAGGTTTATTGCATGAATATACTGCTTCTATACCTTCAAGACCTTCGTCTGCAAGCCTGCACACCAGATTATCAAGGACGTCATCTTCAAAGCTGTAGAGTACCGGATGTGCCATCACGGGATGACCACCGGCGGACTTAATAAGTCTTACGGCTTCTGAAGGTGTAATCTTATGTCGGGGAATATAAAAAGGGCATCCTTTATTTAAGTATTTTTCAAATGCCTCTTCCTTTGATGATACATATCCCATTTCAATCATAAGAATTGCGTAGTGTGCACGGGTTATGACTGCATCACCGAATCTTTTATTAACCATTTCTTCAGTAATGTTTATGCCGTGTTCATTCATTTTGCTTACCATCAGGTGATTTCGGGCGTTTCTGGCATCTACAAAGGGTTGGAGTTCTGTAAGAAATGCCTTGTCCTCATACCTGATATTCAGTCCTAGTATATGGACATCTTCGCCTGAATATTCAGCAGATAATTCAATGCCGGGAATAACTTTTACTGATTTTTTACTTTCTGATTTTAGTTTTAAGCTGTAATTTATTGCCTCGGAAATACCGTCACATGTATCGTGGTCGGTAAGGGCAAAGGCAGATAAATTTTTTTCTATTGCATAATCAACAAGTTCCGACGGTGTATAAGAACCGTCGGAAGCTGTTGAGTGTACATGAAGATCTATATTGCTCATTAATTATCCTCATCCTGTTCATCCATAGAATATATCTGACGTTTTCTTGCCATTTCATCACTTGCAAGATATTCGTCGTAAGTAGTGATTTTGTCAACAAGGGAACCGTTAATGATTTCCATTATACGGTTGGCAGTAGTCTGTACAAACTGGTGGTCATGTGATGCAAACAGAACAACACCCGGGAATTTGATAAGTCCGTTGTTGAGTGCTGTTATTGACTCCATATCAAGATGGTTGGTAGGCTCATCAAGAATAAGGACATTTGCACCGGATATCATCATCTTAGATAACAGGCATCTTACCTTTTCACCACCGGATAATACGTTTACATGTTTTACACCGTCATCACCGGCAAAAAGCATTCTTCCAAGGAAACCACGGACATATGTTGCATCCTTTTCTTCAGAGTACTGTGTAAGCCAGTCAACGATAGTATCATCACAGTCAAATTCCTTTGTATTATCCTTAGGGAAATATGTCTGTGTAGTAGTGACACCCCATTTATAAGTTCCTTCATCAGGTTCCATCTCACCTGCGAGGATTTTGAACAATGTAGTTTTGGCAATTTCATTTGCACCAACAAAGGCAATCTTGTCTTCTCTGCCTACGATAAATGAAATATTATCAAGAACCTTAACTCCGTCTATAGTTTTTGAGATACCTTCTACAGTGAGGACTTCGTTACCTATCTCACGGTTAGGACGGAAATCTATAT
Source organism: uncultured Lachnospiraceae bacterium (assembly GCA_902763335.1). GTDB lineage: Bacteria > Bacillota > Clostridia > Lachnospirales > Lachnospiraceae > UBA2821. The sequence continues at coordinate 32,355 of CACWRR010000005.1, read as the reverse complement.
AAGGATATTTACGGCTGGATGGTTTGATTTCATCAAGCTCGATTTTTTCAAGGGCACGTTTTCTTGATGTTGCCTGCTTTGATTTAGAAGCATTGGCACTGAAACGCTGGATAAAGTCCTGAAGCTCTTTGATTTTTTCTTCTTTCTTTTTATTTGCTTCTTTCATCTGTTTTACAAGAAGCTGGCTTGACTCGTACCAGAAGTCGTAGTTTCCGGCATATAACTGGATTTTTCCATAGTCGATATCAGCAATCTGTGTACATACCTTATTGAGGAAGTAACGGTCATGTGATACGACGATAACAGTATTGTCAAAGTTAATAAGAAATTCTTCAAGCCATGCAATGGCGTCTAAGTCAAGGTGGTTGGTAGGCTCATCCAAAAGAAGGATGTCAGGATTACCAAAAAGAGCCTGAGCTAAGAGAACTTTGACCTTCTGGCTTCCCGTAAGCTCTTTTAAGTATTTGTAATGAAGATCTGTCTCTATTCCGAGACCGTTTAAAAGGGTAGCGGCATCGGATTCAGCTTCCCATCCGTTGAGTGTGGCGAATTCTTCCTCAAGTTTTCCGGCTTTTATACCGTCTTCCTCGGAAAAATCCTCTTTAGCATATATTGCATCCTTTTCTTTCATTATCTCATAAAGCCTTGCATTTCCCATTATAACTGTATCAAGAACAGGATATTCATCATATTTAAAATGATCCTGCTGGAGAAAAGAAAGTCTCTGACCCGGTGTAATGACAACCTCACCGTTGGTAGAATCAATCTGACCTGATAAAATCTTTAAAAATGTAGATTTTCCGGCACCGTTTGCTCCAATAAGACCATAACAGTTTCCTTCTGTAAATTTAATATTTACATCTTCGAAAAGGGCTTTTTTGCCTAATCTGAGTGTAATGTTATTTGCACTAATCATAATAAAGTTCATTCCTTTCTCTGGTTCTTAGTTTATTTTACATTAAATCTGGTAATTTGCAAGCAAAAAGCTGAAAATTCATGCTTTTTGCTTGTTATGTGGATAAATATACGTTATAATACAATATAAGTAATGATAAAGGATGTAAACAATGATAATGAACGAAACAGAAAAACTTGATTATAGAGTAAGAATAGGCGAACCTGAACCGCTCGGTACGGTCGAAAAGGGAAGAAAGCTTGTGAATATAGCAATAATGGTTGATGGAGATGAAAAATGCTCCCTTATTTTATATAAGAAAGGGACTTCTAAGATAGCAACCGAGATTCCTTTTACCGAGGACATGCGTCATGGTAATGTGTTTGCGATGGAAATCGAAGGCATACCGTCTAACGAATTTGAATATGCATTCAGAATAGGAAATATTATTAAACAGGATCCTTTTGCAAAGATAATTAACGGCTCTGAAGTCTGGGGTGAAAAGGATAAGCATATTACAGCAGGTGTATACAGAGGAAAATATGACTGGGAGGATGACAAGTCACCGGATATTTCCTTTGAGGATTCCATTATATACAGACTCCATGTAAGAGGTTTTACGAAATCAAAGTTTTCAGGAGTGAAGCATAAGGGTACATTTAAGGGACTGGCAGAGAAGATTCCGTACATAAAGTCTTTGGGCATAACTATGGTGGAGCTTATGCCGGCATATGAGTTCAATGAGATTTTTAAGGGCAGAAGGGCATCCTCTGAACCGAGAGTGAAACATAGTGAGGAACAGCCTAAATTGAATTATTGGGGCTATTGTGAGGGAAATTATTTTGCTCCTAAGGCAGCTTATGCATCCTCTAAAGTCAAGGGGGCAGCCATCAGAGAATTTAAGGATATGGTAAAGGCTTTTCATAAAAACGGAATAGAGGTTGCCATGGAGTTTTATTTTCCTGAGAATATAAATCCTTACCTTATATATCAGTGTTTCAGATTCTGGGTAAGAGAGTACCATATAGACGGTATACACTGTAACATTCCGGCCGGAATGAGGGATATGATACAGAAAGACCCGTATCTCAGCCGCACTAAGCTTATGAATTATGGCTGGAATGAGGAAAAACTCTATGTCAGAAAGCATCTTGCAGAATATAATGATGTATTTATGGATATCGCAAGATGTTTCCTTAAAGGAGACGAGGGCAGAACGGCAGACATGGCATTCAGATTCAGATACAATCCGGTTTCAGCCGCAACGATTAACTATATGGCATCTAATGATACCCTTACAATGATGGATATGTTATCATACAGCAGGAGTCATAATGAGGCGAATAATGAGGATAACCGTGACGGCAGAAAGGTCAATAACAGCTGGAACTGTGGATTTGAGGGTGAAACTAAGAGAAGAGCAGTGTGTACACTCAGAAAAAAACAGATAAAGAATGCATTTTTAATGCTTCTGTTAAGTCAGGGTACACCTATGATATATGCCGGAGATGAGTTTGGACATACATGCAGGGGAAATAATAATCCGTACTGTCAGGACAATGAAATCTCATGGCTTAACTGGAATCTTGTGAAGAAAAATAAGGAAATACTGGAATTTGTAAAAGAAGTGATACAGTTCAGAAAGGCACATCCTATTCTGCATCTTCCGAAGCAGATGCAGGGAAGAGATTATCACGCTTTGGGAATACCGGATATATCATATCACAGTGAGAAGACGTGGACACTTGATACGGATGTGTTTAACAGACATTTCGGTGTAATGCTGTTTGGAAATTACAGCAGACTGTTTGGACATAATGATGACAATACTATATTTATAGCCTTTAATATGCACTGGGAAGAGCAGAAAATAGGAATACCGAAGGCAGGAAAACGCCAGAAATGGAAAATGGTATTTAATACTTCCGGGAATGAGGAGGTAGAGATAAAAAACAGAATGTTGGTAGTTCCGCCGAGAACTGCTGTTGTGATGGAAAATTCAGAGATTGGTAAAGAAGAAAATGAAAAAAATAATAAAAAATAGGATGCTTACAGGAACGGATTTAAAGATAATTGCACTGGTATCCATGACGATAGACCATATCGGTGCAATGTTGTTTCCGGAGTATGTTATTCTTAGAATCATAGGAAGACTGGCATTTCCCATATACTGTTTTCTGCTTGTGGAAGGATTCTTTCACACATCAAACAGAAAAAATTATCTGATACGTCTTGGTATATTTGCCATAATTTCGGAAATTCCTTTTGATCTGGCATTTTCGGGTAAGATAATAAATATCGCAAATCAAAACGTATTCTTTACACTGTTTATCGGACTGCTGGTCATGCATTTTTGTGAGTTTGCATCATCTGATATGTCAAGATATCTTATGTGTGCAATAGGAATGGTTGCCGCATGGGCATTTCAGACGGATTATGGAGCTTATGGGGTGGCAATGATACTGGGATTTTATCTGTTTAGGAAAATAAAAGTATCGATATACATATTCCAGATAGTCATGAATGTGTTAGTGATAGGTGGTACACAGGCAGCAGGAGCATTGGCACTTATACCTATAGAATTCTACAATGGAGAAAGAGGCGGGGATAAGTTTAAGATGATGTTTTACTGGTGGTATCCGCTGCATCTTATGGTTCTGTATATTATAAAATGTATAGTAATGTAAAAGGAGAAGTTCAGCTTATGATTGCTGAACCTCTCCTTTTTTTGTAATCTTTATGTTTTTAGATAAACCGGTTACATCACTATAAAATGCTTTCTTTTCCGTTGAAGTCATTTCACGGATATAATAGGCATCGCTTATACATGGTATGAGTTTTATGCTTACTTTGTTTTTGCGGCTTATATTGAGTTTTACAACGGCTGTCTTACTCTGTGGGGCTGTATGCAGGAAATTGCCTGTGCCATACAAAATAGGGCATCCTTTGTAATATTCTATCCCCTCAAAAGAATTGCTGCATCCGGTTATCATATCAGCACCTGATTTTATAAATGATTTTGCTGCCGATTTAGATTCCTTTGATGGTGCTGCACCGGAGGTGTTCCAGTTTACATTGACAATAAGGAAGTCACAATTGTTTTTGGCATCATATATCCTGTCGCATATCCTGTCGATATCGGATTCACCGTATATACCCATCTGTTCACGGACGTGTCCGTTGGAATTTATGGCAAATCCGTCGGATGTATCATTTGTATCTGTTATGGTTACCGACATAAGTCCTATGGATTTATTATTGTATGTGTAGACGGCAGGTGCCGCTGCATTTATCTGGTTTGTTCCGGCTCCGGCAGCTTTAATGTTGTGATTTTTTAACATGTAGATTGAATTTATTGCATTTTCAGCGCCGAACTGCCTGAAATAATTATTTGACAAAGATACCATGTTAAATCCCATGTCATTTAATATGCTGAGTGCAGTAGAAGAAACATGGTATTCTCCGGCGGTGTTGTCTACACTTGAAAAAGTCTGGTTCATTATAGCTATATCTGATGATGATATTTTCTTTTGAAGGTCATCGGATATGACACCTGATAAACCGCTTGAGTTGTAAGTTGTCTGTAATTTGCTGCTTAGAAGCACGTTACCGGCTATTGCAACCGATACGTCACCGGATTTGTTGGTGATGATATTTTCTTCTGTTGAGAAATTTTTGGAATCATGTTTGGGTTTAATAAAATTGACTTTCACAACTTTTAAAACCAATATTATGAGTACTATGGCTAAAAGGGAAGCAATAATCTTTATATAGTCATTCTGTTCTAAATCTTTCAAAATGTGAATCCTCACTTTCGCTTTGATGAAGGCTAAGGCTGTGAAGTTATCTGATTAGTGGGGCAAAAGTGGTGCTACGCACCAGCCGGACACAATATGTGCTATTGTAAGCTAGCTTGCAAATACACATATTTGTGCCGGCTAGTCCCCGCAGGGGCTTTTGTCCCGCTAATCAGATGATAGCCCATAAACTTTATCGTTTTTAAAATTCATAATCTATAGTATAAATTGTTTTTGCTAATTATACAAGTGAAAAAAGTGGCATGGTCAAAAAAAGGTAAAATGGTATTTTACACACTACCAGATCTGATTTATATTATGTTTTTAAGAAAATTTAAAGAAATGAGAGGAACAGATGTATGTCTCATAACAATCAGAAAAAAATAGCAGTTATAAACGATATATCCGGTTTCGGGAGATGTTCGATAGCAGTATCCCTTCCGATAATATCAGCAATGAAAATACAGTGTTGTATGCTGCCGACATCAATTTTTTCAAATCACAGTGGATTTGAGAGCTTCTTTTTTGATGATTATACAGACAGGATGCAGGAATACATTGATAACTGGAAGAAACTTGACTTGAGATTCAAGGGCATTGCTACCGGATTTCTGGGTTCCAGAAAACAGATAGAGATTGTATCAGGATTTTTAAATGACTTTGGAGGAGATGATACAATAGTAATTATCGATCCGGTTATGGGTGATTATGGAAAACCTTATTCAACATATACGGAAGACATGTGCCGCGATATGATAAAACTTTTGGAATATGCGGATATTATTACACCTAATCTTACGGAAGCCTGTATACTTACGGAGACACCTTACAGAGAGGACATGACGGACGAGGAACTTGAGGAGATAGTGAAAAAACTGTCGGATAAAGGACCTGACAAGATTGTCATAACAGGACTTCAGCAGGGAGATATGGTTGCAAATCTTGTATATGAATCAGGAAAAGGTGTATCCTGGGTCAGAAATAAAAAAGTGGGAAAAGAACGTTCCGGAACAGGAGACATATTTGCATCGATTATTGCGGCTGATGCTGTAAACGGAGAAGACTTTGAACAGTCTGTAAGAAAGGCTTCAGAATTTATCATAAAATGTATTGCAAAGTCAATAGAGATGGATATTCCTGATACTGATGGTGTATGCTTTGAAGAGTTTCTTACGACACTTTCATAGAAAATATAATTAAGGCATAAAAATGCCTTGGATTGGAGAAAAAAATGGAAAAAGCTATGACTATATTATACAAAGTTCATGACAATTTATATGTTAATCTTACTAATAAATGTCCATGTTCCTGTACATTTTGCCTACGTCAGACAAGGGATAAAATGGATGATTCACATGTGCTTTGGCTTGAACATGAGCCGGATTTCGAGGAAATCAAGGCTGAATTTGCAAAGCTTAATTTAGATGAATATAAAGAAATTGTATTTTGTGGGTTTGGAGAACCTACCGAAAGATTAGATATGCTTATTCAAGTTGCAGAATGGCTTAAAAAGCATTATAATAAGAAAATCAGGGTAAATACGAATGGTTTATCTGACCTTATTAATGGCAGAGATACAGCACCGGAATTTGAGGGCAGGGTGGATGTTGTTTCTATCAGTCTTAATACACCTAACAGGGAGAAGTATTATGAGCTTACAAGAAACAAATTTGGGATTGAATCATTTGATGCATTATTAAAATTTGCAGAGAATGTGAAACACTATGTTAGTGAGGTGGTGCTGACTACCGTTGACACGACTCTGACAAAGGACGAAGAAGAGCAGTGCAGGCATATCTGTGAATCACTGGGCGTTACATACAGAATACGTCCGTGGGAAGACTGATATGAGTGCAGAGCCATGAAGTATGGAAGGAAAGGATGTATATGAAACTTAATGGAAAAGTTATTCTTGCATCAGGTTCGCCAAGAAGAAAACAGTTGTTGGAGCAGATTGGAATTGAATTTGAATGTGTTCCGAGTGATGTTGAAGAAAACATTACAACTGACGTTTCAACAGATCTGGTTAAAATTCTGTGCAAGAAGAAAGCAGTGGATGTAGCAAATAAGTGTAAGGGGCAATATGGTTTGGTTATAGGAGCTGATACTGTAGTATCTTATAAGGGTAAGACTCTTGGAAAGCCTAAGAGCAAAGAGGAGGCAATAGAAATGCTGACTATGCTTCAGGGCAACAAGCATCAGGTAGTTACAGGCGTAGCACTTGTATTTCCTGAGAGAAAGGTAACGCTTGTAAGAAGTACTCATGTATTCATGTATCCGATGACTCATGAACAGATAGTAAGCTATGTGGAAACAGGAGAGCCTATGGATAAGGCCGGAGCTTACGCTATTCAGGGAAGAGGTGCAGCTTTTGTAGAGAAGATTGACGGTGATTACAACAATGTTGTTGGTCTTCCGGTATCAGCAATACTCAAACTATTGCACGACATGGGAATAGATGTTTAAAAAAAACAGTACCGATTATTTGTCGGTACTGTTTTTTTTGTGCTGCTGATTCTATTCAGAATCAGCAGCAGTGGTTTTTGACTGTTCGCGTTTCTTTTTCTGATAATCTAAGATTACTAATGAAATAAAAGCTATAACACTTAATATGCTCAAAACGATTCCAAGTGTAAGTCCTACAGGACGATATTTAAATTCTATCGTATGAGTTCCTTCAGGCAGATAAACAGACAGCAATGCATCTTCAAATGAATTTGTCTCTGCTTTTTCTCCGTCAACATAGACACTCCATCCGTCATCATATGGAATAGATGTATATAACAGTCCGTCATAATCGGCTGTTATAGAGCCTTTAACGTAGGTATCTTCAAACTGTTCAAGATTAAGTCTCTGTGTGCTTAATTCATCATATACAGAAACAAATGTGTCAAAATCAAAGGCGTATGCGTATAACTGGAGTGATTTTACGTCATCATCATTTGGATTGACATATACCGTTTCACCAGGATGAATTGTTCCGAGGTCAAGAGTATGTGGATGAGACATATCACTGTATGTTTTGTTATAAGTAGCGTTACCTTCGCTGTCCTGAATTTCCACATCGACTTTATCAAGAGATGTTGTTACATATACATAAAGGTGTGTATCTTTATCAACGGATATTTCAGCATTATTTCCGTCGCTGTTTACATCAAGTCTTGTAAAAAGATTGTATCCGTCATCACCGATAACGTTTGCAGCAAAACTGTTCTGTACAGCAAATGGATCGGAATTATCAAAATCCCAGTTATCTTCAAAATCTTCATCAAGCATAAATCCCAATGGAAGAGTATATGTGTTTTCATACAGATAAACATTGCCGGATGCATTTTTAAGTCTTACTAAATCAGTATCATCCTGATATGTCTCACCAAGGACATATTTGATGGAGAAAAGTGATTCTGTAAGTGGAGTATGTCCGTAGTATGCATAAGCATTTGTGGATTCTTCCATACCAATCTGTCCGTAATATGTTGAAAGACCGGCTTTGGCTGTAGAAGAAAATGTTGATGCACCGCGGTAATTATTCCAACCGGCATCGTTTTTGGTATGACGTTCATATTTCTCGACACGGTAGAATCCGTCGTCATCATCTGCAACCTCATTTAGTACATTTGTTATATTCTTATTGTCATCCATGTAATAAGTTCTGCTTGTTGTGCTTAAACCAGTTGTGTTTAAGTTCACATATGTCTCTGAAATCGTTATTATAAATATGAAGAATACTATAACTCCACGTCTGTAATCAGGACTTCTGTATAACATAAATGCTATAAGATAAAGCAGAAGAAATCCGATGCTGTAATATATTATCTTAAAATCATATGAATCACTTACATAAAGCTTTTCGATAACCAGTATCAGTGCTATGGCACCTGCAAATGTACCGAATACCTGTTTAGATGAAAATGATTTAATATGAATAAATGCCTCATAGCTAATTGCAAGCACAAGGAAAATGTATATAAATGACTGCCTGCACGGAAGTGAGTTAGGAAAATGGAATCCGTGCCATATATAGTTAGGTATATTAGTGTTAAAACTAAAAAGCATAAATGCAAGGAGAGCAGCCTTAGCTATCTTTTCCCGTGCATCTATCTTGCTGCACATAAAATACAGAGGTATCAGTATAAATACGGCTACCGTACAGTAAAGGTTAGGGTCATGTGCTGAGAATATTGAAGCTTCAACATCTATCAGCGAACGTGACAGCATATCAAATACTGAAAAATAATTCTGTAACAACTTAGGAAAATCAAATTCTCCTGAGGCGGTTGATTTAAGTGCAAAGTATGCAGGCAGGAAAACTGCGGCTGCAAAACCACCGGCAAGAAGAGAGTAGATTCCGAAGTTGAGGAATTTGGTTATATAGTATTTAACATTCTTTTTGCTCTTATCTGAATATATGAGTGCAAAATAGTAAAGTACACAGAATATACAGATCATAATAGCTATATAGTAGTTTGATACTATTGCAAGACCGAGAGATACACAGTATAAGAAACATTTATTTTCTTTTACAAGTCTTTCAAGTCCGAGAAGTATAAAAGGCAGAAGTATCAAACAGTCAAGCCACATTACATTCCAGCTGAAAGCAGCGAAATATGATGAAAGTGCATAAAATATTGCAAAAGCTGCAACTGAAATATTTTTTGTTTTAAAACGGTTGCGGATATAATATGCAAAACCAAAACTGCAAAGTCCGGCTTTTAATATAATGTATCCGTTCATTACTTCAACAATATATTTTTCAGGGAAGATTGCAATAAACCAGTTTACCGGGCTGGCAAGGTAATAAGCATAGAGTGCCGAAAAATTAACACCCATACCTATATTCCATGAATATGTCAGACTTCCGCCGCTTTTTAATTTGTTAAAAAATTCCTTGTGGAATGGTGCGTACTGGTGATAACAGTCACTTCTTAAGTACATTTCTTCACCGAATGGGAAAATATCTCTTAAATAGTAGATAACAAGTAATATTGCAACCGGAATAAGGAATGCAAGTATGTATACTATGTTATTTTTAAGCTTTGTTATAAAAGATTCTTTTTCATTTTTGTCATTCTGATTAAAGATGAAAAATTTGCTGAGTACATAATTTATAATGACTACGAATACACATGAAATAATCTTTGCAACAAGGTCATTCATTCCGAGAAGTATTACGCACAGGTAAATGAATACCAGACTGAATACCAGACTGAACAGTCTTGCACTGATGAATGCAGATATTTCATTTAATAGTGTTTTAAATGAGCGGTCTTTACTCTTAAAAACAAATATTTTGTTGGTAACATAGGCAAATAATACTGCGGCGGCCCATGAGATTATGTTTGATAATAAATAGTTTACGCCAAGAATTTTACAAAACAGGGCGTATACAAGAAAATCAACAACTGTTGTCAGTATACCAAAAATAAGGTAAGAGACCGTCTCCCTGTTAAATAGTTTGTCAATTAATTTATTCACGATTATCCTCCTGTTTCATCCTCCTGCTACTTTTTGTAAGAGGGATATTAGTTTCTTTTATTATAAAAATAGGTCTGTTTTTAGCTTCTATATAAATATGTCCTATATACTCACCGAGAATACCGAGGGAAAATTCTATTATTCCACCAAGGAACAGTACTGCGGATAATGTTGTTACATATCCCGGTACGGCTATTCCACATATAAGTGTCTGTATAAGAGTTACTATAATATATACAAAGGCACATGTGGAAATGAAAAATCCAAATGCGGTCACCATTCGCAGTGGAGCGATGGAAAAAGCGGTTATTCCGTCGATTGCATATTTAAACAGTCCCCAGAAACTCCATTTGCTCTGACCTACAGGCCGTTCAATGTTATGATATGGAATCCATACCGTATCAAATCCTACCCAGGCAAATATTCCTTTTGAGAAACGCTGGTTTTCTGACAGTTCCATAATGGAGTCAACCATCTGCGAGGTCATTATCCTGAAGTCCACCGCGCCCTGAACGAGATTTACATCTGTAAGTCTGTTACTCAGTCTGTAAAACATACGTGAAAAGCTGCTTTTTATTTTGCTTTCACCTTTTCTGTCGGTACGCCTTGCAGCACAACAGTCATGACCTTTTTCAATTTCGGCAATCATATCTGGTATCATTGCTGGCGGATGCTGCAAATCTGCATCCATAACGATAATATAATCACCGGTTGTGTATTTAAAGCCGGCATACATGGCTGCCTCTTTTCCAAAATTTCTTGAAAAGGAAATATAGCTTACCTGAGGCCATTTTTCAGCCAGACTCATTAGTATTTTTAATGTGCGGTCCCTGCTGCCGTCATCAACAAATATAAACTTAAAAGAATAGTTGCTGATTGTATCGAGAATTTTTTTACTTTCTGTAAAAAACATTTCAAGCATGTCTTCTTCGTTATAGCAGGGAACCACAATGTCTATGGTTTTCGTACTAATCAACTCCTTTGCTATCATATATAATAAGACAACTCACATTATTTTACTATAATGCGGGTAAAGTGTAAAGTAAACATTTAAAACTTTATTGACAAAAAAGATGAGATAATCTACAATTTTGAACATGAATTTATTTATTTTGCATAAAAAATACATATCAAAAAATGCAAAGCATTTTAGAAAAGGGGTGCGAATATGCCAGATGATAGAAAGAAAATATTAGAGTGCGAGGATGTTTCACTCGGATATGACGGAAGACCGGTGATGGAACACTTAAGCTTTGATGTGAGACAGGGGGATTATTTGTGCGTTATAGGTGAAAACGGTTCGGGAAAGAGTACACTTATAAAGACGCTGCTTGGACTTATAAAACCGGTAAAGGGAAAAGTAATACTGGATAAATCCATACAAAACGGCTATATAGGATATCTGCCACAGCAGACTGATATCCAGAAAGACTTTCCGGCAACGGTTGAGGAAGTAGTTATGTCGGGTTTTTTAAACAGATGCGGATGGAGACCTTTTTATAATAAGAGGGAAAAGCAGCTGGCGCAGAATAATATGAAAAAAATGAATATACTTGAATACAGAAAGAGATGTTACAAGGAGCTTTCAGGAGGGCAGCAGCAAAGAGTGCTTATAGCAAGGGCACTTTGTGCGGCAGGAGGACTTCTGATTCTTGACGAACCTGTTACGGGACTTGATCCTAATGCCACGATGGAGTTGTATGAAAGTCTTGAAAAGTTAAATAAGACTGATAAGATGACGATAATAATGGTATCACATGATATAAAAAATGTTGTTGAGCAGGCAAGTATGATTCTGCATATAAATAATGATGAATATTTTTACGGAGACGTAAATCAGTATATATATTCGGAATTTGGAGAAAGTTTCAAACTGGGCAGAGAGAAAAACTAAGAAACTAATATAAGAAAGGTTATGTGTACAGATGGAATTAATCAGTGTGATAAAAAATCTTTTTACCTATGATTTTATTGTAAAAGCCTTTGAAGTCGGAATAATAGTTTCATTGTGTTCGGCACTTTTAGGCGTCAGTCTTGTGTTAAAAAGATATTCAATGATAGGGGACGGGCTTTCGCATGTATCGTTCGGAGCTATATCGGTAGCTGTGGCATTTGGTTTTGCACCGCTTGCCGTGTCCATACCGGTAGTAATAATTGCTGCATTTGCGATACTGAGAATGAGAGAAAACGGAAGGATGCACGGAGATGCAGCTATAGCTGCGGTGTCGGCATCATCATTAGCCATAGGTGTGACGGTAACTTCACTTACAACAGGCATGACTACTGATGTCAGCACATATATGTTCGGAAGCATACTTGCCATGACGGATGAGGATGTTATATTAAGTGTGGTACTGTCAGTGTTTGTACTGTTACTTTTTATACTGTGCTACCACAAAATATTTGCAGTAACTTTTGATGAAAGCTTTTCAAAGGCAACAGGGGTAAATGTGTCACTTTATAATACGCTTATTGCAGTACTCACAGCCGTAACCATAGTACTGGGAATGAGAATGATGGGAGCAATGCTGATATCAAGCCTTATCATATTCCCTTCGCTGTCATCAATGAGAATATTTAAAAGTTTTATGGGTGTAGTTATAAGCTCCGGTGTAATATCTGTTGTATGCTTCTGCATAGGAATGATTATATCATACTGCTATTCAACACCGGTTGGAGCAAGTATAGTAATAATTAATTTGTGTGTATTTTTTATATGTTGTATAATACAAAGAATGAAAGGAATGAGAAGATGAAAAAAATTATATTATTGTATGGGTTTAACAAATTCCAGACAGAGCAGGTGAAGAAAGCTGTAGTAATGCTTAATTATGAGGTGAAAACAGTTGAGAAAGAACAGTACGGATGGCTTCTTGGTGAACTTATAGGAGAGTATGATGTGGCAGAAAGCCATGATGAGAATCTTGAGATACCGGGAAGAATGATGGTAGTTTCAGGTGTGGCAGAAAATGAGATTGCAAATATATTTGCAGTGTTAAGAAGTGCAACAGAAAAACTCACATATCACAAGGCAGTGGTAACGCCGACAAACATGAACTGGACATCAGCAAGACTTTTCATGGAAGTTGACAGTGAATACAGGGAGATAAAGAGGAGACAGAGACTCAGACGGTAGTTTACCGTGGGATAAAATCTTTAGCGGAATGAAAGGAGAAGCGTATGAAGAAAAAAATTTATCTTATTACCGGAATACTTATAGCAGCACTGACATTTACGGCATGCGGCGCAGGAAGTAAAAAAACAGCCGGTAAAGATGAAAAGACAAGCATTGACACAATGTCGGAGGATGAGCAGGAAAAGATTTATGAGAAACTTTTCGATATCAACAGCAAGGTGAGTATAGATATAGATGTATCGGATGAAGAACTTCAAAAGATTCAGGATGATTATGAAAAATACAGTTATACTCATTCCAAATCTCCTATTTACAGACGTGCAGATAAGGTGACAATAACCATTGATGATGACAAATATGAACTGGATGATGTGGGAATCAGAATGAAGGGAAACATGTCAAGAACAGATTTCTATGATGAGAAAAAGGGTGGAATATATAACCTGATTCATTTCAAACTCAGCTTTGATGAAGCCTTTGATAATGAAGAATATTACGGTGATGATGCAGAGGAATGGAAAGACAGTGAGAAGCTTAAAGAGAGAAAGGCGAGAACATTTGCAACTCTTGATAAACTTGAAGTTAAATGGAACAAAAACTATGACAATGCATATGTAAGGCAGTCATACAGCTATGAAATGTTCAGAAATTTCGGAGTGATAGCACCGAAAAGCTCTTTTGCACAGGTTATGAGAAATGGTGAAAACTATGGTGTGTTTATGATAGGTGAACCGGTGGATAAAAAATTCATTGAAAGGAATTTTGATGAGGAAGACCAGGGCGGCGATTTATATAAGGCATCATGGACATTCAAGCCGGCAAACTATACAAAACAGATGACATATGGCATAAATAATCCTGATGAAAATAAGTATTATAATCTGGATTTAAAGACCAATAAGAAAACATCACAGAATGAAAAACTTGAGAATATGTTAAATGTTCTTAATGGTGAGAATGTGACAAAGGAAGATTTGGAAAAAGTTATAGATACGGATAACTTTGTGAAATTTGCAGCAGTCAGCTATTTTCTTGGAAATCCTGATGATTTAAGAAATAATTATAACAATCATTACATATATTTCCTTAAGAGCAGCGGAAAGGCTGTATTTATACCGTATGATTATGACAGGACATTGGGAATAACCCATTCTTACAATCCTGAATATTCGGGAATGACAGAAGTATCTCCATTTTCTGAATACGCTGAGGGAAATGGAAGTTCACAGGCCAACCCACTGTATAAATATACGATACTCAGTAACGGATATTTTATTGATGAATATAAAAAATCACTTGCAGAGATTGCTTCAAGCGGATGGATGCAGCCACAGCGTATAGAAAGTGAATATGAAACCGTAAGGAAGAACTATGAGGATGTAGCAGTCATAGATAAGAAATTTGAAAATCTTGAAAATGACAGATTGGAGTTCAGCCTTGACGGAGAATTCAATTATGGAGATGATGAGTATAATATGTCTGTGAGTGAGTATATGTCGAGAATATTAGACACATATAATTCTGCAATTGATAAATAAAAAAAACTGTAGTAAAATATTAAAAGATGTGTTGCATATAAAAACAGTTACACAGGAATGGAGAATATGTATGGACAGATATTTTGAATTAGGAATTTATGAGAGCGAAAAGTCAGACGGTTCAGGAGTGTGCGGCCAGTATAAGAGTTTTGACGAAGCAAGTAAGGCAATCAGCCAGTTTACAAAGAATGATAATCAGGTTTTTATAATTGACGAACTGGAGCGTCAGGGAGAAAATATTATACAGCATGCATCATGGCTGTACAGATAGAAATGGAGAAATGCACATGGCTGTAAGTGTAGAATTCAAAATGGAAAGAGAAGGCCTGCTGAATGTGGGTGATGAGGTTGATGTGGAAGAGGAAAAGCTTCTGACACTCCAGGGAATGATGGTATATTATACAATTATTCCGGCTCTTGCCATGTCGAATAACATGCCGCAAAGCAAGGCTCTGAAGGAGTTTCATGGCAGAGTTACAAAGATTGTGCCATATGGAAGTGCTTCATTTGTAACGGTGGAATTTCCGTAAAATGTTTGGGGAACTTCTATTGACAAAATTGTTTATTGTGCTATGATAAATAAAATAATTACTGTTCAGGTGTCGATTCTGAATAGTTATACAGTTATATAACGGATGGAGGATTGTTTGAATGAAAAAAATGGTATTATCAATTCTCGTTAAGAATACGTCCGGAGTTTTAAGCAGAATTTCAGGATTATTTGCCAGACGAGGATATAATATAGACAGTCTTACCGTAAGTGAGACGGAAAATATAAAATTTTCCAGAATGACTATAGTAGTCAGTGGTGAGGATGAAGTATTAGAGCAGATTCGTAAGCAGGTTTCGAAGCTTGTTGAAGTTGAGGAACTGACGGTACTTAAAGATGGAGAATCAGTGTGCCGTGAACTTATATTATGCAAGGTTGCTGTAGGTGCTGAGAGCAGACAGCAGGTAATAGCGATAGCTGATATATTCCGTGCCAAGATAGTAGATGTATCTACGGATTCACTTATGATTGAGCTTACGGGTAATCAGGCAAAGTTAGATGCTTTTGTAGGACTTTTAGAAGGATTTGAGATAAAAGAACTTGTAAGAACAGGTATAACAGGACTTACAAGAGGAAGAGCAGACATGCTTGCGGGAGAATTTGACTAAAAGAAATGATTCGGGTATTAAATACCGTGTACCGGTTTAACGGTTAAGATGTATTGATTCAGTTGTCAATTCAGGTATCAAAAGGGGTGCTACGCACCAGCCGAACGCGATATGTGATATTGCAAGCTAGCTTGCAAATACACATATTTGTGTCGGCTAGTCCCCGCAGGGGCTTTTGATACCTGAAACTAAAAATTAACTAAGCTTGTTGATTGCTGTTTATAGCAGCGTTATCACATAAAACAAATAAAAAAATGGAGGCTAAAGACAATGGCAGCAAAAATTTTTTATCAGGAAGATTGTAATTTATCATTATTGGATGGAAAGACCATAGCAATTATCGGTTACGGTAGCCAGGGACATGCACATGCATTAAATGCAAAGGAATCAGGCTGCGATGTAATCATCGGTTTGTACGAAGGAAGTAAGTCATGGCCTAAAGCAGAGGCACAGGGATTTAAGGTATATACAGCCGCAGAGGCAGCTAAGAAAGCTGATATTATCATGATTCTTATCAATGATGAGTTACAGGCAGATATGTACAAGAAAGATATCGAGCCAAACCTTGAAGCTGGAAACATGTTAATGTTCGCTCATGGTTTCAACATTCATTTCGGATGTATCAAGCCACCAGCAGATGTAGATGTAACTATGGTTGCACCTAAGGGACCTGGACATACAGTACGTTCAGAGTACCAGGCTGGAAAAGGTGTTCCTTGTCTCGTAGCTGTAGAGCAGGATGCTACAGGAAAAGCTCAGGATATCGCACTTGCATATGCACTTGCAATCGGTGGAGCAAGAGCAGGTGTTCTTGAGACAACATTCAGAACAGAGACAGAGACAGACCTCTTCGGTGAGCAGGCAGTACTTTGTGGTGGTGTTTGTGCACTTATGCAGGCAGGTTTTGAGACACTTTGTGAAGCTGGATATGATCCAAGAAATGCATACTTCGAGTGTATCCATGAGATGAAGTTAATCGTAGACTTAATCTACCAGTCAGGATTTGCAGGAATGAGATATTCTATCTCTAACACAGCTGAGTATGGTGATTACATAACAGGTCCTAAGATTATCACAGAGGATACAAAGAAAGCTATGAAGAAGATCCTTTCTGATATTCAGGATGGTACATTTGCTAAGGAATTCTTATTAGACATGTCACCGGCAGGACGTCAGGTTCACTTCAAGGCTATGAGAAAGTTAGCAGCTGAGCATCCGGCAGAGAAAGTTGGAGAAGAAGTTAGAAAACTTTACAGCTGGAACGGAGAAGATAAGTTAATCAACAACTAATTCTTTATATATCAAATACCCGATGCGTGAGTGCATCGGGTGTTTTTTATGTAAGCGACCTTGATAATTTAAAACAATTGTATTAGAATTATATCGAAGTTAGTCTGAACTTGCGTAAGAGTTTTAACAGAATGGAGGACTAGACATGGTAATAGGTAAAACGAAAAAGATGATTGAACAGAAGGAAAAGGAACTTTATCAGTATATGTCAAATAATTATAAGGATGAGGCACTCAGATGTTTTAAGGAATATGAGGAATTGCTGAGAAATCTTGTGTCTGAAGGAAAATTAAGTCAGAAGGATTATGAGAAATTTACTCCTAAAATTGAGGGATATAGGAGAACATTTAAAAATTATCATCATTAATAATTTATATATCTGATAAAAATAAAGGAGCAACTTACATGAGTCGAAACGAATTTGGAATGGGAAAAATCAGGAAGGTTTCGTCAATTATAGCACAGCTGTGTATGTCAAGAGCGATATGCATGGACGATGTAACGGGTGGATACAATTGGTTTTATTTTAAAAATCATGGTGAAAAAATGCTTGAAAAAGCAAAAAAGAAAAACAGGAAATATGCATTGTTAGATGTGCAGTATACAAAATACAGGAATTACAGTACCTGTTATGGTGGAGATGCAGGGGAAAGACTATTATCCAATATAAACGGCTCATTGCTGAGTACATAGAACATGATGAATTGTGTGCACATTATTGTAGCAGAAGGAATAGAAAAGGAAGATCAGGTTAAATTTATGGCAAAACAGAAGTGCGATATGATACAGGGATATTTCTTTGCAAAACCGGAACCGGTAAAGGAATTTGAAAGCAGACATTTACAAAAAATTCAAAAAATATGAAACTTCACTTGCGATTTGAATATACTTGTGGTATAGTATAAGAATACTCTTTGCACTGCATTTTAATCTACAGTACAAACTGAGCAGGCCGGGGCGTAAGTCCTGAGAGCCGGGTCGCAAGGCGACAGTGGATATGACATCTACGGGACAGTAGTTACTATTACTGGATACGTGGGTGTTTTTCTTTTTTTGGAAGTTCTTTCCAGAGTAAACTCCCCATTTAAAGTAAGTGACATAGAGAGAATATACTATAAAAACGCTTAAAGTGTATATGTTACACATACGGCAATAGGAGGTTATCGCTATGGAAAATAATTTTAAACATGTTGCAATGAAAGTTTCAGTTGTAAGTATCGTTGTGAATGTGGCATTGTCACTTTTTAAACTGCTTGCAGGTATAGTGGCACATTCAGGTGCCATGATAAGTGATGCCATACATTCGGCATCAGATGTATTTAGCACATTTGTGGTTATGGTTGGAATAAAAATGTCCGGCAAGAAATCTGACAAAGAGCATCCTTACGGGCATGAGAGAATGGAATGTGTTGCGGCTATTGTTCTGGCTACAATTCTTGCAATGACCGGGCTTGGAATAGGATATTCAGCTGTGAAAAATGTAATTGAAGGTGATTATAAACATCTTGCGGTTCCGGGAATACTGGCACTTGTAGCGGCAGTGGTATCCATATTGAGCAAGGAAGCAATGTTCTGGTATACAAGAATCAATGCTAAAAAGATAGATTCCGGTGCACTTATGGCAGACGCATGGCACCACAGATCAGATGCATTATCATCAATTGGAGCACTTATAGGTATAGCAGGTGCAAGAATGGGATTTCCGGTGGCAGATTCTATAGCAAGCCTTGTTATATGTCTGTTTATAGAAAAGGCATCATATGATATATTTAAGGACGCCATAGACAAGATGGTTGATAAGGCATGTGATGAGAATACAGAGGAATCAATAGAAAAATGCGTGTTGTCTGAGGAGGGTGTTTTAGGCATTGACCTTTTAAGAACACGTACATTTGGAAATAAGATATATGTTGATGTGGAAATAAGAGCAAATGGAGATAAGACATTGTGGGAAACGCATGCAATAGCAGAAAATGTTCACAATTCGATAGAACAGAAATTTCCTAAAGTTAAACATATTATGGTACATGTAAATCCTGCAAATAATTTATAACAATCATTGAATTTAATGTATAAGTTATGTATAATGTAAAAAGATGCAATGAAACTTTATACAGGGAAATGAGGATGCGATGGAAAATCAGATATATCCTGATGTTGCAGGAATAGACATACTTGAATGTACAATATACGAACTTGAAGAGCAGGGAAGGCTTGGACAGGAAAAAGAATATATCCAGCACGGAACAACGACTGTATACGAACATAGCGTGAGAGTTGCATATATAAGCCTTCTGATAGCACATAGGCTTAAACTTAAAGTTGATTACAAATCAATGATAAGGGGTGCATTACTTCACGATTATTTCTTATATGACTGGCATGAAAAAGATGATTCACATAAACTGCACGGATTTACCCATGCAATGACATCATTAAGAAATGCTAAAAAAGACTATAATCTTAACTGGAAGGAAAAAGAGATTATTGCAAAGCATATGTTTCCACTTAATATTATTCCGCCGCATTGTATAGAAGCGTGGATTGTGTGTATGGCAGATAAATATTGTGCCACTTTAGAAACATTAGGACCGCTTATGTTGTGGAAAAGGTGGATGGCAGGCTGATATATACAAAAAGCTATACAGGTGGAGAAAACGATGGAATATTGTAAGCTACAGATTGGATGTCTTATAATTGCTCTTTATATCGGAATGATATATATGAGGGAACGTAGGATATACAATATAAAAAAGAGAGACAAATTATTTGATTTATTAATAATAGCCGGAATATTTGAGATAATAGTTGATGGCAGTACAGCGTATACGGTAAATCATATTGATAAAATTCCGGGAGAGGTTAATCTGATATTACATATGTTTTTTTTTTAACAGGTCTCGATCTTCTGGTTTATCTGATGTTTATATATATGTGGAAACTTACGAACAGTCTTCCGGTAAGAGGAAAACGGGCCGTAAGATTCTGGACGGCAGCTACATTGCCGTTAATTATAAACGTAATCATAGTCGTATTGTTTATTGAAAAATTATACTATGTTGAGGGAAAGATAACAAATTATTCAATGGGTATTCCGGTGTATACATGTTATATTATGGCAGCTCCAATGCATGATATAGGCAAGATATCAATTCTGGACAGTATACTTAAGAAACCGGGAAAACTTGATGATGAAGAATTTGCCATAATGAAAACACATGCTGCAAAAGGTGGAGAGATAATAGAAAAGACGTTTGGACATATAGGTGAAGACTCATATGAAAAGATGGCTTACAAGGTAGCCAGATACCATCACGAGAAATGTAACGGAAAAGGATATCCGGAAGGAAAAGCAGGAGAAGATATACCGCTATGTGCGAGGATAATGTCTGTCGCTGATGTATTTGATGCAGTTTCAGCCAAAAGATGTTATAGAGATGCAATGCCTATTTCAAAGTGTTATGAAATCATAGAGGAGGGCAGAGGAAGAGACTTCGATCCACGAATTGTGCACACTTTTCTTGATATAAAAGACAGAATAGAAGAAGTATACAGAGAAAAATATGATGAAGAAATGCACACCAATTAGATAATTTTGGTGTGCATTTGACAATTGACAAAGAAATCTTATATGTTATAATAATTGACGGTACAATACGGATACTAGTACTTACAGAAAGTTATACAAAGCTTATTAATGAACCGTCAATTAAGACCGTTCATATATAAAATAAATAAGAAAGAGGTAATGTTAAATGGCAAATGTTGATTTAAGCAAATATGGTATTACTGGTGCAACTGAGGTTGTATACAATCCTTCTTATGAAGTACTTTTCGAAGAAGAGACAAAGAGTGATCTTGAAGGATATGAGAAGGGTCAGGAAAGTGAATTAGGTGCCGTAAACGTTATGACAGGTATTTACACAGGACGTTCACCTAAAGACAAATTTATCGTTATGGATGAGAATTCTAAGGACACTGTATGGTGGACTTCAGATGAGTATAAAAATGATAACCATCCTGCTTCACAGGAAGCATGGAAAGCTTGTAAAGAGCTTGCTATCAAAGAGCTTTCAAACAAGAGACTTTTCGTAGTAGACGCATTTTGCGGAGCTAACAAAGATACACGTATGGCAATCCGTTTCATAGTAGAGGTTGCTTGGCAGGCACATTTCGTAAAGAACATGTTCATCCAGCCAACAGAGGAAGAACTTAAAGATTTCGAGCCTGATTTCGTAGTTTACAACGCTTCTAAGGCTAAAGTTGAGAACTACAAAGAGTTAGGATTAAACTCTGAGACAGCAGTTATGTTCAACATCACAAGCCGTGAGCAGGTTATCATCAACACATGGTACGGCGGAGAGATGAAGAAAGGTATGTTCTCTATGATGAACTACTACCTTCCACTTAAGGGTATGGCTTCTATGCACTGTTCAGCAAACACAGATCTGAATGGCGAGAACACAGCTATATTCTTCGGCCTTTCAGGAACAGGTAAGACAACATTATCTACAGATCCTAAGCGTCTCCTTATCGGTGATGACGAGCATGGATGGGATGACAACGGAGTATTCAACTTTGAAGGTGGATGCTACGCTAAAGTTATCGACCTTGACAAGGATTCAGAGCCTGATATCTACAATGCAATCAAGAGAAACGCTCTTCTTGAGAACGTAACACTTGATGCAAACGGAAAGATTGACTTTACAGATAAGAGTGTAACAGAGAATACTCGTGTATCTTACCCAATCAACCATATTACAAACATTGTAAAACCTATATCTTCAGCACCGGCAGCTAAGAACGTTATCTTCTTATCAGCAGATGCATTTGGAGTACTTCCTCCTGTATCTATCCTTACATCAGAGCAGACACAGTACTACTTCCTTTCAGGATTTACTGCTAAGCTTGCAGGAACAGAGAGAGGAATCACAGAGCCGACACCTACATTCTCAGCATGCTTTGGACAGGCTTTCTTAGAGCTTCATCCAACAAAATATGCAGAAGAGCTTGTTAAGAAGATGGAGAAGAGCGGAGCAAAGGCTTATCTTGTAAATACAGGATGGAATGGAACAGGAAAGAGAATCACAATCAAAGATACAAGAGGTATCATTGATGCTATCTTAAGTGGTGATATCAACAAAGCTCCTACAAAGACTATTCCAATGTTCAACTTCACAGTTCCAACAGAGCTTCCTGGAGTAGATTCTGGAATTCTTGACCCTCGTGATACTTATGCAGATGCATCAGAGTGGGAGAAGAAAGCAGAAGATCTTGCAGATCGTTTCATCAAGAACTTCAAGAAATATGAAGGAAATGATGCAGGTAAAGCATTAGTTGCAGCAGGACCTCAGAAATAATATAATTAATCATAAAGATTAGAGAGTACCCCGGATTTGTTTTCAAGTCCGGGGCACTTTTGAGTATAAAATTCTGATAATGGGGAAAGTTAAAGGTAATTAGGCTATTTGTTTCGGAGCGAGAACAAATAGTCATTTATTGCAGAAGAGAGAAATCGCTCAGAAATGAGGGTATTATGAATAATGACACAGTAAGATTACTAAGGGAATGTGATGCAGGTATTAAGATGGGGATTGCAGCCATAGATGATGTACTTAATTATGTTCATGATGGCATTATGAGGCAGATTCTGATTGAATCTATGGAGGCACATGAAGATTACGCAGATAAGATAAAGGAAATGTTAGACAACTGTAATGATGAGGGAAAAGATCCTAATCCCGTGGCAAAGAGTATGTCGTGGATTAAGACAAATGTGAAACTGGTGATAAATGAGTCTGATGAAACTATAGCTGATCTTATTACGGACGGATGTAATATGGGTGTGAAGTCATTAAATAAGTACTTGAACCAGTATCAAAATGCAGATGACGAGTCAAAAGATATAGCAGCAGATATAATAAAACTTGAAGAGGGACTTGGATTTGACATGAGAAAATATCTGTAGGGACTTTTGACACCAGAGTCTTATAGAATATATGATAAAAATTCCCGGTATAATTCCATACATTTCTTGACATGAAACTAAAATTATATATATAATTAACGTGCAGAAGACATTTAAGAAATGGAGGAATACTATAATGGAATTAAGTAAAGCAGCAGAATCAAGAAGAAGTATAAGAGCATATAAAGAGCAGCCTGTAGAGCGTGAAAAGGTGGAAGAGATAATCAGATTTTTACAGAATGCACCATCATGGAAAAATTCACAGACAGGAAGATATTATGTTGTAATGTCACCGGATAAGTTAAAGAGTGTAAAGGCGGGATGTCTGCCTGAATACAATCAGAAAAACTGTAAAGATGCACCGGTGCTTATAATTACAACTTTTGAGAAAAAGAGAGCAGGATTTGACAGAGAAGGAAATCCTGAAAATGAAATCGGTGATGAGTGGGGAGCATATGATCTGGGACTTCAGAATCAGCTTCTTTTACTCAAGGCAAGAGAGCTTGGTCTTGATACACTGGTAATGGGTATACGTGACGGAGAAGCATTAAGAAAAGAACTTGACATACCGGAGAGCCAGGAAGTGGTTGCCGTGATTTCACTTGGTTATAGGGATATTGATCCGGATATGCCTAAGAGAAAAAATCTTGAAGATATTGCTAAATTTTTCTAGTCAGGTTGTTATCCTGAATACGGTAAAGAAATCTTAACCGAAAAAGACTTGAAAAAATAATAATAGTCTGATATTATAATAACCGACGAAGGCGTCAAGAGAATTGAAAAATTCTTTTGGCGTCTTTTTTGCGTTATAAAATAAATGTGAAGTGGAGGAGAAAGTAATGAGCGCAGGAGATACTGGTTTTATGTTAATCTGTACGGCATTTGTATTTTTTATGACACCGGGATTAGCATTTTTTTACGGAGGATTGGTAAGGAGAAAAAATGTAGTAAATACAATGATGGCATGTACAGCTATTATGGGATTATCGGTTATGATGTGGGTGCTTTTCGGTTACTCACTGGCATTTGGAGGCAATCATGCCGGAATCATAGGTGATTTCAGATGGCTGGGACTTAACGGAATAGCAATGAATGAAGCAGGTCCATATGCCGCTACAATACCACATCTGGTATTTGTCGCATTTCAGATGATGTTTGCAATGATTACGCCGGCACTTATAAGCGGTTCACTAGTGGGAAGAGTTAAGTTTAAAGCATTATTTTTATTTATACTGTTCTGGTCGGTGATTGTATATTACCCGATGGCACATATGGTGTGGGGACAGGGAGGATTTTTAGCAGAGATAGGTTCTGTAGATTTTGCAGGTGGAAATGTAGTACATATAAGTTCAGGTGTGAGTGCTCTCGTATTTTCAATAATCCTTGGAAGAAGACGTGGATATGAGAATACGGCATACAGCATACAGGGTGCATAACATACCGTTTGTAGCTCTGGGAGCATTTATATTATGGTTTGGCTGGTTCGGATTTAATGCGGGAAGTGCATTGGCAGCTAACGGTCTGGCAGCACATGCATTTATGACAACGGCTCTTGCCAGTGCCAGCGCAATGATGTCATGGATGCTTATAGATGTGATTAAAGATGGAAAGCCAACACTTGTTGGAGCATCTACCGGACTGGTTGTAGGACTTGTGGCAATCACTCCGGGAGCAGGATTTGTACCTATATGGTCAGCTATAATCATTGGCGCACTTGTCAGCCCGATATGTTGCTTTACTATTTCAGTACTTAAGGGTAAACTTAAGATTGACGATGCACTTGATGCATTTGGATGCCATGGAATAGGTGGTATCTGGGGCGGAATAGCTACAGGAATATTTGCAAAGAGTTCAATAAACAGTGTAGCAAAATGGGACGGTCTGATATTTGGAGATTACCATTTATTTGTAGCACAGATTATAGGTATAGTAGTAACCATAGCTGTGGCGATTGCAGGAACATTTATATGTCTCGGAATTGTGAAGATATTTACACCACTCAGGGTAAGTGACAAGGAAGAGAAGGCAGGTCTTGATATTTCGGAGCATGGTGAAAGTGCATATCCGACATTCAACGGACTTGATTCATAAAGCAGCATATATTATAGGGAAAGGAAAGTAAGAATATGATGATAAAGGTAGAGGCAATAGTGCGTGAGGAAGTATTTGAAGATGTAAAAGAAGCATTAAATGCCATAGATGTAAATGGTATAACGGTATCACAGGTTATGGGCTGTGGAGCACAGAGGGGATATAAAAAACTTGTGCGTGGAACGAAAGTAGACGTTGTAATGCTGCCAAAGATTAAATTCGAGATAGTGGTATCATCAGAAGAATGGGAGAAAAAAGTTATAGATGCCATACAAAAGGCAGCATTTACAGGTGAAGTGGGAGATGGAAAAATATTCAGTTATGAGATGCGTACAGCCATGAAGATAAGGACAAAAGAAAGTGGATATGATGCATTGAATTAGGAATTCTATGTAGAAAAATATACAATATATACAAAATATCACTGGAAAAATGTAGAAAAAATGTGAAAAATTTTAATGGATTATTAATGCGTTTTGTATAGAAATGCAGGTAAACATTAAAATGACATTAAAAAATATAGAAAATTTATAAAATGGCAAGGCATTTTTACTAAAAAAAGTAAATTTGCAAAAGAAAGATATGAAAAATAAAATGGTTGAAATAAATTTTTTCTCTTGTTAAAATTTTATCGATTAGAAAAAATGCCATAGAGCAGCAGAAGGAAGTGAGACATATGGACGCTCTGATAGAGAACCTGATGGAGGAACTCAACTGCGAAACAGTATTTACCATTCCGGTGTTTGGAGGAATACCGATATATGAATCGGTAGTTGTGACATGGATTATCATGGCCTTAATCGTAGTATTATCGATAATACTTACGAGGAATCTGAGTGTTGAACATCCGGGACGCAGACAGTTGATTCTGGAAACAGCTATAAGTGGCATGAACAATTTCTTTCATGAAACGCTGGGAGAAAATGGAGCAAGATACATTCCTTATATGATGACCGTGGGAGTCTATATTGGAATAGCAAATCTTATCGGACTTTTAGGATTTAAGCCACCGACAAAGGATATGAATGTGACGGCTGCGTTATCCATTATGAGTATTATTCTTATTGAGATGGCAGGAATCAGACAAAAGGGAACAAAGGGATGGCTTAAGAGTTTTGCAGAACCAATGCCGGTAGTACTTCCGATAAATATTCTTGAAGTATTTATCAAACCGTTATCGTTGTGTATGCGACTCTTTGGAAATGTATTAGGCTCATTTGTTATCATGGAGCTGTTAAAATCAGTTGTACCTGCTGTCGTTCCGGCAGTATTCAGCTGTTATTTTGATATCTTTGACGGATTGATACAGGCGTATGTATTTGTATTTCTGACATCGCTGTTTGTCAAAGAAGCAACAGAGTAAAAAAACAAAACAGAAAAAAATGAATGGAGGAATTTATTATGACATCAACATTATTAGTAGCAATCGGAGCAGGCGTTGCAGTTTTAACAGGTATAGGTGCCGGAATCGGAATAGGTAAGGCAACTTCATCAGCAGTAGATGCTATAGCAAGACAGCCGGAGGCAGAAAGTAAAATCAGTAAATCACTTCTTCTTGGTTGTGCACTTGCAGAAGCAACAGCTATCTATGGTTTCGTTATAGCATTGTTAATTATTCTTTTATTAAAATAATAAGCAGATTTAATACAACGAAAAGGAAAGGCAGGTACGGGCAATGCTTAATATAAATTTTTGGAATATCGTATGGACCGTTATAAATCTGCTGGTATTATATGGAGTCTTTAGAAAATTTCTCTATCAGCCGGTGATGAAAGTTATAAAGGCGAGAGAAAATATGGTTAAAGAGCAGTTCGACAGTGCAAAGGAAAACAAAGAGCAGGCAGAGAAGATGAAGGCTGATTATGAAAAGCGGCTTGCGACAGCACGGACAGAAGCTGATCAGATAATCGTCGAAGCAAGAGCAAGGGCTGAGGAAGAACATGCACGTTCTGTGGAACATACCAGGGAAGAGACAGAACATATGCTTGAGAAGGCAAAGGCAGATATTGCGAATGAACAGGAAAAAGCACAGCAGACAGCACAGGCAGAGATAGCTAAGCTGGCACTTATGGCTGCAAGAAAAATTATAAAGACAGGTGATGCTTATGATGCAGGAAGCAGTAAATAACGCAAAGGTATTATACAGACTCGGAGTGAATCGTGAAGAGGTAGATACACTCAGGGAGCTGTATTGTATTACACCGGAGTTAATGAAAGTTATGGCGAGTCCTGTAATATCAATACATAAAAAGGATGCCATTATTGAAAGTGTATACGGAAAAGCCGGATTATCAAAGACACTTATTAATTTTACAAAGATGATGTGCAGACTCCGGTATGTGTCGGAATTGCCTGAAATAATGGATGCATTTTATTTATATTGGGATAAAAAGAATCATATAATGCGTGCAAAACTGATATATGCTGATATGCTGAATCCTGATGATGAGGCGGAAGCCATAAAGATACTTGAAAATAAATACCCGGATGAAAAGATTGTATTGACAAAGGAAAAGGATGATAATCTGTTAGGCGGGTATGTCATTCAGGTAAATAATAAAGAGTATGACAGAAGTTATGAAGGACGTCTAAGACAATTGGAAAGAAAATTAACAGGGAGGTGATGACTGTGGGCGCAATAAGTGCAGCAGACATAATCTCGATTATTCAAAGCGAGATAGAAGAATTCGACTGGGATGAATCAAGTCGTGAAACCGGTACAGTTATATGGGTCGGTGATGGAATAGCCACCATTTACGGAATAGATCACGCTATGTATGGTGAAATCGTGGTGTTTGATAATGGTGTAAAGGGAATGGTTCAGGATATCAGACAAAACGAGATAGGAGTCATCCTGTTTGGACGTGATACCGGTATAAAAGAAGGAACTAAGGTAGTACGTACTAAGAAAAAGGCAGGAATACCTGTTGGAGATGCATTTATAGGAAGAGTCATCAATGCATTAGGTGAGCCTATAGATGGCAAAGGTGATATAAAAGAAGACGGATACAGACCGATTGAACAGGAAGCACCCGGAATAGTGGAGCGTAAGTCGGTAAGTACACCTATGGCAACGGGTATTCTGTCGATAGATTCGATGTTCCCTATAGGAAGAGGACAGCGTGAGCTTATCATAGGTGACCGTCAGACGGGAAAGACATCCATAGCTACTGACACCATTATTAATCAGAAAGGAAACGGTGTCATATGTATATATGTGGCAATAGGACAGAAGGCATCAAGTGTGGCAAAGATAGTATCTACACTTACCAAACATGATGCTATGGAGTATTCCATAGTGTTATCATCAACGGCAAGTGATCCGGCATCAATGCAGTATATTGCACCATACGCCGGTACTGCATTGGCAGAATATTTCATGCATAACGGAAAAGATGTTCTTATAGTATATGATGATTTATCAAAACATGCAGTGGCATACAGAGCTATTTCACTTTTGCTTGAGCGTTCACCTGGACGTGAGGCATATCCCGGTGATGTATTTTATCTTCACTCAAGACTTCTTGAGCGTTCAAGCAGACTGAGTGATGAACTTGGAGGCGGTTCGATAACGGCACTTCCTATTATAGAGACGCAGGCAGGAGATGTATCAGCATATATTCCTACTAATGTTATATCGATTACAGACGGACAGATATTTTTAGAGAGTAATCTTTTCTTCTCAGGAATGAGGCCGGCAGTAAATGTGGGACTTTCAGTGTCCCGTGTAGGTGGTGCGGCACAGACAAAAGCCATGAAGAAGGCATCCGGAAGTATACGTATAGATTTGGCACAGTATAGGGAGATGGAAGTGTTTACACAGTTTGCATCTGACCTTGATGATATGACAAAGGCACAGTTGCAGCATGGTAAGGCACTTATGGAACTATTGAAACAACCATTGTGTAAACCATTATCTCTTCATGAACAGGTAGAAACACTGTGCATGGCAAATCATGGTATATTTGATAAAATTGAGACAAAAAATGTGAAACAGTATCAGAATGAAATATTGGAATACATGGATCTCAAACATCCGGAAATAGGCGAAGAGATAGAGAATACGAAAAATCTTTCAGATGAGCTGGCGGAGAAAATAATAACTGCAGCGAAAGAATATCAGAACAAATAAAAGCATCTGCGGAAAAGAGGAATAATATGGCAAATGCAAAGGAAATTCAGGATAGAATGAAGAGTATCAATGATACCTTGAAGATTACTAATGCAATGTATATGATATCTTCTTCTAAACTAAAAAAGTCAAAGAAAATGCTCTCTGATACGGAACCATATTTCTTTACATTGCAGTCAGAAATGAGCAGAATCCTCAGACATCTGCCTGATATAAAGGATATTTACTTTGAAAATAGTGAGGACAATAAAAAAACTGAAGAAAAAAAGGTAGGTTATATTGTTATCACGGCAGATAAAGGTCTGGCAGGTTCATACAATCATAATGTACTGAAAATGGCAGAAGAACACCTGAAATCACATCCGAATAATAAGCTTTTTGTGTTAGGTGAACTTGGACGTCATTATTTTGAACAGAGAGGTATAGAGATTGACAGACAGTTTCATTATACGGTGCAGAATCCGACATTGAACCGTGCCAGAAATATTTCTGAAGAGATACTTGGAATGTACAGAGAAGGTGAACTTGACGAGGTATATATCATATATACCAGCATGGAAAATGCTATTCAGGAAGAGACACAGATATTACAGTTGCTTCCGCTGAAAAAAGCAAGTTTTGATGTGAAACTTCCGGCAGATATCCTTATGGAGGAATTGGCACTTAAGCCTTCTCCGGAAGCGGTGATGGATAGAATAGTACCGGATTATGTAGTTGGATTTGTATACGGAGCATTAGTTGAGTCATATTCTTGTGAGCAGAATGCAAGAATGATGGCAATGGAAGCAGCAACTAAGAGTGCCAGGGATATGCTCCATGAATTGGACATTTTATATAATCGTGCAAGGCAGGCTGCCATTACTCAGGAGATAACAGAGGTAATAGCCGGTGCAAAAGCACAGAAACGGAGAAATTCATGAAGACAGGAAAAATAATACAGGTATTAGGACCGGTAGTGGATGTCTTATTCGAGGATGAAGAACTGCCGGCAATCAAGGATGCACTTGAGGTAAATAACGGCGAAAAGAAATGCGTTATGGAGGTAGCACAGCATATTGGAAATCAGACAGTACGTTGTATAATGTTAGCTTCAAGCGAAGGCCTTTGCCGTGATATGGAAGTTATAGCTACAGGAAGTGGCATAAAGACACCGGTAGGTGAGCAGACTCTTGGAAGACTGTTTAATGTACTTGGTGAGGCAATTGACGGTGGAGAACCGTTGAAAAATCCGGAGGAATGGGTTATTCATCGTGAGCCACCTGCATTTGAAGAGCAGAATCCGGCAGAAGAAGTGCTGGAAACAGGAATTAAAGTCATAGATTTGCTGGCACCTTATGCAAAAGGAGGAAAAATAGGTCTCTTTGGTGGTGCTGGTGTAGGTAAGACTGTACTTATACAGGAACTTATAAGCAACATTGCAACAGAGCATGGCGGATATTCAATATTTACCGGTGTAGGTGAACGTTCACGTGAAGGTAATGATTTGTGGACAGAAATGAAGGAGTCAGGAGTTCTGGAAAAAACGGCACTGGTATTCGGACAGATGAATGAGCCGCCCGGAGCACGTATGCGTGTTGCTGAGACAGGTCTTACAATGGCAGAATATTTCAGGGATGAAAAGCATCAGAATGTATTATTGTTTATTGATAATATATTCCGTTTTACACAGGCAGGTTCTGAGGTATCAGCTCTTTTGGGACGTATGCCTTCAGCAGTAGGTTACCAGCCTACACTTGCGACAGAGATGGGTGAATTGCAGGAAAGAATTGCATCCACTAAGAATGGTTCGGTAACATCAGTTCAGGCTGTATATGTTCCGGCCGACGATCTTACAGATCCGGCACCGGCCACTACATTTGCACATCTTGATGCTACAACGGTATTGTCAAGAAAAATCGTGGAGCAGGGTATATATCCGGCCGTTGATCCGCTTGAATCTACTTCACGTATCCTTGAGGCAGACATCGTGGGCGAAGAGCACTATCAGGTAGCAAGAAAGGTCCAGGAAATACTTCAGAAATATAAGGAATTGCAGGATATTATAGCTATTCTTGGTATGGAAGAACTTGCAGATGAAGATAAGACACTGGTATACCGTGCAAGAAAGATTCAAAAATTCTTATCACAGCCGTTCCATGTAGCTGAGAATTTTACAGGTGTAAAGGGTGTGTATGTGCCTCTATCAGAAACTGTACGTGGATTCAAAGCAATAATAGACGGAGAAATGGACGAATATCCTGAAAATGCTTTTTTCAATGTAGGAACAGTAGAGGATGTTATTCGTAAAGCTGAGGAGATGAAGGAGCACGAATAGAATAGTTCGCTCCGGAATGGAGAATGTGTATGGCAGAGAGTACATTTTATTTAAAAATAATAGCGGCTAATAAAATCTTCTTCTCAGGAAGATGCCGTTCTGTCATTGTTCCTGAATATGACGGTCAGAAAGAAATACTGGCACATCATGAGGATATGGTAATAGCCATAGATGAGGGAGAAATGCGTTTTCAGCCTGAAGGAAGTAAAGAATGGGAGCATGCGGTCGTAGGTATCGGATTTGTTGAGATTATCAACAATCGTGTGACCCTGCTTGTGGAAACAGCAGAACGTCCTGAAGAGATAGATATTGCCAGGGCCAGAGAAGCTAAGGAACGTGCGGAGGAACAATTAAGACAGAAACAGAGTATACGTGAGTATTATCACTCGAGAGCGTCTTTGTCGAGAGCGTTGACAAGACTTAAAGCAACCAGTAAGTACAGATAGTGATTATATATGATTAATGACAGAGCAGGTGGCAATCACCGGCTCTGTTTTTTGTGCAAAATAATTAATACATGGACAGAATGTGTCCGTGTGAATTTGTATTATATATGCATAA
>CACWRR010000004.1 GCA_902763335.1 uncultured Lachnospiraceae bacterium | reverse complement strand
TGCGAAAATCGCCAAAGTCCGTGTTTACACGCCTGAATATTTTTCTTCGCAGTATTTGCATCTGTAGACTTCGTTTTTGGTATCAGACAGAATAAATACCTGTTCAAGTTCCTGTTCTATAGATGTTATACAACGTGGATTTTTACATTTCAATATATTGCGGACTGTTTTTGGAAGAGTAAGGTTTTTCTTTCCTACAATTTTTCCGTCCTGAATGATATTTACTGTTATATTATGATCTATGTATCCGAGGATATCAAGGTCAACCAGATCTAATGAACCTTCGATTTTGATTATATCTTTTCTGCCCATTTTGTTACTTCTGGCATTTTTGATTATTGCCACCTGACAGTCGAGTTTATCAAGTCCCAGATAATTATATATTGACATCGATTTGCCGGATTGAATGTGGTCAAGTACCACGCCCTCGTTAAGTGAACCTACATTTAACATATCGTGACCTCCTAAATATTGATATTAAGCAGCGTTAATATCAGTGCCATTCTTACATAGACACCATACTGAACCTGTTTAAAATAAACTGCTCGTGGATCGTTATCAACAGCGACAGATATCTCATTTACACGCGGGAGCGGATGAAGTATAAGCATATCTTTATGTGCATACTCTAATTTCTCCGGTGTAAGAATATAGCGGTCTTTCAGACGTACATATTCATCTTCGTTAAAGAATCGTTCGCGTTGTACACGGGTCATATAAAGTATATCAAGGTTTGTCATGGAATCCTCAAGTTCTTCAACTTCTTTGTATGGAACATTGTTTGCTTCCAATACATCCTGACGTATGTAGTCAGGCAGTCTTAATTCCTTAGGGGAAATAAGCACGAATGAAATATTTGGATAACGTACTAATGCGTTAATAAGTGAATGAACAGTTCTTCCAAATTTTAAATCTCCGCAAAGTCCTATAGTCAGATTGTCAAGACGACCTTTAAGGGAACGGATGGTCATCAGGTCTGTAAGTGTCTGGGTAGGATGCTGATGTCCACCATCACCTGCATTGATTACCGGAATGGAAGAGTGGGATGCTGCTACGAGCGGAGCCCCTTCTTTTGGGTGACGCATTGCACATATGTCAGCATAACATGATATTATTCTGATTGTGTCGGATACGCTTTCGCCTTTCTGGGCAGAGCTGCTGCCGGCATCGGCAAATCCCAGCACATTTCCGCCAAGACTTAACATGGCAGATTCAAAACTGAGTCTTGTTCTCGTACTCGGTTCATAGAACAGTGTTGCAAGCTTTTTTCCATCACATGCATGTTTGTACTTGTCAGGATTCTTTTCAATGTCGGAAGCTAAGTCAAGAAGGCTGTCGAGCTCTTCAACTGAAAAATCCAGAGGGCTAAGTAAATGTCTCATTTTTCTCCTCTTTTCTGCGTTATGCATTATTAATCCTAAATATATTAGTCTATAAGTTGAAAATAATCAATAAAAAATTATTTATTGTTATCAGAAATTATTTTTACTAAGATTCTGTCTATACGTTTGTTGTCAAGTTTCTGTACAGTAAGGCGGATGTTATCTAAAAGGATGCTGTCGCCTGCCGCAGGTATACGGTCGAGGTTTTCTATTATCAGTCCACCCACAGAGTCATAGTTTTCGGATGATAAATGAAATCCGAGTCTGTCGTTTAAATCATCAATTTTCATCTGTCCTTCGATAAGGTATTCATTTTCAGAAAGCTGTTTAAACTCATCTTCTTCATCAATATCATATTCATCACGTATATCACCGACTATCTCCTCTAAAAGGTCCTCTATGGTGATAAGACCTACGGTGACACCGTATTCATCAAGAACGATAATGATGTTTACTGATGTTTTTTTCATTTCACGCATGAGTTCTGATAATTTCTTTGATTCATATGTATAATATGCTTTTCTAAGAAAATCTTTAACATGGAAATCAACGCGTTTATCATATAAAAGTAAATCTTTCATATTTATTATACCGATTACGTTATCTGTAGTCCCTTCATAAATCGGGATTCGGGTGTATCGTTCACGTTGGAACAGTTCAATAAGGTCTTCATATGAACTGTTAATGTCAGCCATCGCCATATCAATTCGCGGAATCATGGCATCTTTTGCGGTTGCATCACCGAAATCAAATACATTGTTTATCATCTTTCGTTCGTCAGTTTCTATGATACCTTCCTTGTGGCTTACGTCTACGAGAGTTCTGAGCTCGGTTTCAGTAATACCCGAACCGCGTTTGGACGGGTCAATGTGAAGAAGGAACAGAAGAAACTCTGATAATTTGTTGACTATTATAATCACAGGTGTAAAAAGCCACATGATTCCGTATATTATAGGCGAATATATGAGCGTAAGCTTTTCAGCACTTAAAGTAGCGATGGTTTTAGGCATTATCTCACCAAATATTAATACGAAGATAGTGAGAATACCGGTCGCTATGGTGACTGCGTAGTTACCGAACATCCGCTGTGCAAGAATGGTTGCAAGGGATGAGGCTGAAATGTTTACGATATTATTTCCTATTAAAACGGCACTTAACATCTTAGCTGAATTGTCTACTATTTTTTCAACAATTGCAGCCCGTTTGTTTCCATTCTCCGCCAAAGAATGAATACGAATGCGATTCACTGTGGTAAATGCAGTTTCCGCTGAAGAAAAGAATGCGGATAAACATAATAAAACCAAAAGAATTATAAACTGCATAATATCTCCAGAATCCAAAAAAAACCAACTCCTTTATTTGTTTATTTTAAGATAAAAATCTTTCATTGAATTTTACATCAATTTACTGATAGTGTAAAGCACTTTTATAGTACTATAAATAGAAAAGAATAATATATTTATTATAAATAAAAAAGGGATTTCCATATATGAAAAAAACAGGTGACATTTTATTCGTACTAAAGGTTCTGGTATTTACATATGTAATAAGTTTCCTGCTGCTTTTAATATTCGCTGCCATAGTATTTAAAATGGAATGTGGTGACAATGTAATATCATGGGGAATTGCAGTTATATATTTTTTGTCTGCTTTCTTCGGAGGAATGATTGCGGGAAAAATGAAAAAGTCAAGGAGACTTATATGGGGACTTATTATAGGTACAGCATATGTTGCAGTGCTTGTAATAGTTTCGTTAATTATGGGAAATGTGGTGGATGGACAGACAAATATTGCCATAGCGTTAGGAATTTCAATTATTGGGGGAATATTGGGAGGGATGTTCAGTTAAAAAAATACTTTGCTTTATTTATAGAGTATGATATAATAATTCAAGTTAAAACTAAAGGAGGATATTTTGATGAAACATATTAAGACATTAAATAGCAGAACTTTAAAGGATACTTTAAAGAAGGGTGGATGTGGCGAATGTCAGACATCATGCCAGTCTGCATGTAAAACATCTTGTACAGTAGGTAACCAGACTTGCGAAAATAAATAGTCAGTTACTATTTTGCATTGGAGACAGAGCCGGTATCTTTGGTTATAGGGATACTGACTCTGTTATCGTGCGTTATAAAGAAGTTTGGAAAAGAAAGCAGACAGGAGTTTGAGTAAAGTGATTCACCAGTATAAGAATAATGGCTACAATATTGTTATGGACGTTAACAGCGGTTCAGTTCATGTTGTTGATGATATTGTATATGATATTATAGCTCTTTATGAAGAAAACGATGCAGATTCGATTAAGAAAAAACTGTCAGGAGTGTATTCTGAGAATGATATCGAAGAGGCATTGGAAGAAATAGAAGAACTCAAAGAGGCAGGACAACTGTTTACAGAGGATACCTATAAAGATCTTGTTATAGATTTTAAGAACAGAAAAACAGTTGTAAA
Source organism: uncultured Lachnospiraceae bacterium (assembly GCA_902763335.1). Lineage (GTDB taxonomy): Bacteria > Bacillota > Clostridia > Lachnospirales > Lachnospiraceae > UBA2821. The sequence continues at coordinate 66,992 of CACWRR010000004.1, read as the reverse complement.
GGCTATGTGTCTCCATATAGCCCATGATTGTAACCTTGCATGCAAATATTGTTTTGCAGAGGAAGGAGAATATCATGGAAGAAGAGCACTCATGAGCCTTGAAGTGGGAAAGAAAGCACTGGATTTCCTTATAGAAAATTCAGGAAACAGAAGAAATCTTGAGGTGGATTTCTTTGGCGGAGAGCCACTTATGAATTGGGATGTCGTGAAAGAACTGGTCAGATATGGCCGATCTAAGGAAAAAGAATATGACAAAAATTTCCGTTTCACACTTACGACAAATGGTGTTCTTTTAGATGATGAAGTTATGGAATTTGTAAATAAGGAAATGTCGAATGTGGTCATGAGTCTTGATGGAAGAAAAGAGATAAATGATAAAATGAGACCTTTCAGAAATGGAAAAGGCAGTTATGACCTTATAGTTCCTAAGTTCCAGAAACTTGCGGAAAGTAGAAACCAGACAAATTATTATATCAGGGGAACATTCACAAGGAATAACCTTGATTTTTCAAATGATGTAATAGAATATGCTGACCTTGGATTTAAACAGATGTCCATTGAGCCGGTAGTGGCAGATCCGGATGAACCGTATGCACTCAGGGAAGAAGATATTCCTAAGATTCTTGAAGAGTATGATAAACTCGCAGTGGAATATATAAAGAGATATAAAGAAAACAGAGGATTTAATTTCTTCCATTTTATGATTGATCTCAAGCAGGGACCGTGTGTATTAAAAAGAATGGCAGGCTGCGGTTCAGGAACTGAATATCTTGCGGTTACACCGTGGGGTGATCTTTATCCGTGTCACCAGTTTGTGGGGCAGGAAGAATTTCTACTCGGAAATGTGTTTGACGGCATAACTAATACAGCCGTAAGAGATGAATTCAAGTTGTGTAATGTGTATGCCAAAGATAAATGCAAAGAATGTTTTGCAAAATTTTATTGTAGTGGAGGATGCGCGGCTAATTCGTATAAATTCCATGGAAAGATAACAGATGCGTATGATATCGGTTGTGAGATGGAAAGAAAAAGAGTTGAATGTGCTATTATGATAAAGGCAGCATTGGCGGAGCATGAGCAATCCGAATAAAGAAACATCAAAAAAGGAGAAAGAGAAAAAATGAATAAGTTTGGAAAAGGCAAAAGTTGTGCCATTTTCATCGTGACCATTGTGTGCATGGTAGCCTTAGGACTGCTTGCAGGATTTGGTTTTGGTGAGAAAAAGACAGGTGCAGCCAAGAATATAATTCTTGGACTTGACTTAAAGGGTGGAGTAAGTATCACCTATGAAGTAGTAGATGAAGAATTTACTAAGGAACAGTTGGAAGATACAAAGTATAAGCTTGAACTGAGAGTTTCAAACTACAGTACAGAGTCTGAGGTATATACAGTAGGAGATAACAGAATAACTGTAGATATCCCTGGAGCATACGATGCAGAGAAGATTCTCGAAGAACTTGGAAAACCGGGTTCTATCATGTTCGCAACAAAGGCAGACAGCAGTTTTACCGGAGATGATACATACAGTGCATATACAGCACCTGACGGAACTGTGTATAAAGTATGGGTAAACGGTGATGATGTAGCTGATGCACAGCCTATAAACGGTTCAGACAAGACAACCGGTGCGACAGATTATGAAGTTGAATTAAAGCTTACTGATTCAGGTAAACAGAAATTTGCAGAAGCAACTACAGAAAATGTCGGCAAGACTATTTCTATTATATACGACGAGAAGGTTATAAGCTCACCTACAGTTGAGAGTGCCATTACAACAGGACAGGCTGTTATCAACGGAATGGGTTCATATGAGGCTGCTGAGGACCTTGCATCTACAATAAGAATCGGTTCGCTTTCATTACAGCTTAAGGAAGTAAGTTCACAGGTAGTAGGAGCAAAACTTGGAAATGATGCCATAAGTTCAAGCCTTGTTGCCGGACTTATCGGACTTGCAATCGTAATGTTATTTATGATAATTGTTTACCGTGTTCCGGGTGTAGTTGCCAGTATCGCACTTGCAATTTATACAGTATTTGAATTACTTGTACTTAATGGATTTGATCTTACACTTACATTACCGGGTATTGCAGGTATTATCCTTTCTATAGGTATGGCGGTTGATGCGAACGTAATCATTTATGCCAGAATAAAGGAAGAACTTGCAGCAGGAAGAGCAGTTGATACATCTATACAGACAGGATTTAAGAAAGCTGCTTCAGCAATCATTGACGGTAACATTACGACAATTATCGCTGCACTGGTTCTTATGTGGAAGGGTTCAGGTACAGTAAAAGGATTTGCCCAGACGCTTGCAATAGGTATTATCTTATCAGTATTTACTGCACTTGTTATATCTAAACTTCTTGTATATCTTATGTATAACATGGGATGTAAGAGTGTTAAATGCTACGGTGTTCAGAAGGAAAGAAAGACTATCGATTTCCTTAAACATAAGGTTGTATGGTTTACTATCTCAATAGTTGTTATTTTAGCAGGTGTTGTTGCAATGATAGTAAATTCAGCATCAGGAAAAGGTGCATTCGACTACAGTATCGAATTTAAGGGTGGTACATCTACTACAGTTACATTCGATAAGGAATATTCAATAGATGAGTTTAATAATACAATTAAACCTGAGATAGCTAAGATCATAGGAAATAATGATATACAGGGTCAGAAGGTTACAGATTCAACTCAGTATGTTATAAAGACACAGGTTATGGAATCTGACGTAAGAGATGAGTTTAAGCAGATGCTTGTTGATAAGTTCAATGCTGATGAGAAGATGGAAGAGACTAACATCAGTTCAAGTATCAGTGGCGAAATGAGAACAAATGCCATTATAGCTGTTATCATAGCTACAATCTGCATGCTTATATATATATGGTTCAGATTTAAGGATATTAAGTTTGCATCAAGTGCGGTTATTGCACTTATCCATGATGTTGTAATTGTTATAGGTTTCTATGCTATATCAAGAACAACAGTAGGAACAACATTTATAGCTTGTATGCTTACAATACTTGGTTACTCAATAAACGCTACAATCGTTATTTTCGACAGAATAAGAGAGAACCTTGCAATGGTTAAGAATAGCAGGGCGATAGATCTTAAGGATATTGTTAATAAGAGTATAACTCAGACATTAACAAGAAGTATATATACTTCATTTACAACATTCGTTATGGTATTCGTACTCTTCATAATGGGTGTTACATCTATCCGTGAGTTTGCATTACCTATTATGGTAGGTATTGTATGTGGTGGATATTCATCAGTATTCATTACAGGTTCACTGTGGTATGTAATGTCAAAGAAAAAATATGAGAAATAAAATTTATTAGGTTATAGTAACAGGCAGAAGGACGGGTAAAGGTCTTTCTGCCTGTTTTTCAATGTGCTTTGCGGCGCAATTGCTTATGATAAAAGTATTACCGTGTGAATACGAGATGGAGGTAATGATGGAAAAATGGAAGGTATATGCTAAAAAAGCAGACTTTGATAATATAAGCAGAGAATTTGGAATTGATAAGGTCGTAGCAAGAATAATAAGAAACAGAGATGTCACAGGCAGTGAAAGTATAAGAAAATATCTTTATGGTGATAAAAGCGGTATATATTCGCCGTGGCTTATGAAGGATGTTGAAAAGGCAGTATCCATCATAAATCAGTCCATTGCCGAAAAAGAAAAAATAAGGGTAGTGGGGGATTATGATATAGATGGTGTCTGCTCCGGAAATATATTGGTACAGGGACTTGAAGAGATAGGAGCTGATGTTGACTTCGATGTTCCTGACAGAATAAATGACGGTTACGGTATAAATGTAAATATAATAAAGGGGGCATATGATGATGGTGTGAATCTTATAGTAACCTGTGATAACGGAATAGCAGCCGTTGAGGCGGTGGAGTATGCCAAAAGTCTTGGGATGAAGATAATAGTAACAGACCATCATGAGATACTGTATGTGGAAAATGATGGTGAAACGGAGTATATTATTCCGAAGGCAGATGCGGTTATTAATCCAAAGCAGCAGGATGATAATTATCCGTTCAGGGATATGTGCGGTGCAGGTGTTGCGTACAAGCTTATCTGGGCATTGTTTGAAAAAAACGGAAAAAGTCCGGAAGAATGGGAAAAATATCTGGAGCTGGCAGCAATTGCTACCATAGGAGATGTGGTGGAGCTTAAAGATGAAAACAGAATAATCACATCTGAAGGTTTGAAAATGTTAAATCATACAACAAACAGAGGATTAATCAGTCTTATCGAGGAGACAGGACTTACAGGAAAAAAGATAAGTTCATATCATATAGGCTTTGTACTGGGACCGTGTCTTAATGCCGGAGGAAGACTTGATACGGCAAAGAAGTCATTCAGACTTTTATACACAAAATCTGAGAGTGAGGCAAAAGAGATTGCAAAAGAGCTTAAGGAGCTGAATGACGAGAGAAAGGCAATGACAGAAGAAGGATTTGATGAGGCGGTAGAAGTTATAGAAAATACAAAGGATATGATAAATGACAGGGTGCTTGTAATAAAACTTGAGGACTGTCATGAAAGCATTGTCGGAATAATAGCCGGAAGAATCAGGGAGAAGTATAATAAACCTGTTTTTGTACTAACAAAAGCGAAAGACGGGTTAAAGGGGTCAGGCAGGTCGATTGAAGAATACGATATGTTTGAGGAGTTAGTAAAATGCAGACATCTGTTTCAGAAGTTTGGAGGGCATGCCATGGCTGCGGGCATATCCATTGATGATGATAAATATGAGGAACTCAGATATACACTTAATACTAATGCAGCATTAACAGAGGATGATCTGTGCAGAAAAGTATGGATAGATGTGCCGATGCCATTTAACTATATAACAGACAGGCTGATTAAAGAACTTGATCTGCTTGAGCCGTTTGGCAAAGGAAATGAAAAACCTGTTTTTGCACAGAAAAATGTAAAGGTTCTAAAAATAAAAATCTTTGGAAAGAACAGAAATGTTATAAGAATGGATCTTATGGGGGAGGAGGGATTTTCTATGGAAGGCACACTTTTTAAGAGTGGAGATGAGTTTGTGAAGGAACTTGGGGAAGCCTTTGGGGAGCAGGAAGCTGAAAAGGCGTTAAACGGTAATGAGAACAGTATAAATCTGTCTGTTTTATACTATCCTGAAATTAATGAATATCGCGGAAGGAACAATATTAGAGTTGTTATAAAGCGGTATTTGTGCTAATATATAGTTAGCGTTATAATGATGATAAATGAAATAATGGAGGCAGAAATGAAGAAAATAGAAGATTACGTAAGAAGTATAAAGGATTTTCCGGAAGAGGGTATAATATTCAGGGATGTTACAACTGTTTTACAGGATGCAGAGGGTTTGCAGCTGGCAATAGATTTAATGCAGGATAAGGTTAAGGATCTTGACTTTGATATAGTGATAGGACCGGAGTCAAGAGGATTTATATTCGGTATGCCGATAGCATACAATATGAAGAAAGCATTTGTTCCTGTAAGAAAAAAAGGAAAGCTGCCATGTGAGACTGTTTCCATGGAATATGAGCTTGAGTATGGAACAGCAACAATAGAAATACACAAGGATGCCATAAAGCCGGGACAGAAAGTTGTCATAATAGATGATCTTATAGCTACAGGCGGTACTATTGAAGCTATTATAAAGCTTGTTGAAGGACTTGGAGGAGAAGTTGTCGGCATATGTTTTCTGATGGAACTTGCAGGTCTTAAAGGACGTGAAAAACTTGAAGGCTACAATGTAAGTTCAGTAATAAAGTATGATGGAAAATAATTAAAACAGTGTGCGATAAATCGCTCAGAAATGAGGATTTTTATGAAGAAATTAAAAGTATACCAAAAATTATTGTTAGCTTTATTTGTAATATTTGCAGGTGTATTTGCGGTATTCCGGTATGCGACGGCGGACAGCCTTAAGGTGGTTATCACCGGAAATATGCTGACTGACGGAACGTGGAAGGTAGGTTCGCAGCCTGAGATATGGTCTGCAAGTGCTTTTGACGGAGACAATGAAGCCGGTACTGCAGAAGAACTTAATGCAGATTCAGTAATAAACTGGCAGTCTTCAGATCCGTCTGTTGTAAAAATTACTCCACAGAGTATGAATGGAAATACCGTGTCACAGGTTATGCTTACACCTGTAAGTGCCGGAACCGTAACAGTTACAGCAACGTATACAAAGAATATTACGGGAAGTGACGGTACCGTTACCACTCTTACGGCAAAAGCGGAGAGAAAGGTAGTTGTAAAGTTTGAGATTACAAATCCGCCACAGAATCCATATGAGGATTCAGATGTCGTAAGTGATATCTATACTACATCTACGAACGATGTAATATTTACATCATCTGATGAGACGGTTGCCAAAGTGGCAAATGGAGGTACCGGCGGAGGAGTGATTACACTTACAGGTGCGGGTGCAGCCACTATAACGGCGCAGTCTTCTGACGGACAGAAGGATTCATGCAGGGTTGTAGTAAATGCAAGAATAACAGAGACAGATATTCCTGTGACTGTTGAATATAAGGAAAAGCATAAATTACTGACAAATGCAGTCAATGCTTCTTCGATATATTATCAGAGTGATAATTCTGATATTGCAGATGTGGATAATGAAGGAACTATCACCGGTATAAGTGCAGGTAAAACAAAAGTATATGTAATGTCATTAGATAAGACGGATGCATGGTATGGAAAACTTCCGAATCCGGCAAGAAGTGTTGATGTGGAGGTTCCGTTTGCCATAACAAGTACACCGGTCTTAAATGTTGGAGATACAGCTACATTAAAGACAAATATAGATGATAAATATGCAGGACAGGTAAGCTGGAATTCAAATGATACATCTGTTATAGAAATAACCCAGGACGGTACTATAACGGCTAAGAGAAGCGGAAGTGCCCTCGTATATGCAACAGTTGTAAACAAAAACATATTTGGAACAAGTACACCACAGTATGCACAGGTACTTGTTACAGTAATAGATGCATTTGCAATCAGTAAATCTGACGTAACCATACAGGCGGGAGAATCAGTTGAACTCAAGGCACTTGTTACAGACAATACTGCAAGTGTTAAGTGGGAAACGGCAGACAATAATATAGTGTCTATAGCAACATCAAAGGATGATCCGTATTCAGTTACAGTGACCGGTTTAAAGAAAGGAACTGCAACAGTTACTGCTACACAGACCGTCAATGGTATAAATAAAACTGCAAAATGTATCATAACCATTACGGAACCTGTACAGGATATAAGCGTGTATCCTACATCAGTACAGATAGACAGGGGAGATTCATATCCTCTGACCATTACATTTACACCGGAGCTTCCTGATAACCGCAAGGTCAAGTGGGAATCAAGCGATAATTCAGTTGCGACTGTAGATGAAAATGGAATTGTTAAAGCGGTAGGCGGAGGAAATGCCGTAATATGGGTTATAACAGAAGATGGAATAAAAGTTGCATCATGTGATGTAAGCGTAAGAGTTCCTGTTACCGGAATTTCACTTAGCGAAACTAAGATAAGAGAGAGCTTAAATGCGGGTACACATCAGCTTACAGCTACAGTGATGCCGGCAGGACCGGGTGTAAATACAGAGATAGAATGGTCAGCATCTCCTTCAGACGGAAGTATAGTGAAGGTGGATGATACGGGACTTATTACATATGTGGCACCGGGTGATGCTACAGTTATTGCAAAATCCAAAGACGGTGGATTTATTGCCACATGTCAGATAGAGGTACTCAGACCTGTATCAAGCGTTACACTTGATTATACAGACATAAAAATGAAGATAGATGACACATTCAGACTTTCAGCAGAAGTATTGCCGGTGGATGCATCAGATAAATCCGTAAAATGGGAATCAAGCGATACATCGGTTGTCACTGTTGATGGAAACGGTCTTGTTACTGCCAAGAGTGCAGGTATGGCTACAGTACTTGTAAGAACAAATGATGGTGGAATAACAGCAATGTGTAATGTTAAGGTATACCAGCCGGTTACACTTGTTACCATCAGTAACACTGAACTGTCAGTCAGAAAAGGAGCGACGGCATGGCTTAATGCAACTGCACTGCCTGCAAATGCTGACAATAAGGTAATAAAGTGGAGTACATCTGATGCAGAGATAGCAACAGTGGATGAAAACACAGGAATGATAACTGCGATTACACCGGGAACATGTACCATAGTAGCTACAAGCGAGGACAGCGGACTTACAGCAAAATGTACGCTTACTGTCACACAGGCGATAACCGGTATAACATTAAATGCCACAAGAAGAACCATAATGAAGGATGACCAGTTTGCACTTACTCCGAATGTGAAGCCTGCAGATGCAGAAAACAGAAATGTTATATTCTCATCAAGCAGTCCTGATGTGGCAACTGTAGATGAAAACGGAGTTGTTACAGGACTTAAGGGTGGACAGACTGTGATAGTTGCAAAGACGGAAGAGAGAGGTCTTACGGCAAGTTGTCTTGTAACGGTTCAGGAATTTGTTACATCTGTCAAGATGTCAGGCGGACAGGAATATGTAAATAAGGGAGATGTGCTCTCGCTTAAAGCTGAAGTATTACCGGAAACTGCCACAAATCCAAAGATAAGATGGAAATCAGGCAATCCGAATATAATGAGTGTAAATTCAAAAGGAATTGCCAAGGCAAGAGGATACGGTAAAGTCACAATATATGCGTATGCATCTGACGGAAGTGGATTATATGACAAATACACAATGATTGTTGAGAAACCTTTAAGACGTATATCATTTAATCCTAGGAGTATAGATATAACAAAGGGAGATTCTAAAAAAATAAAACCAATATTCAAACCGGTGGATGCTACATTTAAGGATGTTGAATGGAGCACATCAGATTCATCAGTGGCCAAAATAGATGAAAATGGTACGGTTACGGCTGTATCAAGCGGAAAAGCCGTGATAAGCTGCAAATCCGTAAGAAATGGCATAGTAGGAAACTGCACCGTAAATGTCAGAGAATATGTTGAAAGCATAAAAATAACGGGACAGGGCAGCAGAGGTGAAATAAGCTTCGGATATACGAAGAAATTAAAAGCTGTGGTAAAACCGTCAACGGCTACGGATAAACGTGTATGGTGGAGTTCAAGCAATGGTAATGTGTTAAGGGTAGACCAAAGCGGAAATGTAACAGCGGTAGGCTATGGTTATGCAACTATAACAGCTATTGCGATGGATAGAAACACAGTTACTGCAAGTGTAGGGCTGAATGTGATTAAGCCTGTCTCAAGCATAGTAGTAAGTCCTTCAAAACTTACATTGGTAGAGGGAAGGTCTGCAAGTGTTAATGCTACGGTAAATCCTGCTGATGCAACGTACACGGGAGTTCAGTGGAAAACTACGGATGCAAATGTTGCAACTGTAGACTTAAATGGCGGAATAACAGCAATATCAAAAGGAAGCTGTCGTGTATACGCAGAATCCACTGATGGAAATGAGATAAGAGGAATAGTTGATGTAGTTGTAAAACCGGCAGTAAATGCCACATCTGTTGCGATAAGTGCATCAAGTGTAACGATGCTTCCGGGACAGACAAGAAGATTATCCGTAAGGGTAAAACCGTCGAATACAACAGAGAGTATTGCATGGTATTCAAGTGATGAATCAGTGGCAACTGTTGATTCAAACGGTGTGGTAACATCAAAAGGCCAGGGATTGGCTACGATTTATGCAATATCTACAGATACGGGACTTGAAAGTTCATGTGATGTAATAGTGCTGGCACTTAATGCCACATATATAACATTAGAGCAGTATGACAGCTATGATCTGGATGTATTTGGAGCCACGGGAACTATTAAGTGGTATTCAAATAATAAGAGAGTGGCAACTGTGTCACAAAACGGAACTGTTGTCGGAAGAATGGCAGGTAAAACAACTATAGCTGCAAAAGTTAATGGAAAAGTACTTTACTGTACAGTTGTTGTAAGAACAATGAAGAAATAGGTATAAGAAAAAAGACAGAACTTCAGGTATTGGGGTTCTGTCTTTTTTTATGTTGCGTTAAAATTCATATTATGATATATTATAATGTGTTATTTTGGGTGAAAAAATTAATCGGATAGGAGATTCTTATATGAAATGCAGTAAATGTGGTGAAGAGTGTAATGAAAATCAGGCTTTTTGCCTCAAATGCGGAACACCCATACAGATAGTTCCGGATTTGAATATTATAGAAGAAGAACTGGCAAATAATGTAGGTGAACTTCTTGAGGAGATAAAGGAAGAAGAGAGTCAGTCAGGTAATTCGCACAGTGCTTATTATTACGACACGGGACTTGAGGACAATTCAGATAAATATGACACATTAAGTGGATTTAAACCCATTCAGCTCGATGATGACCTTGAAGAAGAGATTAATCGTGCCAATATACAGAAGAGTATGAAGGATAATGATGATGAATCCGGTTACACGGTTGACAGAACTGAAATGGTGAAGAAGAGCAGAAAGAAAAGATTAAATGAAGAAGAGATTATGGCACGTAATGAGAGAAAAATGTTTAAGGTTAAAGTTACGTGTGCAATAATTGCAATATTTGTGGTGATAGTTCTTGCTGCCGTTGCCGTATTCTGGCCGACATCAGGTAATAAGAGTACAGCATTTAAGACTGCCTATGATAAAGGAATGAAATATTATAATGATGGTGATTATACCAATGCCGTAAATGAGTATGTAAAGGCACATGATCTTGCAAGTGACAAGAGTTCGCTAAAGAAAGTTCTTACATCATTATGGGATGCATACAAGAAGATAGACGGCATGGACATGCAGCAGATAGATGTTATCAAGGAACTTATAAATGTAGAACCGGATAATATAGATTATTATGAGGAACTGTTGCGTTTATATGATAAAAACGGAATGGTATCCGAGATGGATGCACTGTTAAAGTCAGTGGCAGGAACAGACATAGCTTCCCAGCTTACAGAGTATTCATTTCTCGGTCCTGAATTTAATTATGAGTCAGGAACATATGATCAGTATATCTATATAACACTCAGTAATAACAATGGATATAAGATGTATTACACAACCGACGGTACCGAACCGACAACTGCATCGACGGAGTACACGGACAGTTTTCAGATTGACAAAGAGGGAACGACAGTGGTGAAGGCGATATCCGTAAATGAAAAGGGTATCTCAAGCACGGTAGTGACCAAAGAATTTGAGATAAAACTGTCTACACTTACGGCACCGACCGTAACACCGGACAGCGGAGTATATACATCAGTAAAACAGATAGAAGTGCTTGTGCCTGAAAAATGTACGGCATATTACACATTAGGAGAGAATGAGTCAACACCGACACAGGGTTCAGAGAAGTACACGGGTCCTATAGACATGCCGGTTGGAAAAAATGTTTTTTCAGTAATAGTTGTTAATGAACAGGGTGTTTCTAGTTCTGTCACGCAGAAAATATATGAGCTTAATGTGGATAGAACTTACACATACAGTCAGGCTTTAGACAGCCTTAAGACAAATTTAATTTCCAGTGGATTTATTATTGACAGTGAGGGAAACACTGCAACTGGAGGAATAGCTGAGTTTTCTTATGTAGGTGTTCAGGTAATGGAAGGTAATGAATATTATCTTATAAGAGCATCATCAGGGGAAACCTTCGGAGTGGGTACTGTTACAGGAGTAATAGTAAGTGTTACAACAAATGACAGGGGCATATATGAAATTGCAAAATAGAAGGGAGAAAGAGGAATTATGTACAAGATATTAAAAGCAGAAGAGTTAGCTGCTAACATTTATTTAATGGATGTGGAAGCACCCAGAGTTGCAGAATATTGTCTTCCGGGACAGTTTGTAATCGTAAAGATGGACGAGAAGGGAGAGAGAATTCCTTTGACAATCTGCGATTATAACAGAGAAAAGGGAATAGTGACAATTGTTTTCCAGACAGTCGGTGCATCTACACAGAAAATGGCTGCTTTAAAGGCGGGAGACAGCTTCAGAGACTTTACGGGACCATTGGGAGTACCGTCAGAGTTAGTTGAGAAAGAAAATTTTGAAAAAGTAAAAAATGAGAAAATTTTATTTGTAGCCGGTGGAGTTGGAACAGCTCCTGTATACCCACAGGTTAAGTGGCTGCATGAACATGGAATAGAGGCAGACGTTATAATATGTGCTAAGACAAAAGACCTTATTATTCTTGAGGATGATATGAGAAAAGTCGGAAATGTAACTATTGCGACAGATGACGGTTCATATGGTCTTAAAGGAATGGGTACGGATGCCATAAAGGAACTTGTAAATAATCAGGGTAAGAAATATGACAGATGTGTTGTTATAGGACCAATGATAATGATGAAGTTTACAGCACTTCTCACTAAAGAACTTGGTATTCCTACAATCGTAAGTCTTAACCCTATCATGGTTGACGGTACGGGTATGTGTGGTGCCTGTCGTGTAGCCGTAGGAGATGAGATAAAGTTTGCATGTGTTGACGGACCTGAGTTTGACGGACATAAGGTTGATTTTGATCAGGCTATGAAGAGGCAGCAGATGTATAAGACAGAGGAAGGCAGAGCCATGTTAAAGCTCAAAGAAGGCGATACACATCACGGCGGATGTGGTCAGTGCAGCTAAAAATATGGAATTGTATTGAAAAAAAGGAGAAAACATAAATGGACGTATTAAAGAAAGTACCTGTAAGAGAACAGGATCCTAAGGTAAGAGCTACAAACTTTGAAGAAGTTTGTCTTGGATATAATGAAGAAGAAGCAAAAACAGAGGCTGAGAGATGTCTTAAATGTAAAAATCCACAGTGTGTAAAGGGATGTCCGGTATCAATCAATATTCCGGGATTTATACAGGAAGTACAGAATGGAAATATCGAAGAGGCATACAAAGTTATCGGTAAATCATCAGCACTTCCGGCAATATGTGGACGTGTCTGCCCACAGGAAAGTCAGTGCGAGGGTAAATGTATCCGTGGTATCAAGGGTGAGCCGATTTCTATCGGTAAGCTCGAGAGATTTGTTGCTGACTGGTCAAGAGAAAACGGAGTAGAGCCGGAGAAACCTGCAGTTCCAAACGGCAAGAAAGTAGCAGTTATAGGTTCAGGCCCTTCAGGACTTACATGTGCAGGAGATTTAGCTAAGCTTGGATATGATGTTACAATATTTGAGGCACTTCATGAGGCAGGCGGTGTGCTTGTATATGGTATTCCTGAATTCCGTCTTCCAAAAGAGACAGTTGTAAAGAGCGAGATAGAGAACGTTAAGAAACTTGGCGTTAAGATAGAGACAAATGTTATTATCGGAAAATCTATAACAATAGATCAGCTATTAAATGATGAAGGTTTTGATGCTGCATTTATCGGTTCAGGTGCAGGTCTTCCTAGATTTATGGGTATCCCTGGTGAGAATGCAAACGGAGTATTTTCTGCAAACGAGTATCTTACAAGAAGTAACCTTATGAAAGCATTTAAGGAGGATTACGATACACCTATAGTTGCCGGTAAGAAGGTAGCAGTAGTAGGTGGCGGTAATGTTGCCATGGATGCTGCAAGAACAGCACTGCGTCTCGGCGCAGAGGTGCATGTAGTATACAGACGTAGTGAAGCGGAGCTTCCTGCAAGAGCTGAAGAAGTTCATCATGCTAAAGAAGAAGGAATCATATTTGACCTTCTTACAAACCCTACAGAGGTTCTCGTTGATGAGAATGGTTGGGTAAAGGGACTCAGATGTATAAAGATGGAACTTGGTGAGCCTGATGCATCAGGAAGAAGAAAACCTGTAGAGGTAGCCGGTTCAGAGTTTGATATTGAAGTTGATACAGTTATCATGTCACTCGGTACATCACCTAACCCTCTTATTTCTTCAACAACTGTAGGACTTGATACAGACAGAAGAAAATGTATAGTTGCTGACGAGACAGGTAAGACAACTAAAGAAGGCGTATATGCCGGTGGAGATGCCGTTACAGGTGCAGCTACAGTTATTCTTGCCATGGAGGCAGGAAAAGCTGGAGCAAAGGGTATACATGAATTTTTATCTAATAAATAACCAAAAAAAAACAACTGCATTTTTGCAGTTGTTTTTTTTGCAGTTATTCAAAAATCTTTTCGTATATTTCTTCTATCAGATGTTCGGCAAATGAATCATCTACATCGTGGAATTTACTGTTGATATCTGATTTAAGATAATCATATCTTTTATAATACAGATCGCCTTCAGAGAGTGAAGCTGCACCGATGGCATCGTCTATAGATTGTGAAGAATAATTATCGGTGAAATATCTGATGATATCGGCTTCTGTATTTTCTTCTTTGGAAATTCCGGCTTTTACATGGCGGGCTTTCTTAAGAGAAAGAATACCTATTACAAGAAATGCCGTGAACATTCCGCCCATTACAATATAAAACAGATATATGGAAACTCCTTCAAAGTGAAGAGGGACAACATCGAGAGTTTTTAATATCATAAAAATGTACCCCAATATTGCCGTGAAGACAAGAGTGATTCCTGAACTGTTCAAATCCTCATATTTTTCAGAAGATTTGACAAATGCTTTAGTATGGGAATTGTCATTATTTATATTCTGATCAGACATAATATAACCTTCCTTTCGGATAAAATTTTATTGACGCTTATAAGATTATATAATACTATTAAATGTGAAACAAGCAAAAAATGTCAATAAATGTGAAGGGAGTGGCAGCGTGAAGATAACAGTAGTATGCGTCGGAAAAATAAAAGAAAAGTTTTTTACCATGGCAATAGATGAGTACAGAAAAAGACTTGGCAGGTATTGTAAGCTCGAGATAATAGAAGTGGCAGATGAGAAAACGCCGGATGATGCTTCTGAAAATATGGAAGATAAAATAAAGGAGACCGAGGCTGAAAGGATATTGAAAAATATAAGGGAAGATTCATATGTGATAACATTGGAGATTAACGGAAAAATGAAAGATTCAGTGGAACTTTCAGGAGATATGCAGAAGCTGTTTGTAAACGGTGTAAGTAATATTGTATTTGTAATAGGAGGTTCATTGGGACTTCACAAGTCAGTAAGTGCAAGAGCGGATGAAAAGCTGAGTTTTTCAAAGATGACATTTCCGCATCAGCTTATGCGCGTGATATTACTTGAACAGATATACAGGGCATTCAGAATAATGAATGGAGAACCGTATCATAAGTAAGAACATCACGGAGAATAGGAGCATGACGTATGAAATACATTTTATTTGATCTTGATGGAACAATTACAGAATCAGGAACGGGAATAATTAATTCTGTTAAATATGCGCTTGAGAAGATGAATATTCCGCCTTTGGAGAAAAGCACACTTAAAAAATTCATAGGACCACCGCTAATACAGTCTATGATGAAATATGCAGGCATGAATGAAAAAGAGGCACAGGAGGGGCTAAGACTCTACAGAGTATATTTTGAAGAAAAAGGAATATTTGAGAATGTTGTGTATCCCGGAGTGGAGGAACTTCTAAAAGAACTTAGCAAAAAGAATATGAAAACCGCCATTGCAACCTCAAAGCCGGAAAAATATGCAAAAATGATAACAGAACATTTTGGATTAGACCGATATTTGTGTGGTGTATATGGTGCAACCATGAATGAAAAAATGGTAGAGAAGAGTGAGATAATAAAATATGCAATGGAAAGCATCGGGATACAGGAGAGTGAATATAATGAAGTGATTATGGTTGGAGACCGGATGCATGACATACATGGGGCAAAACAGAATAATATAAAATCCATAGGAGTGCTGTATGGCTATGGCGACATTCAGGAACTTAACAGGGCAGGTGCAGATTATATTGCAGTACATCCGGAAGATATCCTTGATATAATAAATAAAATCACGATTGTTTAGTAAGATTAAGGTAGCACCCTTTTGACACCTGAATCTTAGTAAAAAATAATAAAAATTGCATCTAATAAATGGAAAAACTTGTTGAATTTTATTTATTAAAGTTGTAAAATAGTAATATAAAATTACAAGTTGGAGGTATTAGAAAATGGCATTATTAAAATGTGATATTTGCGGTGGAAGTTTAACAATGGAAATGGATGGAGAGGCTGCTACATGTGATGTATGTGGAATGAAGCATACAAAAGAGAGACTTTTAATCAAGCTCGATGAGACAGGTGCAGTAAAAAATGATAAAAAAACAGATAGTTTATTTTAAGTTTGGATACAAGGAGGAAATATAAGATGGCAGTAATGCAATGCGACATTTGTGGTAATACATTAACTATGGATGTAAGCGGTGAGTTTGCCATATGCGAATTTTGTGGAATAAAACATCCAAAACAGAGATTGATAAATAAGATTTCAGGTGCACCGGTGGAGGATGACAGTGATGATAAAATATCATACACAAGTGAACCGGTAGCGGCAGTGGATGTATCAGGATTTGCTGATGTGGAAGAATCGCATATTGAAGAAGAGAAAGTTGATGAAGTCGTTGAGGAGACTGTAGACAGTGTAAAGGATAATACACAGACAGATATATTTGCTGATTCTACAGATACATATGAGAGCGATATCATGACAGACACAGATGAGGTTGAGAAAGTTGAAGACACTGTAGGTGAAGATACATATAAAGAGCCGGAAGAACAGATTAGTTCTATAGATGAAGAGAAGGCAGTTGAAGATGATATCGATTTTCTTGACGATGAACCTGTTATGCCGCCGCCAATTGTAGGTTCTATGGATATTGGCATCGATGCGGATGATGATTTTCTTTCAGATGACAACAGTGGACAGGTTATAGTGTCTGCTGCTTCAGAGACCCTTGAAGAGATAGAAAATGAAAAGAAACAGGAACGCATTGAGGAGCTTAAAAATGAGCTTGCTGAATTTGAGGAAATTTTTGAGGCAAACAAAAATAAATTTCTTGGGGAAGGCTTAAGAAAAAAGAATTATTCAGAAGCAAAGATAAAAGAGATAAAAGAAAAACTCGTAGAACTTGGCGTTGAAGTATCCTTAGATACACAGGGTACACCGGAAGCAGTTATTTCTGAAGAATCTGAGCCGGAATATGAGCTTGAGGAGCTTAACGTAGATGAAATGACTCCGGGTGAGCGCGAAGAGTATGAGAAGAAAGTAAAGAGAGTTCAGGAACTCAAAGATGAGCTTCAGGAATTCAAGGATATTTATGAAGCAAATAAAAGTCAGTTTTTCGGAGAGGGTCTTAAGAGAAAGAATTACTCAGAGATAAAGATAAAAGAGATAAGAGAAAAATTGACTGAATTAACATCATAAACTACATATAATTAATCGTGTCTTTTAATAGCATCATGGCTTAAGTTCTTAGACCATGGTGCTATTTTCCAGTGTATAATTTTTTGACATATTTATACAGATTATGATAAAATACGTGGGTGTGAAAATTTTTTTAGAATAGAAAAGAAAGTTTTGAAGAACACGTATCGGAGGATATACTGATGGAAAGTATAAAAAGCTATGCAAAAAGAATATTTGCAAACCTTAAAACGTTCCTTAAATGGGTTTGCATTGCGGTTATAACAGGAGTAATAGTCGGGCTGTTCAGTATTATGTTTTCAATGTGCCTTACATGGGTGACGGATTTCAGGGATAGTCACAGTTATATAGTATTTTTGTTGCCGCTTGCAGGATGTTTTATAGTGTTTTTATATAAAATATTTAATTATTCAAATAACAAGGGTACCAATCTGGTGTTATCAACCATCCATGCAGATGGCAGGCTTGAATTTAAAATGGCACCGCTCATATTTATATCTACGGTTATTACCCATTTATTTGGTGGTTCTGCGGGACGAGAGGGCGCGGCTTTGCAGCTTGGCGGAAGTATAGGAAGTAAGATTGCAGATGTGCTGGGGCTTGATGAACAGGATCAGCATGTAGTTATAATGTGTGGAATGAGTGCAGCGTTTTCGGCACTTTTTGGTACACCGATGGCAGCGTCGATATTTGCCATGGAAGTTGTAAGCGTTGGGGTTATGTATTATGCAGCGTTAGTGCCTTGTGCTTTTTCGGCACTTATTGCATCAAACTTTGCAGCAGACATGGGAATAAATCCGGAGAGCTTTAAGATAAAGTATATTCCTGACATGACTCTCGAAAACAGTGTTAAAATTATTATTATATCGTTAGCATGTGCGGCACTTAGTGTATTGTTCTGTATGATGCTTCATGGAGTCGGGGATTTATACCGGAAATATTTAGAAAACCCTTATGTGAGAATTATAGTTGCAGGAGCAGCTATAGCGCTTATAATGTTAATATTAGGAACTGACGATTATATGGGAGCCGGCATACCTGTAATAGAGAGAGCGATAGCAGGTGAGGTGAATCCGTTTGCATTTTTATTAAAAATGATTCTTACCGCACTTACGCTTGAAGCAGGATTTAAAGGTGGAGAGATAGTGCCGTCATTTTTTATAGGTGCCACTTTTGGGTGTATAGCAGGACACATACTTGGAATTTCTCCATCACTGTGTGCGGCAGTCGGTATGATTGCTTTATTTTGCGGAGTTACAAATTGTCCCATAACATCACTTCTCATAAGCTTTGAATTGTTTGGGTACAGGGGAGTCGGATATTTTATGGTGGCGATTGCCGTCAGCTATCTGATGTCAGGATACTACGGACTGTATCATGACCAGACCATAGTGTACTCAAAATATAAGGCTATGTATGTAAATAGAAAAACCAGATAAATTAATGTTATAAATTATTTAGAAACGGAGATTAGAGATGACAGATAAAAGTATAAAATGTCCGGTCACAAAAAAATGCGGCGGATGTCAGCTGCTTGACCTTGACTACGATAAGCAGCTTGCAGAAAAACAAAGGCGTGTTGAAAAGCTTATTTCAAAATATGGAAAAGTGGATAAAATAATAGGCATGGACAATCCGTATAATTATAGAAATAAAATTCATGCAGCATTTTCACATGACAGAAAAGGAAATATTATATCGGGAATATATGAGAAAAAAAGCCACAGAGTTGTAAATCTTGACAACTGCTATCTTGAAAATGAGAAGTCAGACGAGATAATTGTTACAATAAGAAAAATGTTAAAGTCATTTAAGCTTAAGGCGTATGATGAGGATACGGGATACGGTTTTTTAAGACATGTGCTTATCAGAACTGCACATCTGACGGGACAGATACTCGTTGTACTTGTTACGGGAAACAATATTTTTCCTTCAAAAAATAACTTTATCAGAGAACTTAGAAGACAGCATCCGGAGATAACAACGATTGTTCAGAATATAAATGATAAAAGAACAAGTATGGTTCTTGGAGAAAGAAATATTGTCCTGTATGGAAAAGGATATATAGAAGATGAATTATGCGGAAAACGGTTCAGAATATCACCAAAATCATTTTATCAGGTAAATTCGGTTCAAACGGAAATTTTGTATAAAAAAGCAATAGAGTATGCAAAGCTGACAGGAAGTGAGAAAGTTATAGATGCATATTGCGGTATAGGAACCATAAGTATAGTGGTGGCAGATTATGCAAAGGAAGTTGTCGGTGTAGAACTTAACGGAGATGCTATAAAGGATGCGATTATTAATAAAAAGCAGAACAAAGCCGATAATGTAAGATTTATTAAAGCGGATGCGGGAAAATTTATGAAAGATATGGCAGCAGAAGGTGAAAAATGCGATGTTGTCTTTATGGACCCGCCGAGGGCAGGCAGTACGGAAGAGTTTATGGATTCTGTCATAGAAATGTCGCCGGAGAAGGTTGTATATGTATCCTGTGAACCGGAAACATTGGCAAGAGATCTTTCCTATATTACAAAACGAGGTTACAGTATGAAGAGAGCAGTACCGGTCGATATGTTTCCGATGACTGTAGGTGTAGAGACAGTAGTGGAGCTTGAAAAACATAAAAAATAATAAAAAAACAGTACATATCAGGATTTATGACCGATATGTACTGTTTTTTGTTATATTGCTTATTTTGTGATTACAAATTTTACGATTCCAAATGGATACTGTACAGGTAAAACTATAACATCTCCATGATCATCAGCATTTATACCTTTTTTAGTAGATGGTGGTGTAAGTTTTAATTCAAGTTCTTTTTCATTGGACATATTAACAGTAAAGAGTCCGTTGTGCAGGTTCATAAAATCACATGCAGAAGCATCAACATATTCATTCATTTCAGTAAATGATTCATCGGCATAACGGCTTGCAAACTGTATAAGAGTTTCCTCATCAGCAACGAGAGCAGTATCAACGTCAAATCCGTTGTTTATTCCCTGTACTGTTATGTAAAGCTCTGAATTGTCTGAAAGGTTAAATTCAGGTTTTAAAGGAGTGTAATCATCACCTGTAAAACGAATAAGATTATTCATAAGGAGAATAATATATTCTTTGTATAGATCAGGATTTGATGTTGATGAAAGATCGATAAGTGAATCTACCATTACAGAAGATTTTCCGTCTTCGCCTTCATTTAAATCTTCATCTGTTAAAGAATATTTTTCTTTATATGTACGGATTGCATCCTCAAACTGTGCGTTTGTCATATAACCTTTATCTACAAATGCCTGACCGAGAAGAAGATAACCCTGTGGCTGCTGGTTTAACAGTTCATCAATCTGTTCAGATGTAACAAATCCACATTCAACGGCAATATCACCAAAACGCTTGTCCATTGTACTCTGTTTCATATGTACGGTCTCAACCTGTCCGGCTGTCATATATCCGGCATTGATGGCAAGAACACCGAGTTTCATCCTTGTGTTCTTTTTAGCCTGAAGACCATCTATAAGCTGTTCAGGAGTAACAAGATTTTCATTTAATAAGTAATTTCCAAAAAACTGTGTAAACATAATTAGTTACCCCCTTGTGATGAAATATTGTTGATTATACGTTTAACCTGTTCAGGGTCTAAAGGCTTCTGAAGGAAGTCGTAGGCACCGGCTTTGATGGCATCCTTTAAAAATGACTGTGTTCCGACAGAAGATGCCATTACGACTTTGGCATTTTTGTCTTCCTCAAGTATTTCAGTTACGGCTGCAATACCATCTTTTTTTGGCATTACGATATCCATAAAAACTAAGTCTGGATGATATTCTTTGAATCTTGTTACTGCTTCTTCACCGTCTGCTGCTTCATATACTTCAGAGCAACCGATAGCTATGATGCAGTCTTTTAGTTTCTTTCGCGACAGTATTGAGTCGTCGCATACTAATACTTTCATATCTTTAATATTCATTGACATTGTCCCCTTTCGCGGATATAATAAATTTGTTATTAATATTATGTATATATTGTATAGTATTTTGTAGATTTTTTCAATAAAAATAGTAAAAAGTTCTATTATAAATTGTTGTATCGTGTAAAAAATATGAAAGAGGAGCGGAATCATGTATAACATTTTAGTTGTGGATGACGAAGAAAAGATAAGAACACTTATCAGAAAATATGGGGAATTTGAGGGATTTAAAATGGAAGAGGCAGCAAATGGTGTTGAAGCCATTCAAAAATGTAAAAATGAGGAATTTGACCTTATAATACTTGATATTATGATGCCGGAGATGGATGGATTTACGGTATGTAAAAAGATCAGGGAAGAAAAAAAGACCCCGATAATTATTTTATCGGCAAGAGGAGAAGAATACGATAAAATACACGGATTTGAGATGGGGATTGATGATTATGTTGTTAAGCCGTTTTCACCGAGAGAGCTTATGATGAGAATAAGAGCAGTTATTTCAAGAAACAAACCGGATGAGAATGTACATGAAATATATGAGCGTGAAGGGCTGAAAATTGATTTTACGGGACGGGTTGTGACCATAGACGGTAAAGCAGTAAGCATGACTCCGAAAGAATATGAACTTTTACAGTATTTTGTTAAAAACAGAGGAATAGCACTCACAAGAAGCAGATTAATAAATGATGTATGGGGATACGATTATTTTGGAGATGACAGAACACTTGATACACATATAAAGCTTTTGAGAAATAATCTGGGAGAATACAGAAAATTTCTCGTAACATTAAGAGGAGTCGGATACAGATTTGAAGCGTGAAAAACTGAGTATTAAATGGAGTCTCTTTGGGTATCTGATTTTATTTAACGCATTGCTTCTTGTTATTTTGTGGTTTTTACAGACTGTTTATCTTGACAGCTTTTATAAAAAAATACGAAAAGATGATCTTGGTACTGTCCGGAATAAAATATTGAAAAATATTGATGACAATAATATTTCAGCCAGAATTAATAAACTGGCTGACGAATACGACATATGCATAATGATTGTTAATGACAGTGGAGAGACTTTATATTCATCAAGAGATACAAGAGGCTGTAACATACATACACTTTCTGTAACAGATATAAGAAAATTATATGAAAAAACAGAAAAGTATAACAACTGTTATGAAATGAATGTTATGGATAAAAATATTGATATGGATGTCACTGTGGATTATAGCGGGTCTGCTGATGCATCATCTGAAACAGGCATGGAGAGCGTGTTATTTTCAAATATCGTGAAATCTGGTAATAATGGGAAAGTCATGGTTCTTATGGAATCAGCCATTACACCGGTAAAGGCCACGGTTCATACTCTGAGGGTGCAGCTTGTATATGTGTCGGTTATTATGGTTATACTGTCATTTTGTCTGTCATTTATCATATCAAGGAGAGTTACAAAGTCATTAGTCAATATAAGTGTGACTGCAAATGAACTTGCAGAGGGTAATTATGATGTTTCGTTTGAAGGAAGAGATTATAAGGAGATAGCCGGATTGTCGGATACGCTTAATCATGCAGCGGTAAAACTGGCAAGAATAGATGTACTCCAAAGAGAACTTATAGCAAACGTATCCCATGATTTGAGAACACCCCTTACCATGATAGCAGGATATGCAGAGGTAATGAGGGATATACCCGGTGAAAATACACCTGAGAATATTCAGGTTATTATAGATGAAACCACCAGGCTTACCACACTTGTAAACGAGCTGCTTGATGCATCAAGAATAAGTGCCGGAGTGAATGAACTTGAGAGTGATGAGTATGATATCACTGCGAGTATAAGTTCAGTAGTTGGCAGGATATGTAAGATGGTTGAGCCATATGGATACATGGTTTCGTTTGAATATGACAGGCAGATATATGTAGAGGCAGATGAATATAAGATATATCAGGTTGTGTACAATCTGATTGGAAACGCCATAAATTACACCGGAAATGACGGATGCGTGTTTGTAAGACAGATTGTAAATGGTGATGTGGTAAGGATAGAAGTTGAAGATACGGGTGAAGGAATACCTGAGAGTGAACAGGAAAATGTATGGAGAAGATATTATAGAGCAGGTGGAAAGCGGAATATTGTAGGAACAGGAATGGGACTTTCGATTGCAAAAGAGGTCTTAAAAATGCATAATATGAAATATGGAGTAAGAAGTACTGTGGGAATGGGAAGTACATTCTGGTTTGAGACAAAGATTCTGCGACAGGAAAATTTATAATGATACATGAAAGGTAAAGTGTATGGCAGCGATAGAAGTATTCAGCAGGGTTGAGCATAAATATATGATCAATAATGAAACATATATAAAGCTAAGGGAACAGTTGAAAGAATACATGTATGAAGACGGCTTCAGTGCAGAGGGCGGATTCTATACAATCTGTAATATATATTATGATACGGATACGGATGAACTTATAAGAAAGTCGATAGAAAAACCAGTATATAAAGAAAAATTAAGGCTGAGAAGTTATGGAAGGGCAGAGCACGATACCAAGGTATTCTTAGAGATTAAGAAAAAATACAAGGGTGTTGTCAATAAAAGGCGTACAGTGTTAAAGCTTGATGAGGCGTATGAGTTTGCATCAACATACGAGCAGCCGGCATATGAGGATTATATGAACAGGCAGGTTATGAACGAACTGGAATATTTTATGAAACATTATAAGACAGTTCCAAAGCTGTTTCTTGCTTATGACAGGGCGGCATTATTCTGCAAGGATAATCCTGAACTCAGAATAACATTTGATAAAAATATCAGAACAAGAAGAGAGAATCTGAGGCTTGACAGTGATGATACGGGAGAATATCTTCTTGATAATGATAAGTGGCTTATGGAGATAAAAGTAGTTAATTCATATCCGCTGTGGCTTATTAATATTTTAAATGAGAATGGTTTATTCAGAACCTCATTTTCAAAGTATGGGACTGAGTATACAAATTATATAAAGAAAAAAATGAAAAAACAGGAGGACATACTATGTTAGATACAGTATTTTCAGCAACAGCAGACCAGGGAGTGTCAGTGTCATATCAGACGGCAGTGATTTCGATTCTTGTTGCACTGGTTCTGGGGTTAGTTATCAGCCTTATTTACATATACAGTGATAAGGATAAAAAATGTTCAGCAAATTTTGCATTTTCACTTGTGATTTTACCGGCAGTGGTGGCAGTTGTTATTATGCTTGTAGGCAGCAATATAGCCAGAGCATTTTCAATAGCAGGGGCTTTTGCACTCGTAAGATTCAGAAGTCTTCCGGGAAATTCAAAGGATATATCAAGTGTGTTTTTTGCAATGTCAGTGGGACTTGCAGCAGGACTCGGATATATCAATTTTGCAATTATGTGTACAGTTATTATAGGTGCAGTATATTTTATATTGAGAAGAACAGGTTATGGTTCAGTCAGAACCGAAACAAAAATATTAAGAATTATGATACCGGAGAATATGAACTATCAGGGAGCGTTTGATGATCTTTTTGAACAGTATTCAAAAAGCGTGAGACTTGATAAGGTGAGAACGACAAATATGGGTTCACTTTATGAACTTACATATACCATCAGGATGAAGAGCGATGCAGATGAGAAGGCATTTATAGATGAGATCAGATGCAGAAACGGTAATCTGAATATAGTAATATGCAGAGATGAAACGGCTGATGAAATGTTATAGTGTGGGATGAATATGGAAAAGAAAAATGATAAAAACTTTTATGCAATGATTTCAAGAATGAAATTTATAAACCGTTGGGGACTTATGCGTAACACGATAACGGAAAATATAGCGGAGCATAGCTTCGAGACTGCGGTAATAGCACATGGTCTTGTAGTTATCGGAAACACATATTTTGGAAAAAATATTGATGCGGATAAGGTAGCGGTGATGGCGATGTTTCATGACACTTCGGAAATAATTACGGGAGACATGCCTACACCGGTAAAATATTTTGAGCCGGGAATAGAAGAGGCGTATAAAAATGTTGAAACTGCAGCGGTCAATAAACTTTTGACAGCACTTCCTGACGGATTGAGAGAGTGTTATAAAGAAATATATAATGAAAATGAAAATAATAAAGAGTTGTACAGGTATGTAAAAGCTGCCGACAAGATTTCGGCACTTATAAAGTGTATAGAGGAAAAGAATATGGGAAATACAGATTTTATAAGTGCACAGGAATCTACATTAAATGCGGTTAAAAGTATGAACATGGAGGAAGCTGAATATTTTATTACAAATTTCCTTCCTCCATACAGTAATACATTAGATGAACAGGCAGCTATGGATTAAGGGAAAGGTTGAGTCTATGGGAACAGGTAATAATAACGGATTATATGAATTTATATCCAGTGATTCAAATGAGGGATTCAGATATGTTAATTATGAGAGCGGATATGTTATTGCATCTGCAAGGTGGAGAGAGATTTTCGGCATAGAAAAAGGAATGGAAAACGATGAGAGCGGTTTTCTTAATCTGGTGTACGAGGATGACCGAAAAAAATTTGTGGATAAGATAGAGAGGATTCTTGGAAAGCAGGAGAAAAATTATGAGATAGAATATAGGATAGGTGATGGGAAAACATGGATTTCACATTCAGGAACCAACAGATACGATAAGGACGGAGTGCTTGTTGAAAAATTCTGTTTTTTTCATGATATAACCTCTGATAAGGAAAAACAGATTGAATTAGAGTACATGGCATATTTTGACGCCGATACAGGTGTTTATAACAGAAATTATTTTATTAAGCGTCTGGATAAAGAAATATTAAAGGCTATAAATGGTGGATTTAACAGAATTCAGGTCATGTACATAGATATTGATAACTACAATTTTATCAATGATACTGTAGGATATGAAAAAGGTGATGAGCTTCTTATCATGTTTGCGAAGCTGCTTCTTGAGTATTCGTCACCGACTGTAAAAATCGGAAGATTCAGCAATGATGAATTTGCCATTGCATTATATGATGCATCCGGTGAAGATGAGATAATGGAAATATACAATGATTTGAAAATGAAACTCATGTCACCTTTTAAAATCAAGGAGTGTAGTGACATATATGTTACCATAAGTGCCGGAATCGCTACATATCCTGTTGGAGGACTTAATGCTAACGATTTGATAAAATGTGCGGATATAGCCATGTACAATGTAAAGAAAAACGGCAAAAATTCGGTAAGCGTGTTTGAAGAATCGATGTTAAGAAAATTCTTAAAGAATGTCAAACTTGAGAAAAAATTAAAGGCAGCAGTAGAAAAGCTTGATTTTGTATTATATTATCAGCCTCAGTATTATGCTGATAAAAATGAATTGAGAGGTGTTGAGGCACTTATCAGATGGAAAGTAAGCGAAGATGAACTGATAAATCCGGGAGATTTTATACCGATGGCCGAGAAAAACGGTTGTATAGTAGATATAGGCCAGTGGGTAATACGTCAGGCATTGGATGATTTTGTTGACTGGAAGATGAATTATGGTTATAATGGCATGATGTCTATTAACATTTCAGCCATTCAGTTAAAGGAGAATAATTTCTCTGATATTTTAATAGAGTATGTAAACAGCAAAAATGTTTTACCGTCAGATATAGAGATTGAGATAACAGAGTCAGTTTTCATTGAAAACTTTGATAAAACCATTGATGTACTTTCGAGATTGAGGAAGAGAGGATTTAAGATATCGCTTGATGACTTTGGAACAGGATACTCATCTCTTTCATATTTGAAGGATATTCCTATAGATACGTTAAAGATAGATAAGGCATTTGTGGATACAATGCTTACGGACCCGTCTACGGGAATAATCACTGATGCAGTGATAAAGATGGTGAAAAAGCTCGGACTTGAAACGGTGGCTGAAGGTGTCGAGACAAAGGAACAGTACGAGTATTTAAAGAAAATGAATTGCG
Source organism: uncultured Lachnospiraceae bacterium (assembly GCA_902763335.1). Lineage (GTDB taxonomy): Bacteria > Bacillota > Clostridia > Lachnospirales > Lachnospiraceae > UBA2821. The sequence continues at coordinate 39,759 of CACWRR010000004.1, read as the reverse complement.
ATAATATTCAGGGATTTTATTTGGGAAAACCAATGAGTGCAGATAAAATCAAGACACTGATTAGCAAAATTAATGAAAAATATTGAGGAATAAAATGGCAAAATCAGTATATATAGCGGAAAAGCCAAGTGTTGCACAGGAATTTTCCAAAGCATTGAAGCTTAATGGAAGAAGGCAGGACGGATACATAGAATCAGAAGATGCAATAGTGACATGGTGTGTAGGTCATCTTATAACTATGAGTTATCCGGAAAAATACGATGAAAAATTTAAGAAATGGTCATTAGAAACGTTACCGTTTCTTCCAGTTGATTTCAAGTACGAAGTTATAAACGGAGTGAAAAAGCAGTTTGAAATAGTGAAGCGGTTACTTACAAGAGAAGATGTGGATACCATATATGTCTGTACCGATTCGGGACGTGAAGGAGAATATATTTACAGACTGGTTGAGCAGATGGCAGGTGTTAAGGGCAAGAAAAGAAAAAGAGTATGGATAGACTCACAGACAGAGGAAGAGATTTTAAGAGGAATCAGGGAAGCTAAAGATCTGTCTGAATATGATAACTTATCAGATGCAGCATATCTGAGGGCAAAAGAAGACTATCTTATGGGTATAAATTTTTCAAGAGCCCTGACACTTAAATATGGAAGAAGCATATCAAATTATTTAAGAGAGGACAGAACAGTAATATCTGTCGGAAGAGTTATGACCTGTGTTCTTGGAATGGTTGTCAGAAGGGAACGGGAGATACGTGCATTTGTAAAGACACCGTTTTACAAGGTATCAGGCAGATTTGGCATAAAAGACGGAAATGAAGGAGAAGTTGAGGCTGAATGGAGAGTGAGTGAAGAGTCTGCATATTTTGGCACACCATATGTATATAAAGACAGTGGATTCTTAAAAAGAGAAAAGGCTGAAGAACTGATAGAGAGCTGCAGCAGAGAAAAACCGCCGTTGTTTAATGTAGATAGCATAGAGAGAAAGAAAGAGAAAAAAAATCCCCCGCTTCTCTTCAACCTTGCGGAACTGCAGAATGAATGTTCTAAACTATTTAAAATAAGTCCGGATGAAACTTTAAAGATTGTTCAGGAACTGTATGAAAATAAGCTGGTAACATATCCGAGAACGGATGCCAGAGTGTTGTCAACTGCAGTTGCAAAGCAGATAAACAGAAATATATCGGGGCTTAATAATATTCCCGGACTTAAGGAGTATGCTGCGGAGATACTGGCGGGTGATGCTTGGAAAAAGATTTCATCAACCAGATATGTGAATGATAAACAGATAACGGATCATTATGCAATTATTCCTACGGGACAGGGAATCGGAGGAATAGGAAAGCTTAGTTCTGTTTCGGTTAAAGTGTATGAGGTTATATGCAGAAGGTTTATAGCTATATTCTATCCTCCTGCAGAATACCAGAAATGTGTGCTGAAATTATCAAAGGCTACAGAAAAGTCAGAAAAAAAATATACAGAAAACTTTGTTGCATCAGCAAAATACCTGTTAAAAGAAGGCTATTTAAAGGTTACTAATTATTCATTTTCAAAAAAGAAAGTGGATAATGATAATGATTCCCAGGGAAATGGTGGCAGTGTGTCATCTGATGTGTTGAAAAAAATAAAAAAAGGTGATACACTTATCTGTAATGATTTTGCAATCAAAGACGGAGAGACTTCTCCGCCAAAGAGATACAATTCAGGTTCAATGATTTTAGCGATGGAGAATGCCGGACAGCTTATTGAAGATGAAGAGTTAAGGGCGCAGATAAAGGGAAGCGGCATTGGTACAAGTGCCACAAGGGCAGAAATATTAAAAAAGCTTGTTAATATAAAATACATTGCGCTGAACAGGAAAACCCAGGTAATTACACCGACCCAGAAAGGTGAGATGGTGTATGAAGTTGTGGATTCATCTATAGGACAACTGCTTAATCCTGAACTTACGGCAAGCTGGGAGAAGGGTTTAACCTACGTTGCAGAGGGAACTATTACATCGCAGGAATATATGAATAAGCTGGCGGTGTTTGTTGCCAGACGTACCAGAAATGTAATTGTAATGCAGAATCAGGCACAATTACGGGAAAAATATGACATGGTATCAAAGAATTATAAATAATTGCATATTCGAAATGGAGGATTTATATGTGCGGAATAGTTGGTTATACAGGCAAAAATGACTGTGTGGATTTACTTATAGACGGATTATCGAAACTGGAATACAGAGGTTATGATTCTGCCGGTATAGCGGTAATGTGTGATGGACAGATAGAGGTAAAAAAGTCTAAAGGAAGACTTGCAGACCTTGAAAAAAAGATGGGAGAGGAAGGAAAACCTCATGGAACATGTGGTATCGGACATACAAGATGGGCTACACATGGAGAACCGTCGGATATAAATTCACATCCACATGGAAATAAGAGAGTGTCCATAGTTCACAACGGAATTATTGAAAATTACAGGGAAATCAAAGAATTTCTCATAGATCAGGGTTATAGTTTTGTAAGTGAGACGGATACAGAGACGGTTGCCAAACTTTTAGATTATTATTATGAGGGAAATCCGGTGGATGCCATAGCCCATGTAATAAAAGAAATAAGAGGTTCTTATGCCATGGGAATACTTTTCAGGGATTTTCCTGATAAAGTATATGCAGTCAGAAAGGACAGTCCGCTTATAATAGGACTGGGTGAGGATGGCAACTTTATAGCATCCGATGTACCGGCTATACTTAAATATACAAGAAATTATTATCTTCTTGAACCAAACGAGATAGCAACACTTTCTGTTAACGGGGTTGATGTATGTGATATTCACAAAAATCCTGTAAAGAAGGAAGTAAATGTGGCAGACTGGGATCTTGATGCAGCTGAAAAGGGCGGATATGAACATTTCATGCTAAAGGAGATAAATGAACAGCCTACGGCAATAAGAACTACAATAGCACCGAGAATATCTGAGGGAATGCCTTATCTTGAAGAGAGTGGTATGACTAAGGAGATGCTTAGGGATTATAACCGTATTTATATAGTTGCCTGCGGAACAGCCATGCATGCCGGACTTATCGGAAAATATGTTATAGAAAGAATTGCGGGAATAGAAGTTACGGTTGATATTGCGTCGGAATTCAGATACAGGAATCCGATAATAACAGATAAAGATTTAGTAATACTTATTTCACAGTCAGGAGAGACGGCAGATACTCTGGCAGCTTTGAAACTGGCAAAAGAAAAAGGAGCCACAACCATGTCGGTTGTAAATGTTAAGGGTTCTTCGATAGCGAGAGAATCAGATGTGGTAGTATATACTCATGCAGGTCCTGAAATATCAGTAGCATCTACTAAAGCATACGCAGTACAGCTTTCCGTAATGTATCTTCTTGCGTTTGAACTTGCATATGCGAAAGGTGCCATTTCAAAGGAAAAATGTATGGAGCTTACGGCAGAACTTCAGAAGGTCCCTGATAAAATCCAGGATATTCTTGTGCTTAAGGAAAGATGCCAGTTTATAGCATCAAGACTTATAAATGCAGAAAGTCTGTTATATATCGGAAGAGGACTTGACTATGCGCTCAGTATGGAAGGCTCACTTAAATTAAAGGAAATATCTTATATTCACTCTGAATCATATGCGGCAGGAGAGTTAAAGCACGGAACAATATCTCTTGTAACAGACGATATGCCGGTTATTGCCATTGCGACGCAGAGCGACCTTTTTGAGAAAACATTGAGTAATATTAAAGAGGTTAAGGCAAGAGGAGCAAAGGTAACCATGATATGCAGAGAGGGAACAGAAGATGATAAGGCTGTGGCAAATCATCTCGTTACACTTCCTAACATGGATGATATTATGATGCCAATGTTAGCGCTTGTTCCTATGCAGTATATTGCATATTACACAGCAGTACTTAAAGGCTGTGATGTAGATAAACCGAGAAATCTTGCAAAATCTGTAACGGTTGAATAGGAGTGTTGAATATGGACGTTTTAAAAATATCTAATTTATTTGATTTAAATAATACAATTGCAAAAGAATTACTGGAGAGACTTGAATATCCGTGGGAAGTTTTTAACACATTGGAAGATTTTATAATGGAAATCGGGCCAAAACTTCCTAAAGATAAATTTGAGCAAAAGGGAGACAACATATGGATTGCCAAATCGGCAAAGGTTGCACCTACTGCCAGTCTGAATGGACCACTTATAATAGATGAGGATGCAGAGGTAAGACACTGTGCATTTGTCAGAGGTAACGCGATTGTAGGTAAAGGTGCAGTTGTGGGAAATTCCACAGAGCTTAAATGTACATTGCTTTTTGATAAGGTTCAGGTTCCACATTACAATTATGTTGGAAATTCAGTTCTTGGTTTTAAATCGCATATGGGAGCAGGTTCCATTACTTCAAACCTTAAGTCTGACAAATCACTGGTAACGGTAAATGTAGATGGAGAAAAAGTAGAAACAGGCATGAAGAAATTTGGAGCTATACTTGGTGACTGTGTCGAGGTTGGATGTAATTCGGTAATGAATCCGGGAACCGTTATAGGAAAAAATACAAATGTATATCCGCTTTCTATGGTCAGAGGTTATGTACCTGAAGGTTCGATTTACAAAAATAAAAACGAAATAGTATCTAAAATATAAAACGAAAAAGTGCCGCGTTATGTGGCACTTTTTTGAGGTAAATGTTGAAAAGGAACTGGGAAATTATGGATTTGAAAAAAATTGAAAAGGTGCATGAGGGAAAATATATAACGAGATATGACCTTACATATAACACTGAAAATAATCATTTAAAAGTATATGAAATGATAAGCAGGAACCATGATATAAAAACAAAAGATGACCTGAATAATGGAAAGGTAGATGCGGTCGTTCTTGTTATACATTCGATTGATGGAGAAAGGATTCTGTTAAATAGGGAGTACAGGCTGGCAGCAGGAGAATGGGTGTATAATTTTCCGGCAGGACTTATAGATGAAGGGGAAACACCTGATGAGAGTGCGAAGCGGGAACTTAAGGAGGAGACCGGACTGGAACTTATCTGTATAGATGACCATATTGGTGAGAGTTACAGTGCAGTTGGATTCAGTAATGAAAAAAATGTATGTATAGTTGGCAAAGCAAAGGGAAACATAACAAAAAGCGATTCAGAATATGAGGAGATAAAAGCCGGATGGTATACAAAAAAAGAAGTTAAAAAACTTCTTTCTGAGTGTATATTTGCCGGAAGAACACAGGCGTATTGTTACCTGTGGAGCAGACAGGGCTAAATATAATATTTGAGAAAAATAAAAAGTGCAATATGAATGATAAAAATAAGTGGCATGCCTATAATAAAAACTGTATGTTTAGTTTTGTGGCGGAATGTCTGCATACCGGCTATAGAGCCTGCTGATCCGCCGATGGCTGCTATGAGAAAAAGAGTCTTTTCCGGAATACGCCATTTATGGTGTCTTGCTTTATATTTATCAATGCCCATACTTGCAAAACCGGCAAGATTCATGATAATAAGATATATTACAAAATATTTCATTGTATATGCTCCTTTCGTAATATGCATGATTCAGGCTTTTGCGAAACTCTTTAATTATATATGTGTGTACAGATTTACAGGCTGCAACGCGCACATGTTTTCACTATCTTCGGCTGGCAGCGGTACATAAGCGTCTGCATAATATTCAGCCGTTAAGTACCGGCCGCCTCAGAATGTCGCTTATTCAGCCTGTAAATCTGCACAACACAAAGCAAATGTTACAGTGTTTTGCAAAAGCCTTAAACTAAGATATATTATAGAGGATGAATATGTATGATGCAATGAAAAAGTATTGGAATGGAGGATTATTGTGCGAAAACAGATATTAGAAATTCAAAAAAGAATGAAAGAAGAGAATATAGATGCATATATGGTTATGACCGATGATTTTCACGGTTCAGAGTATGTGGGGGACTATTTTAAATGCAGGGAATATCTGTCGGGATTTACCGGTTCGGCAGGAAGAATGATAATTACTGCAGACGAGGCAGGATTGTGGACTGATGGAAGATATTTTATACAGGCTGAGGCTGAGCTTTCAGGCAGCGGGATAAAATTATACAAAATGGGAGAGCAGGGTGTGCCGGATATCATGCAGTATTTAAGTAGTAACATGCTTGAAGGACAGACACTGGCATTTGACGGAAGAACGGTGAGTGCTGCTGCAACATCAAATATTGAAAAAAGATTATCAGGTAAAAATATAAAGATTGTTTACGATGTCGATCTGGTAGGAGATATATGGGATGACAGACCGGAGAGAAATTGTACGGGAATTTGGCAGTTGGGAATAAAATATGCAGGAAAATCAAGAGAAGAGAAGATAGAAGAATTAAGAAATATTCTTAAAAATAATAAATCGGACGGAATAATAATAACAGCACTTGATGAGATTGCATGGCTTTTGAATATAAGGGCAAATGATATTGACTATAATCCGGTTGCACTTTCATATCTGATTCTGGAAACATCAGAAGATGAAAATTCATATCTGTTTGTGAATAAAAATGCAGTGAGCGATGAGATAGAAAATGAGCTTAACAAATGCAGGATTTTCGTAAGAGAGTATGATGAAATATATGATTATGTTAAGGTATTAGAGCCGGGAAAATGCTATATGACAGATATGTCAAAGGCAAATACCATGGTTGTCAGAAATATAACATCAGAGGTTAAGATAAAGAATTTTATAAGTCCTGTAATGCAGATGAAAGCGGTTAAAAATAAAGCTGAGATGGATAATGAACGCATTTCACACATAAAAGACGGTGTGGCTGTGACAAAACTTATATACTGGTTAAAGAAAAATGTAAATAATATGAATATAACCGAGATGGATGTTGTAAATAAGCTTGATGATATCAGAAGAGACATTGACAGTTATATTGAACCGAGTTTCGCAACAATATCCGCATATGGAACAAATGGTGCAATAGTACACTATGAACCGGATGAAGACAGTGATAAGCTTATTACAAAGGACGGATTTCTCTTACTTGATGCCGGCGGACATTATCTTGAGGGAACAACGGATATGACGAGAACAATTTCTGTTGGTAACATATCTTCCGAGATGAAAAATCATTATACGGCAGTTCTTAAAGGCAATCTCAGACTTGCGGATGCAAAGTTCATGTATGGATGCAGAGGGGCAAATCTGGATTATATAGCAAGAGAGCCATTATGGAAGATGGGACTTGATTTCAAACACGGAACGGGACATGGTGTCGGATATCTTCTTAATGTACATGAATCGCCAAACAGTTTCAGGTGGAAAATAAATCCTATGCAGATAAACAGCCAGGATGCTGTTCTTGAGGAGGGCATGATAACATCAGATGAACCGGGGGTATATATAGAAGGAAAATACGGAATACGTCTGGAAAATCTTCTTATGTGCGTAAAAGATGAGAAAAATTACTATGGTCAGTTTATGAGATTTGATGTTCTTACAATGGTACCGTTTGACAGAGAATCTATAGATGTTTCTGCATTGAATCAGGATGACAGATACCTGTTAAATGCATATCATAGTAAAGTTTATGAAACAATATCATCTTATATGGAGGAGGATGAAAGGGAATGGTTGAAAAATGAAACAAAAGAAATATGAGATGGACATGTGCAGTGGACCATTGCTTAAGAAAATATTGATATTTACGATTCCGGTCATGGCATCAGGCATACTTCAGTTATTGTTCAATGCGACAGATATTATTGTTGTAGGCAGATATGCCGGAAAAGAATCGTTAGCTGCCGTTGGCTCTACAACGGCACTTATAAATCTGATAATAAATCTTTTCGTTGGTCTTTCAGTCGGAGCTAATGTTATAACGGCCAAATACTATGGTGCAGGGAAAGAAAAGGATGTAAGTGAGACTGTTCATACGGCAATATTAACGGCAGTTATCAGCGGAATAATACTTGTCATAATAGGAATTATACTTGCTACGCCGTTACTTAAACTGATGGATTCACCGGAGGATGTTCTTGGAAAGTCGGCACTATACTTAAAGATATATTTCCTTGGCATGCCGGCGATGATGCTGTATAACTTTGGAAGTGCCGTCTTGAGAGCTATCGGGGATACGAAAAGACCACTGTATTATCTGATACTTTCAGGCAGCGTTAATGTATGTCTTAATCTTATTTCGGTAATCTGTTTTGGAATGGGTGTTGCCGGTGTCGGAATAGCCACAGTAGTTGCACAGTATATTTCAGCAGCAATGGTAGTAAGGTGCCTTATAAAAGAGGATGGTTCATATGGTATAAATTTATCAGAACTTAGGCTTACCGGAAGTAAGTTAAAAGAGATAATGTTTGTGGGCATACCGGCAGGAATGCAGGGAGTTGTGTTTGCGTTATCAAATGTGCTTATACAGTCATCAATTAATTCCTTTGGAAGTATTGCCATGGCGGGTAATACTGCGGCAAGTAACATAGAGGGATTTATATACATATCCATGAACTCCTATAATCAGACTGCCATAAGCTTTACAAGTCAGAATATAGGTGGAAAGAAGATTGAACGTGTAGGAAAGATACTTCTTATATGCATCGGACTTGTATCAATGTTAGGAATCATATTGGGATTTGGTGCGTATTTTGCAGGAAATACGTTATTACATATATATTCATCTGATATGGAAGTTATACACTATGGACTTATGAGAATGAGAGTTATATGTCTTACATATTTTACATGTGGAATTATGGATGTGTTTGCAGGAAGTGTCAGAGGAATGGGATATTCTGTAATGCCTATGATAATTTCTCTTATAGGTGCATGCGGCCTGAGAATAGTATGGATTTATACTATTTTCAAGGCACATCATACACTGACTACACTTTACATCTCGTATCCAGTAACGTGGGTAATAACAATATGTGCTTACATTGTGTGTTATACGATATGTATAAAAAAGGTGAAAAGCAAATTATAGTTCACGGTAAAAATGCTGATAGTCAACAGGACTGTCCCAGTCACCGCCCCATAACCAGCCGTGCTTTGTAAATATCTGATAACATACATCATCGTGGGTTATTTTATGCGGAAAGTCAGAAGTTCTGTCAGCATATACCTGTCCGTTTACGGGCAGGACATTTCTCTCCCCCATACCGGTTCTTACATAAGGGTTATAAAGGGGATTTATGTCTATTGCAAGACCGTAACTGTGGTCAGACAGTGTTGTCTGGCCATCGATGGTGCGGTAGTTAAAGCAGGATGAATTATTATCACCCATGGATTCGTCATCATCACCGTTATATTCGTCTATTAACCGTATCTTTTCTATTGGATATGCGGCTTCATACAATTCTTTAAAAATTTCCACGACATCATCTGCCACAGCTTCATTTACCACCAGTTCACCTGACCGGGTATTTCCGTCAAAATCAATATAAGAGACAACAACATGTCTCAGGTTATCAAAGGTAATGTTGTCATTTGGGGTATATGATTTACCTGTCATAGTTTCTTTGAGATTTTCGGAAATGGCTTCCTGATAAAATTCAGGTTCAGGTAAAGTGTTTTCCGTATATGCTGTTTCGGTCTGCGTCTCCTTAGTTTCGGTCTGTAATTTTTTCATGGTTACCTCCGTGTTAGATGTTGGTTTAAAATAAAATATAAGCAATAATAAAAATATAAAAGATGATAATAAAAATATATAAATAAATTTTTTTGAAAATGTCATATAATCTCCAATCCTTAAATAATTTAAATGTTAATTGTGAATCTGATAGTTATTTATATGATAATACCTCATAAATATAATTGTCAAATTTAAATTGTGGATGAAAAATTATGCAGATAAATACGGGAATAAAAAGAGAAAAACTGCGGAATATATTAAGTGTAAAATAAAACAAGCCGGTATCGGCGGAATGGAGGAAATATGCCAATATTAAACTGCACCGTAACTAACTGTAACTATAACAAGGACAGAATGTGCTGCAAGGAACAGATAAATGTAGAGGGAAATGCAGCAGAAGATAAGACATCCACAGCCTGTGGAAGTTTTAAAGAGGGAACAGACACGTATTCTAATACCTGTAAGTGCAGCAGTGAACCCGAAAGGAAAACAGGTATAGCCTGTGAAGCCGAAAAATGCACTTACAATGACAATAAAAATTGTACAGCAGGTCATGTAGAGATAGAAGGATGTAATGCAAAATGCTGTAGCGAGACTATGTGCGCAAGTTTTTATAAATAATTGTTGACATTGCAGGTGATTAATGGTAAGATATGCATGTTGTGAAAATAAAAGCAGAGTATCCACTCTCACCACGGCATATATGTAGATGACCGTTGGTTAATATGCGTACAGAATTTATTTGATTTTGATATGTTTAGGTGGATAAGATGTTTATCCACCTTTTTTGTGGTATTCACATCAGGACAGACTGAGTTATTTGATATGAAATATTGGAGGTGCACTGCCATTAGTGATTTAATGATTAACGAACAGATAAGGGACAGGGAAGTACGAGTAATTGGAGAAGACGGAGAACAGTTAGGAATCATGTCTGCAAAGGATGCATATAAGCTTGCAAAGGAAGCACAGCTTGATCTTGTTAAGATTGCACCTACGGCAAAACCACCGGTATGCAAGATAATTGATTATGGAAAATATCGTTATGAGCAGGCAAGAAAAGAAAGAGATGCCAAGAAAAAGCAGAAGACAATAGACATAAAGGAAGTCAGATTGTCACCTAATATTGAGGCAAATGATTTGAAAACTAAAGCAAATATGGCCAGAAAGTTCCTTGAAAAAGGAGATAAGGTTAAAGTTACTCTCAGATTCAGAGGAAGAGAGATGGCTCATATATCAAGCAGTAAGCATGTGCTTGATGATTTTGCAGAGATGTTATCAGATATTGCAGTTATAGATAAACCTGCCAAATTAGAGGGCAGAAATATGCAGATGTTTTTAACAGAAAAGCGTTAAGCTACAGTTAAAATAGATATTTAATCTTAAGGAGGAAAAAATAATGCCAAAAATGAAAACAAGCAGAGCAGCAGCAAAGCGTTTCAAAAAAACAGGTACAGGAAAATTAAAGAGAATGAAGGCTTACAAGAGCCATATATTGACAAAGAAGTCTACTAAGAGAAAGAGAAATCTTAGAAAGGCTGCTATGACAGATTCAACAAATATCAAGAACATGAAGAAAATATTACCTTATTTATAGGAATAGAATAATATAGGAGGAAAACTGAAATGGCAAGAATTAAAGGCGGAATGAACGCTAAGAAGAAACATAACAGAGTATTAAAACTGGCTAAAGGTTACAGAGGAGCCAGATCAAAACAGTATAGAGTTGCTAAACAGTCAGTTATGAGAGCATTAACAAGCTCATACGCAGGCAGAAAGCAGAGAAAGAGACAGTTCAGACAGTTATGGATTGCAAGAATTAATGCAGCAGCAAGAATCAACGGACTTTCATACAGCAAATTTATGTATGGATTAAAACTTGCTGGAGTAGAAGTAAACAGAAAAATGTTATCTGATATGGCAATCAATGATGCAGATGGTTTTGCAAAACTTGCAGAGCTTGCAAAGAGCAAAATTGCTTAATCAGATTTAGCGGATAATAAGGTTGTATACATGTGTATGCAGCCTTTTAATTTATGTAGGCAATAAGATTTAATAAGCGGGAAATGGAGATTGTATGAAGAAAAAATTATTATGTGGCGTTATTATGGCAGCTGTTATTACATTGTGTGCAGTGCATACTCAGAATGTTTATGCAATAGATAAAAATATTGAGATACCTGCAAATCCGGAAGTAGAGATGATAAATGTTCCTGTTATAAAATGGGATAAAGCTAAAAACGGTACATACAGAGTGTACAGATCAGACAGATGGAACGGTAAATATAAATGTGTGGCAAAGGATATAACGGATGCTTCGTTTATTGACAGAAGTGCCAATGAAGGAAAAACTTATTATTACAGAATAAGGTCGACAAAGCTCTGCAGTAACGGAAAAAGAAAATATGGCGAATGGACGAATATAATTAAGGTTAAACAAAGTGAAACGGACAATGAGCTGTCAATAGAAAATGTTTCCGGGGATTTGTATTTCAAATGGAGTAATTACGATGAAACATGTACATACAGCCTGTGGAAATCAGATTCGTATAATGGAACGTATAATTGTGTGAAAGACGGTATAAAATCAGATTCGTATAAATTAGACAGCGATATGACTTCTGAAGTAGCATATTATAAAGTTGCACCATACAAGAAAATTTCAGGAAAAAGAAGATACGGAAACCTGTCAAATATGTGCAGAAACAATATGGATGTTACGGTTGTTCTGTTTTCGGGACAGTCTAATATGGCGGGCAGAGGAGAAAATAAAAGACTTGCTCCGGTGTTAGAGAAAAATGTAGCATTTGAATACAGAGCTGTGACAGATCCGGGAAATTTATATTATCTCGAAGAACCGTTTGGTGTTAATGAAAACAGGACAGATGGCATCAATGATGTTTATCCTAACGGCATCCCTCGTAAGAGTGGTGGTATGGTTTCGATGGTGTGCAAGACATACTTTGAAAATACAGGTATTCCGATAGTTGGAGTTTCAGCAAGCCAGTCATCTACGGCGCTCGCAAAATTTTTGCCGGGAACACCGATATATAATGATACAGAAGAAAGACTCAGTTCGTGTCTGGAATATCTCAGAGAGAACGGCTATAATATAAAACACATATATATGGTGTGGTGTCAGGGAGAGTCGGATTCTAATACGGATATAGAAAAGTATGAAGAGGGAGTTAAGAGTATTGTCGAGGGATTTAGAACAGATTTTGGATTGGAGATGTGTTTTATATCACTGGTAGGTCCGTCTGTAAATTCAACACATGGAAATGTTTCATATGCACAGAGGGATTTGAGCATGAATTATCCATATTGCACGGTTGCGTCAGGAGCAGCAGAATACTTTTTGGAACAGGGACTTTTAAAAGGTGATGGAATACATTATAAACAGCAGGCTTATAACATAGTAGGGAAGCAGGTTGGATATGTAATGGCTGCGTATACGAACAACAGATGGTTCTGATGAGGAGAGAATATAAATAATAGATAATAGTAATGAGATTTGACTCCGGTACATATCAAATATGTGCCGGGGTTTTGCATTGTTTATAAAAAGATTCTTATAATACAAAAAAACACGCCATAGGAGAGAAGCGTGTCTAAAAAGAAAATAAAAAAAGCTCCCCGAGTTGGGCTCGAACCAACAACCCCACGGTTAACAGCCGTGTGCTCTACCATTGAGCTATCGAGGAATAAAAAAGATGCGGAAGAAGGGACTTGAACCCTCACGATCGCAGTGATCACCAGATCCTTAGTCTGGCCTGTCTGCCAATTCCAGCACTTCCGCATTTATTATGTTTTGTAGTACTTACTGACCACGAGTGATATAATACCATATATATAAAACATTGTCAAACGTTTTTTGAAAAAAATTTAAAAAAATTTTTAACAAGATAAAAAACGATAAAAACCTAAAAAGTATTTGACTATATTAAACGGATATAATATAATATTGTATGTGAGTGCAAAATGCAGGAATGGCGGAATTGGCAGACGCGCATGGTTCAGGTCCATGTGATAGCAATATCATGAGGGTTCAAGTCCCTTTTCCTGCACTTATCATAGCAAGGTTATGCGTGCTTTTGTGCTATGCACATGGTTATGCAGACTTGGAGAGACAAAAAGGTACTGCATATGCAGTGCCTTTTTTTTGCATAATAAAAAATGAAACATTATTCAAAAAGGAGGGTTTCATATGGCTACACCACATAACGAAGCAGAAAAAGGAAGTATTGCAACTACGGTACTCATGCCGGGAGATCCGTTGAGAGCGAAATATATAGCGGACAATTATTTAGATAATCAGGTAATATTTAACGGAGTCAGAAATATGTTTGGATATACGGGAGAATATAAGGGCAGAAAGATATCGGTGATGGGTTCGGGAATGGGTATGCCGTCAATCGGTATATATTCATATGAACTGTATTCACAATACGGAGTGAATAATATTATAAGAATAGGTTCTGCAGGTTCGTATAGCAGCGAGGCTAATGTGTACGATGTCGTTCTGGTAACAGAAGCGTATTCAGAATCCAGCTTTGCAAAGGTACAGAACGGTTATGAATCCGATAAGACATATCCGTCACCGGATTTAAATAAAATAATAGAAGAAACATCAAAAAAGAATAATATTCCGATTATTAAGGCATGTGTTCATTCATCAGATGTTTTTTACAGGGAAGATAAGACTCCTTATTATGAAAAGCTTTATAAAGAAAAGGGATGTGTGGCAGTAGAGATGGAGAGTTTTGCACTGTTTCATAATGCTGCGGTTCTTGGAAAAAATGCAGCCTGCATATTAACCATATCCGATTCGTTTGTTACCCATGAGGAGACAACTGCGCAGGAGAGACAGAAATCATTTACCAAAATGATGGAGCTGGCATTGGAAACTGCCGTTGCAGCAGAAGAGATGTAAGAAAGGTATGGTGAGCTGAATGTCTGTACGCGAAGAACTGGAAAATGAAGAAATCAGATATCTGAGCAGATATGCGTCTCTCAGCGTGAATTCTGCCGGAAGGGATGTCTATGAAGAAGAATGTAGCGTGCGCACATGCTATCAGCGTGACAGGGACAGAATATTACATTCGAAGGCATTCAGAAGGCTTAAACATAAGACACAGGTATTTCTCGCACCGGCGGGAGACCATTACAGAACAAGGCTTACACATACACTTGAGGTATCGCAGATATCGAGAACCATATCAAAAGCACTGCGGTTAAATGAAGATTTAACTGAGGCTATAGCACTTGGACATGATTTGGGACACACACCGTTCGGGCATGCCGGAGAAAGGGCACTTGACAGTGTGTGCGAGGATGGATTCAGTCATTACATGCAGAGTATCAGAGTGGTTGAAAAACTGGAAAAGAAGGGAAAAGGGCTTAATCTTACAAAGGAAGTGCGGGATGGAATAAAAAATCACAGAACAAGCGGAAATCCTGCCACCATGGAGGGTAAGGTGGTAAGGCTTGCCGATAAGATTGCGTATATAAATCATGATATAGATGATGCCATTCGCGGCAGAATATTAAAAGAGGAAGATTTGCCGGCTGAATATACAGATGTTCTTGGAAAGTCGAAAAATATGCGACTCAGTACAATGATACATGATATAATAGATAACAGTTCGGGTGAACCGGATATTCTGATGTCAAAAGAAATAGAAGAAGCTATGTTTGGTCTGAGAAAGTTTATGATTAAGAATGTGTATTCCAATCCGGTTGCTAAAGGACAGGAAGAAAAAGCAAAGAGCATGATAAAGATGTTATATGAGTATTATGTGGAACATATTGAAAAGCTTCCTGAAGAATATATATATATGATATCATATGAAAATGAAAAGAAAGGCAGAGTTGTGTGCGATTACATAGCAGGAATGACGGATCAGTATTCGGTTGAGAAGTTCAGAGAATTATTTATTCCATCATTTTGGAAAGTTGAATGACGGGATTGTGTAATACAGAGAAAGGTATGAGGCATAATGAGATATCCGGAAGAATTGATTGAAGAGATACGACAGAGAAATGATATTGTGGATGTTATATCGGGATATGTCAAGTTACAAAAAAAAGGAAGTTCATATTTTGGACTTTGTCCTTTTCATAATGAAAAATCACCTTCGTTTTCGGTATCTCCGGGAAAACAGATGTATTATTGCTTTGGATGCGGTGAAGGCGGAAATGTTTTTACATTTCTGATGCGATATGAGAATGATACATTTCAGGAGGCGGTAAAGGCACTGGCGGACAAGGCGGGAGTGAAGCTGCCTGAGCTTGAATACAGCGAAGAAGAAAAGAAAAATAATGAAATTAAAAGTACTATTCTCCGGGCGAATAAGGACGCAGCCATGTATTTCTATCACCAGTTGCGAAGTGAACAGGGTGCGCAGGGATATGGCTATTTCAAAAGCAGAGGACTTAGGGATGAAACTATAGTAAAGTTCGGGCTTGGATATTCACCAAAATACAGTGATTCATTATACCGATATTTGAAACATAAAGGCTACTCAGATGATGTTTTAAAAGAAACAGGGCTGTTTAAATACAGGGAGCAGGGTGTGTATGATGCATTTTGGAACAGAGTCATGTATCCGATTATGGATAATGGAAACAGAGTCATCGGATTTGGCGGAAGAGTTCTTGGAGATGAGAAACCAAAATATATTAATTCGCCGGAGACAAGAGTATTCGATAAGAGCCGTAACCTGTATGGATTGAATTTTGCCAGAATCAGCAGGCGGAAGAATTTTATATTATGTGAAGGATATATGGATGTAATAGCACTTCATCAGGCCGGATTTGATAATGCTGTTGCGGCACTGGGTACAGCATTTACACATCAGCATGCAGCACTTATAAAAAGATATACCGAAAATGTTCTTGTGACATTTGACAGTGACGGCGCAGGAGTTAAGGCGGCACTGAGGGCTATTCCGATACTCAGAAATGCGGGAATAGCAGTCAGGGTTATTAATATGAGACCTTATAAAGATCCGGATGAATTTATAAAAAATCTTGGCAATGATGAATTTGAAAAAAGGATTCAGGATGCGGAGAATGCATTTATATATGAAATCAGAATGATGCAGTCGGATTATGAAATCAGAAATCCTGATGAGAGGGCAAGATTTTATGAAAAGGTTGCCGAGAAACTTCTTACATTTAATGATGAGGTGGAAAGAAATATATATATTGAAACGGTCTGTGATGAATTTATGATTCCGAAAGACACCATGAATAAACTTGTCTACAGGCAGTCGCTGGTTTATACGGGAGAAAAGGAAAATACGGGTGAGCAGTTACCGAAAAAGCAGAACAATGCAGAAAGGGCTGAGGATGGAATGAAACGTTCCCAGAGAATACTGCTTACATGGCTTATTGAAGATACAGATATATATGGAAAGATAAAAGAGCTGATTAGTGAAGAGGATTTTATTGACGGGTTTTATAAAAAAGTTGCGAAAATGCTGTTCGAACAACTAGAGGAAGGAAATGTAAATCCGGCCAGAATATTAAACAGCTTTGAGAGTGAAGATGAACAAAAAGAGGCAGCAGCTTTGTTCCATGCCACACTTGGCGAAAAGATGACTGCACAGGAGAAAGAGAAAGCGTTTAATGAAACGATACGAAGAGTAAAGAAGAATAGTTTAGAATATGCAAGTCGCAATGCAACGGATGTGGCAACACTGCAAAAAATAATAAGGGAACAGGCGAAAATGCAGAACATGTATATTTCGCTTTCCTGACGTGCTTGTGGCAGGAAGGATGGGGTCATAACCTATGGAAAAGAACAATAGCAATTTTGAGGAAATAATACAGCAGATTATAACAGACGCGAAGAACAAAAGAGGGGTGATTGAATATAAAGAAATATTTTCATATTTCAAAGACAATGCCCTTGATGATGATCAGGAGGATAAAGTTTTAGAAGAACTTGAAAAAGCGGGGATAGATGTACTAAGGATTGACAATCCTGATGAGGTGACAGATGAGGATATAGTACTTGACAATGTTGAGGAAGTGGATGTGGAGAATATAGATCTGTCTGTACCGGAAGGGGTTAATGTTGAGGATCCTGTAAGAATGTATCTAAAGGATATTGGAAAAGTTCCGCTTCTTACCGCAGAGCAGGAGATTTCACTGGCGCAGCGTATAGAGATGGGAGATGAGGAGGCCAAAAAGCAGCTTATAGAGGCAAACCTGAGACTTGTTGTCAGCATTGCCAAGAAGTATGTGGGAAGAGGAATGCTGTTTCTTGATCTTATACAGGAGGGAAATCTCGGACTTATTAAGGCGGTTGAGAAATTTGATTATAGAAAAGGATATAAGTTCAGTACATATGCAACATGGTGGATCAGGCAGGCTATAACAAGATCTTTAGCGGATCAGGCAAGAACTATTAGAATTCCTGTGCATATGGTTGAGACGATAAATAAGGTTATAAGAGTGTCGAGACAATTACTTCAGGAGATAGGACGGGAGCCTACTTATGAAGAGATAGCAGAGAAGATGGACATGCCTGTTGAAAAAATAAGAGATATATTAAAAATTGCACAGGAGCCGGTTTCACTTGAGGTTCCGGTAGGAGAAGAAGAGGAAAGTCATCTGGGTGATTTTATCGAAGATAACAATGTACTTACACCTGCTGAGGCAGCAGCACTTGTTCTTATGAGAGAGCAGTTAGCAGAAGTGATTGGAACGCTTACTGACAGGGAACAGAAAGTGCTTAAGTTACGATTCGGGCTTGAAGACGGAAAGGCGAGAACATTGGAGGAAGTTGGAAAAGAGTTCAATGTTACAAGAGAGCGTATAAGACAGATAGAAGCAAAGGCACTGAGAAAATTAAGACATCCGAGCAGGAGTAAAAAATTAAGAGATTATCTTGAATAGTGTGGAAATTGATTATGGAAAAAAAACAATATTTAAATATGTCTGATAGGTTAGTAAAAATTGCATCAAAAGTTGATAAAGGAAGCAGAGTGGCAGATGTAGGTACAGATCATGGATATGTGCCGATATATCTTGCACTTAACGGAGTGGCAGAATCGGCAGTAGCGATGGATGTAAATGAAGGACCGCTTGACAGGGCACAGCAGAATATAATAAAAATGGGTGTAGCCGATAAGGTAAGTGTCAGGCTGTCAGATGGTCTGGATAAACTGAAAGAAGGAGAAGCGGATACTGTTATTATAGCGGGGATGGGTGGAAAACTGACTATCAGGATACTGGAAAATGGAGCAGGTGTTCTTGAAAATGTGGATACACTTATATTATCTCCACATTCTGATATTGAATTAGTCAGAATATATCTTATTAACAATAATTATAATATAACAGATGAGGATATGGTCATTGATGATGGCAAATATTATAACATATTGAAAGCTGTTCACGGCAAATCTCAGAGCTATAGTGAAGAGGAAGTGAAGTACGGTAAGATTCTGTTAGAAAAAAAGGATGATGTGTTATCGGATTATCTTTTAAAAGAACAGGAAAAATATAAAGTAATATATAACAGAATATCAGCAGAGAATGGTGAAGATGATGAGAAGCTTGAAGGAATCAGACAGAAGCTTGATGTTATTTCAAAAGCGTTTGACCGGATGCGGAATGGAGGTTAAGTATGGCAGAAGTATATAATGTTAAAATTGGAAATGAAGTGAGAGAATACCATGACGGTATAACGTTCAAGGATATCGCAAGGGAATATCAGCACATTTATGAAAATGAAATAGTGCTGGTAATGAAGGACGGTAAACTGACAGAGTTATTTAAACGTGTGACCGGAGACTGCACGATAGAGTTTGTCACAACGGCTACGGCTCCGGGAATAGAAACATATAGAAGAAGTGCAACACTTATTATGATGAAAGCGTTTTATGATGTTGCCGGAAGTGAGAATATTGAAAAACTGACTTTGGAATTTTCAGTTAGCAAGGGGTATTATTGTACTGTCAGGGGAAATGTTGAGATTACGGAAGAACTGCTTGAGAGAGTTGAAGAAAAGATGAGACAGATTGTTCTTGAAGATATTCCGATTAACAAGAGGAGTATCAGTGTGGGCAGTGCCGTATCAATGTTTGAACGCCATAAAATGTTTGATAAGGAAAAACTTTTTAAATTCAGAAGAGCTTCAAATGTAAATGTGTATAGCTTAAAGAATTTTGAGGATTATTATTACGGATATATGGTTCCGAGTACGGGCTATATTAAAAATTTCAAACTGTATAAATATGATGAAGGATTTGTTATACAGCTTCCGGTAAAGGAAAATGCAAACAATCTTGAAAAGTTTGAACCGCAGAATAAACTCTTTAATGTATTAAAGGAATCATCAAAATGGAGCGAGATGCTGGATGTGAGTACTGTCGGAGCGTTAAATGAACAGATATCAAGGGGAAAAATCAGCGATATCATTTTAGTTCAGGAGGCACTGCAGGAGAAGAAAATAGCAGAAATAGCATCAGAGATAGCTAAGAGTGACAGGAAGTTTGTAATGATAGCAGGACCGTCATCTTCGGGTAAAACTTCATTTTCACACAGACTTGCGGTGCAGCTCAGGGTAAACGGACTGACGCCTCATACAATAGCAGCCGATGATTATTTTCTTGACAGAGAATTTTCGCCGAGAGATGAGAATGGAAATTACAACTTTGAAATTCTTGAGGCTCTGGATGTTGAACAGTTTAATGAAGACATGAAGAATCTTGAAAAAGGTGTGGAAGTTAATATGCCTACATATAACTTCATTACCGGAAAAAGAGAATATAATGGAAGAACAATGAAATTTGGAAAAGACGATATTCTTGTCATAGAAGGTATACATGGTCTTAATGATAAATTTTCATATTCGCTGTCAAAGGAAAGCAAGTATAAGATATATATAAGCGCCCTTACACAGTTGAATATCGATGAGCATAACAGAATCCCGTCAACTGATGGAAGACTCATAAGAAGAATGGTAAGAGATGCGAGAAACAGAGGCACATCAGCTAAAGAAACCATAGCAAGATGGCAGTCTGTGAGAAATGGGGAGGAGAGCTATATTTTCCCATATCAGGAGGAGGCTGATGTAATGTTTAATTCTGCACTTATTTATGAACTTGCAGTGTTAAAACAGTATGCAGAGCCTATATTGTTTGGTATATCTCCTGATGAACCGGAATATATAGAGGCTAAAAGACTGCTTAAGTTCCTCGATTATTTTCTCGGTGTGGACAGCAGAAATATTCCTAACAATTCATTATTAAGAGAATTTATAGGCGGAAGCTGTTTCAATGTATAAAAATGTGTTTACAAATAACTGAAAACATGATAAATTTTTAAAAGATTGTTAAGTAGGACGGATAATCGCAGCTGCTATTGCCGAAAGGACGCAGGTGAGGAAAGTCCGGGCTTCACAGGGCAGGATGCCGGATAACGTCCGGTGGAGGCGACTCTAAGGATAGTGCAACAGAAATATACCGCCAGCTTATGATGGTAAGGGTGGAAGGGCAGTTTAAGAGACTACCGCCCGGCTGGTAACAGCCGGGGCATATGTAAACCCCATCCGAAGCAAGACTGAATAGAAAGCATATGGTGGCCCGCCAGCTTTCGGGTAGGTCGCTTGATCTTATCGGCAACGATAAGGCTAGATAGATGATTATCGAAACATAACCCGGCTTACGGTCCTGCTTGACAATGTATAGACGCTAGACTTCGAACAAAAGGAGACAGACATTTGGAAAAAATAGCTATAGTTACAGACAGTAACAGCGGAATAACACAAAAACAGGCAGAACAGTTGGGAGTATTTGTTGTTCCCATGCCTTTTATGATAAACGGAGAAACCTTTTATGAGGGCATAAATCTTTCTGTGGAAGAATTTTATAAAAAGATGGCAGAAAATGCAGATATATCTACATCACAGCCGGCACCCGGAGAAGTGACGGGACTGTGGGATAATATTCTTAAGGAATATGATTCTATTGTGCATATACCAATGTCTAGCGGACTCAGCGGTTCATGTCAGACAGCGGCAATGCTTGCACAGGATTATGATGGCAGAGTACAGGTGGTTGATAACCAGAGAATTTCTGTTACACAAAGACAGTCTGTACTTGATGCAATGGAGCTTGCAGGCAGAGGGATGAATGCTGAACAGATAAAGGAATTTCTCGTTAATGTGAAATTTGATTCCAGCATATATATAATGGTTGATACGCTTAAGTATCTTAAAAAAGGTGGAAGAATAACACCGGCGGCAGCAGCGTTTGGTGAAATATTAAGAATAAAACCTGTGTTACAGATACAGGGTGAAAAATTGGATGCATTTGCAAAAGTCAGGTCTGTTAAACAGGCTAAAAGTGTTATGATTAAGGCAATGAAGAGTGATATGGAAAAGAGATTCGGTGGAATAAATCCGGACAATATATGGCTTGAAGTTGCACATACACAAAATGAAATTGAAGCAGAAAAGTTTAAGGAAGAAATTCTTGAGGAGTTTCCGGGATTTGATATTCATATTGATCCGTTATCTCTCAGTGTTTCGTGTCATATAGGTCCTGGAGCGCTTGCAATAGCATGTTCTAAAAAAATATAGTACAATAAGATGCAGACGCAGTGAAAATGCCGTCTGCATTTTGTTGTTGTTTAAAATAATATAACCGTGGTATAATATTTTAGACTGTGAATAGATAAAGTTCGGAGGATACAGATGATTTTTGTAAAGACAGATGAATTAAAATGTGGGATGAGACTGGCAAAGCCGATTTATAATAAAAAAGGTGTAATGCTTTATGAGAGAAACACCAAGTTGACTGAGCAGGGAATCGCAAGCGTTAAGAATTTTGAATTGATAGGATTATACATACTTGAACCGGCAGAACCGGTACCGCCGATGACAGAGGAAGATGTTGAGTTTGAAAGATTCCAGACGATGTCGGTATTAAGCCTTAAAGATGACATGCAGCTTATGATAAAGAAGAAAGAACCTAAGGGCATAAACAGACTTATTGATTCTATCGTAAAGAATTATGGAAGATTATATGTCAGAGTTAATTTCATGCAGAATTTGAGAAGTAAGTCTGATTACGTTTATAAACATTCACTGAATGTTGCCATACTTACAGCCATCATTACAAATGTTCTGAATATACACGGTGATGAACAAAAAGAGATGGTATATGCCGCACTTATTTATGATATAGGAAAGCTTTATCTGGATGAAAATCTTATAAGCAAAGAAAATCCTGATGATAGTGAAAAGGATGAAATAAAAAAGGCTATAAGAAAAGGATATGAGCTGCTTGACTACAGCTATAAAATGCCTATAGGCGTAAAAAGAATAGTCGGTCAGGTGCAGAGAGAACTTTATTTTGATAAACAGGCAAAGAATGAAGAAGATAAGAGGCTGTTTTTTGGAACAAAAATAATTATGGTGGCTGATGCCTATGACAGAATGACGGCAATGAAACTTGATGAGCCGCCCGCCTCTGAAATATATGCAATCAAATATTTTAAGAGTCACACGGATATTTATGATGAAGAAATTGTCAATTCAATGATATCAGGAATAAATATTGTGGTTCCGGGAACATGTGTGGAATTCAACAATGGTGAAAAAGGACTGGTATTAAGAATAAATATAGATAATGTATTAAAACCGGATGTGCTTGATTTCTCGCATAATGAGATTCATGAGTTAGCAAGAACCGGCGATGATGACGGATATCATATAAAAGATATTATGAAAACCATGGATAACAGAACGGTAATAGATAAAGAACTGTTAAAAAAGTACAGTGAGATGTTAGAAAAAAAGAAAAAATAAGGAGGCAAATGGTGGATTTACTTATAAAAAACGGAAGAATTTTAAATCCTGCGGAAAATGAGGATTTTACAGGGGATATTCTTATCAGTGATGGAATGATAGTGGAAAAAGGAAAAGATATTAATAAGGAATGTGATGTTATTGATGCGTCGGGATGTTATGTTATGCCGGGACTTATCGATCTCCATGTGCATTTAAGAGATCCGGGACTTGAATACAAGGAAACTCTGAGCACAGGAGCAAAGGCTGCTGCACACGGAGGATTTACAACTATATGTCCTATGCCGAATACAAAGCCGGTGACAGATACTCCGGAAAAAATAAGGACACTTGTAGAGAGAATAAAAAATGAATGTGTTATAAATGTACTTCCTATAGGCTCAGTGACAATCGGAATGCAGGGAAAAGAAGTAACTGACATAAAGGGAATGAAAGAAGCCGGAGCATGTGGAATAAGTGAAGACGGTAAGTCAGTAATGGATTCAGGTGTATACAGGATTGCCATGAGAGAAGCTGCAGCATGTGGCATGCCTGTTATGGCACACTGTGAAGATATAAATCTTGTGCAGGGCGGAGTTATGAATATGGGAAATAAATCCGATGAGTTGGGATTAAACGGCATATCAAATGCCGTAGAGGATATAATCGCGATTCGTGATATAATGCTTGCGAAAGAAACCGGTGCAAAACTTCATCTGTGTCACTGTTCAACAAAGGACAGCGTAAGAATGGTTGAAGAAGCCAAAAAAGACGGTGTTGATGTAACTGCTGAGGTTTGCCCGCATCACTTTACACTGTGTGATGAGGACATTACCGGGGATGATGGAAATTATAAAATGAATCCGCCGCTTCGTTCAAGAGAGGATATGGAAATATTAAAAGAAGGAATAAAAGCGGGGATAATGGAAGTTATTTCAACAGACCATGCACCTCACAGTGCGGAAGAAAAGTCGGGCGGATTTAAATCATCGCCATTTGGAATCGTCGGACTTGAAACTTCAGCGGCACTTACTATGACTGAACTTGTTGACAAAGGATACCTTACACCGATGGGAATGGTTGAAAGAATGAGTTACAATCCGGCTAAGGTTATAGGGATAGACAAGGGAACATTAAATGTCGGAAAGACAGCAGACATTGTTATATTCGACCCTGACAGTGAATACGAAATAGATGTAAATACCTTTGAATCTAAGGGTAAGAATACACCTTTTAATGGTAAAAAGGTAAAGGGCAGAGTTAAATATACGATATGCAGTGGAAAAATTGTGTATAAAGATAATGAAAATTAATCAGATGGAGGATTAAAAAATGATAAATAAACTTATAAAAGAGATAACACAGAAAAATGCACCTATAGTTGTAGGACTTGATCCGATGCTTAATTATATACCTGAACATGTACAAAAAAAAGCATACAGTGAGTTTGGAGAGACTCTTGAAGGAGCAGCAGAAGCCATATGGCAGTATAATAAGGCAATTGTGGATGCTACTTATGATCTTATACCGTCAGTAAAACCACAGATTGCAATGTATGAGCAGTTTGGAATTGAAGGACTTAAAGTTTTTAAGAGAACAGTTGACTACTGTAAAGAAAAGGGACTCGTTGTTATCGGAGATATAAAAAGAGGAGATATAGGAACAACATCGGCAGCGTATGCAACAGGACATTTAGGAAAAGTTACTGTAGGAACAAAGCAGTATTCATTGTTTGATGAGGATTTTGTTACAGTTAATCCGTATCTTGGAACAGATGGAATAAAACCTTTTATAGATGTGTGCAAGGAAGAAAAGAAAGGTTTATTTATTCTTGTAAAAACATCTAATAAGTCCAGTGGAGAATTTCAGGATAAACTGATAGACGGAAGACCACTTTATGAAATAGTCGGTGAACATGTGGCAAAATGGGGAGAAGAACACATGGGAGATAAGTACAGTTATATAGGTGCGGTTGTCGGAGCAACATATCCGGAGATGGGAAAAGTTCTCAGAAAGATTATGCCAAAGAGTTTTATTCTTGTGCCGGGATATGGAGCACAGGGTGGAAAAGCAGAAGACTTAAAGCCATATTTCAATGAAGACGGACTTGGAGCCATAGTTAATTCATCAAGAGGAATAATTGCCGCATACAAGCAGGAGAAATATGCAAACTTCGGAGAGGCAAACTTTGCAGATGCTTCAAGACAGGCAGTTATAGACATGATTGAGGATATAAACGGAGCACTTGGTCACTAAGATACGGGAAGGAAATGGATATGAGTGAGAAATATAAGGAAATTGCTGAAGTTATCTGTCAGGAAGAACTTAGTGATGGAATATTCGGAATGTGGATTAAAACTGACAAAATAGCGACAAACGCTGTTCCGGGACAGTTTGTATCATTATACTGCGCAGACGGTTCAAAGCTTTTGCCGCGTCCGATAAGCATATGCGAGATTAATGCAGAAAAAACCGCATTAAGGCTTGTATACAGAGTTGTTGGAAAAGGTACAAAAGAATTTAGCAGTCTCAGAAGCATGAATAAAATAGAGGTGCTGGGACCGATTGGAAACGGCTATACACTGAAAAACAATTCAGCCATGCTTATAGCAGGTGGAATAGGAATACCGCCTATGGTAGAACTTGCAAAAGAATTAAAGGCAAGAGGTGTGAATGATATAACAGCTGTGGCAGGATATAGAAATAATCAGTTATTCTTAACAGAGGAGCTGGAAAAATACTGTAAAGTATATGTAGCTACAGAGGATGGCTCGTGTGGAGCCCGCGGAAATGTCATGGATGCCATAAGAGAGTACGGACTGCATGCGGAAGTGCTGTATTCATGCGGACCGAAACCGATGCTTAAGGCTGTAAGTGAATTTGCGGCAGCAAATAATATAGAGGCACAGATTTCCCTGGAGGAAAGAATGGCGTGCGGTATAGGTGCATGTCTCGGATGCGTCTGTAAAACAAAAGAAAAGGACTCACACTCACAGGTTAATAATAAGAGAGTATGTGTAGATGGTCCGGTATTTGATTACAGGGAGGTGCAGTTATAATGAATACAAAAGTAAATCTTGCCGGTGTAGAACTCAAAAATCCGGTAATGACTGCTTCAGGAACATTTGGTTCGGGAATGGAATACAGTGAGTTTGTAGATTTAAACAGATTGGGAGCGGTTGTCACAAAAGGAGTTGCTAATGTTCCGTGGGAAGGCAATCCGGTACCGAGAGTGGCAGAAACTTACGGTGGAATGTTGAATGCCATAGGACTTCAAAATCCCGGTATAGATACATTCGTAAAGAGAGATTTGCCGTTTCTTGAAAAATATGATACAAAAGTAATCGTTAATGTATGTGGAAGAACACTTGAGGATTATCTTGATGTCGTTGAACGTCTGGGTGATGAGAAAGTTGATATGCTGGAGATAAATATTTCATGTCCTAATGTCAAAGAAGGTGGAATCGCATTCGGACAAAATGAAAAATCAGTTGAACACATAACAAAAGAGATAAAGAAAAAAGCAAAACAGCCTGTAATAATGAAGTTGAGTCCTAATGTGACGGACATCACGGTTATGGCAAAAGCTGCTGAGGCAGGTGGCGCAGATGTCATTTCACTTATAAACACTCTTACGGGAATGAAGATAGATATTGAGAGGCAGACATTTGCACTGGCAAATAAGACTGGAGGAATGTCAGGTCCGGCGGTAAAACCGGTGGCGCTCAGAATGGTTTATCAGGCAGCCAATGCGGTTAAGATTCCTGTTATAGGCATGGGCGGAATATCAACGGCAGAGGATGCCATTGAATTTATTCTTGCGGGAGCAACGGCGGTATCCGTAGGAACAGCTAACTTCTATAATCCTAATGCTACAGTTGATATTATAAACGGTATCGAGGATTATATGGAAAGACACGGTATCAACGACATAAAAGAAATAATAGGTAAAGTAAAATAGTACCTATAGTTAAACTGATTGAAAATAACTATTCTTTATGTTAAAATTTAAATGCAAAATGGAAAATAGCCAGTTTATGGAGGTTAATTGAGATGGAACAGTACAAAAAAGAGTTTATTGAGTTTATGGTTGATTGTGGAGTACTTAAATTTGGAGATTTTGTTACAAAAAGCGGAAGAAAAACTCCATTTTTTGTAAACACGGGATTTTACCGTACAGGAGCACAGTTAAATAAACTTGGAGAATATTACGCAAAAGCAATCAATGATAAATTTGGTACAGATTTTGATATTTTATTTGGACCTGCATACAAAGGAATTCCGCTTTCTGTTGCAACTTCTATGCAGATAAGCAGTATATATGGCAAAGACGTGAAATATTGTTCAAACAGAAAAGAAGTTAAAGATCACGGTGACACGGGAATCCTACTTGGAAGTCCGATATCTGACGGGGATAAAGTTATCATTATAGAAGATGTTACCACGGCAGGAACATCCATAAATGAGACATTACCTATTATCAGGGCACAGGGTGACGTTGATGTTAAAGGCCTTGTTGTGTCAGTTGACAGAATGGAACGCGGACAGGGAGAGAAGAGTGCTCTTGATGAAATACATGAGAAGTATGGACTTGAGACAACAGCAATAGTAACCATGGCTGAGGTTGTCGAACATCTTTACAATAAAGAATACAAAGGAAAAGTAATTATTGATGATGAACTTAAGAAAGCTATAGATAATTATTATGAGCAGTATGGTGTGAAATAGGTATGTAAAGGAGATATGTCATGAACGAAAAATTATATAAGTCAATGAAACATGTAGGCGGTACCAGTATAGCACTTGGAATATTAGCCATAGTCGGCGGTGTTACACTCGGAATACTTACTATAGTAAATGGAGCTAAAATGTTAAAAGCGAAAGCTGATATAATGTTTTAATATGGATAAAGAGAGGGAAAATACAAATAAGCGAAACATTCTGGTAAGTCGTTGCATTTTTAGTATTTATCTCATACTGGTTGTTTATGTTATGTTTTTTGCCGAAAATTTCGGAAGAGTT
Organism: uncultured Lachnospiraceae bacterium; assembly: GCA_902763335.1. Lineage (GTDB taxonomy): Bacteria > Bacillota > Clostridia > Lachnospirales > Lachnospiraceae > UBA2821. The sequence goes on along the minus strand of CACWRR010000004.1, from coordinate 11,304 downwards.
TCCGGAAGTGAGGAATACAGATATAACATTACACCGTTTGTTGAGATAAACAGATTTATGACACTGATACTTAATGATTTATCTAATTACAAAGCATGGCTCAATCTGGCGGGAAATGTTGTGGCATTTGTGCCGTTTGGACTATTTTTCCCTATGTTGAGAAATAAGCATACAGGTATTATTAATACTGTTATTTTAACTTTTGTTTTTAGTTCAATGATTGAGATTATTCAGTTGTATACAAAAATTGGTGTATTTGATGTTGATGATATAATATTGAATACACTTGGTGGTTTTGTGGGCTATCTTATATATATAACTGGCAGAGCAATACACGGGAGACAGCGTTAATGAGACATAAATATAAATTTACGGATAAACATAATACATTAGGCGGAAAAGTTGCGAGTTTGTTAGGAATACTGGCAGCTGCTTTGGTTATATATGGACTATATATCTCATTTAAGGCAAAGGGAAATGGTGGAACAACAGTCGGAATATTCGGGACATTGGCGTTTTTATGTTCTACCGTTGGACTTTTGATAGGTTTATCAAGCTTTAAGGAAGAGGATAAGTTTTATTTTCTTTCATGGCTTGGCACAATAATATGCGGTATTGTATGGATTTCAATATGTGGAATGATTGCTATTGGAATCTGAAAATTTTGTTAATGTGTCAGTTATGAATATAAAAAAAACTGACTGAAAATATACATAAAAAGGAGACAATTATAATGGCTAAAGTAGGAATAATTATGGGAAGCGATTCTGATTTAAAGGTTATGAAAAAAGCGTCAGATATGCTTGAAGAATTTGGAATTGAATATGAAATGACTATCATTTCAGCACATAGAATGCCGGATGTGTTCTATGATTATGCTTCAAAAGCTGAAGAGAGAGGGATAGAGGTAATCATTGCCGGAGCCGGCGGTGCTGCTCATTTACCGGGAATGTGTGCTGCAATATTTGACCTTCCTGTAATAGGCGTTCCTATTTATACAAAATCGGTCGGTGGAGTTGATTCATTATATTCAATTGTGCAGATGCCATCGGGAATACCGGTTGCAACAGTTGCTATAGATGGTGCTGCAAATGCGGGAATACTGGCTGCAAAGATTCTTGCTGTATCTGACAAAGAATTATTAAAGAAATTGAAAGACTATAAAAAAGGTCTTAAGGATAAAGTAACTGAAAAAGCAGAGAAATTAGACAAATTAGGCTGCGAAGAGTACATTAAACAGATGTAAATATTATTAATAAATAGAAAGAGGTATATAGAGATGGATTATAAGAAAGCAGGAGTCGATATTGAAGCAGGTTATAAGTCAGTCGAGCTTATGAAAGAGCATGTTAAGGCTACTATGAGACCGGAGGTACTCACCAACATAGGTGGTTTTTCAGGAGCATTTTCAATGAATGCATTTAAAAATATGGAAAAACCGACATTAGTATCAGGAACTGATGGTGTAGGAACAAAGCTTAAGCTTGCATTTTTAATGGATAAGCATGATACAGTCGGAATTGACTGTGTTGCCATGTGCGTAAATGATATAGCATGTGCAGGTGGAGAACCTTTGTTTTTCCTTGATTACATAGCCTGTGGAAAAAATGAACCGGAAAAGATAGCCACTATAGTAAGTGGTGTTGCCGAGGGATGTAAACAGTCAGGAGCAGCACTTATCGGTGGAGAAACAGCAGAGATGCCGGGATTTTATCCTGTAGATGAATATGACCTTGCAGGATTTGCAGTAGGTGTGGTAGATGAGAAAAATCTTATAACAGGCAAGGATATTAAAGCCGGAGATGTGCTGGTTGGTATAGCATCATCAGGTGTACACAGTAATGGATTTTCTCTTGTGCGTCAGGTATTTAAGATGAACGGAGAGGCACTTGCAACACATTATGAATCACTCGGAAGAACACTCGGAGAGACACTTATTGAGCCGACAAAGATATATGTTAGGGCATTAAAGAGTGTTAAGGATGCAGGCGTAAATATTAAGGGATGCAGCCATATAACAGGAGGCGGATTCTATGAAAATATTCCGCGTATGCTTCATGATGGTGTAAGAGCAGTTGTAAATAAGAAAAGTTATGAGGTTCCGCCTATCTTTAAGATGCTTTCAACAGATGGTGATATAGAAGAAGAAATGATGTATAACACATTCAACATGGGTATCGGAATGGTGCTTGCACTTGATCCTTCAGATGTTGATAATGCTGTAAATGCAATTAAGGCAGCAGGTGAAACACCATATATTATTGGTAATGTTGAGGCAGGAGAAAAAGGAGTAACTTTATGTTAAGAGTTGGTGTTCTTGTATCAGGCGGAGGAACGAATCTTCAGGCAATAATAGATGCACTTAATTCAGGAAAAATAACAAACACATCTATAGAAGTTGTTATAAGCAATAATAAAAATGCCTATGCGTTAGAACGGGCTAAAAATAACAATATAGAGGCAGTGTGCATTTCACCTAAAGATTTTGATGACAGAAGCCTGTTTAATAAAGCACTTATAAAAAAACTTGATGAGTACAATCTTGACCTTATTGTACTTGCCGGATGTATGGTTGTACTTCCGGCTGAACTTATTCAGAAGTACAGAAATAAAATAATAAATATTCATCCTGCACTGATACCTTCATTTTGCGGAAAGGGTTACTATGGACTTCATGTTCATGAAAAGGTTCTTGAAAGAGGCGTTAAACTTACGGGAGCTACGGTTCATTTTGTGGATGAAGGAACAGACACAGGTCCGATTATCATTCAGAAAGCGGTTGAAGTGTTATATGATGATACGCCGGAGGTGCTTCAGAAGAGAGTTATGGAGCAGGCTGAATGGATTATTATGCCTGAGGCGATTAATCTGATTGCTAATGGAAAAGTTAAGGTTGAAGACGGAAAAGTCAGAATTGCAGGGTAGACGCCCACGGATATTATAAATAGAAAGGATACTGTTAAATGAAGATTTTATTAGTAGGCGGTGGCGGAAGAGAACATGCTCTTGCGTGGAAAATAAGCCAAAGTGATAAAGTGGATAAACTATATTGTGCACCGGGAAATGCAGGAATAGCAGAACTTGCAGAATGTGTGGATATAGGAGTAATGGAATTTGATAAACTTGTTAATTTTGCTAAAGAAAAACAGATAGATCTTACGGTTGTTGCACCTGATGATCCTTTAGCAGCAGGTGCGGTAGATGCTTTTGAACAGGCAGGGTTAAGAGCATTCGGTCCAAGAAAAAATGCAGCTATTCTTGAAGGATCAAAAGCATTTTCTAAGGATTTAATGAAAAAATACAATATACCTACAGCGGCGTATGAAACATTTGACAGTGCTGAGGATGCACTGGCATATCTTGAGACAGCAGAGTTTCCTATTGTGTTAAAAGCAGACGGACTTGCCCTTGGTAAAGGTGTGCTTATATGTAATACAAAGGATGAAGCTAAAGACGGTGTAAAAACACTTATGCTTGATAAGCAGTTTGGTTCGGCAGGAAACAGAATCGTTGTAGAGGAATTTATGACGGGAAGAGAAGTTTCAGTGTTATCATTTGTTGATGGAAAGACAATAAAGATAATGACATCTGCACAGGATCATAAACGTGCAAAAGATGGAGATAAAGGACTTAACACAGGGGGAATGGGAACATTTTCACCAAGTCCATTCTACACTGAGGAAGTTGATGCATTCTGTAGAGAGAACATATACCAGAAAACGGTTGATGCAATGCGTGAAGAAGGAAGAGAGTTCAAGGGAGTTATATTCTTTGGACTGATGCTTACTGATAAGGGACCGAAGGTATTAGAGTATAATGCAAGATTTGGCGATCCTGAAACTCAGGTTGTTCTTCCTAGAATGAAAAATGATATAGTAGATATTTTCGAGGCATGCATAGATGGCAGACTTGATGAAATAGAGCTTGAGTTTGAGGATAATGCAGCAGTTTGTGTTGTTCTGGCATCTGACGGATATCCTGGACATTATGAAAAAGGATATGAGATAAAGGGACTGGAAAACTTCAAATCAAAAGACGGCTACTATGTATTTCATGCAGGAAGCAGATTTGAGGATGGAAAGATAGTTACAAACGGAGGAAGAGTACTTGGCGTTACAGCTAAGGGAGATACTCTTAAAGAAGCGCGTGCTAATGCGTATGAAGCTACTAAATGGATAGATTTTGCCAACAAGTATATGAGAAATGATATTGGTAAAGCTATAGATGAGGTTTAAAAATGATAATAAATAAAGAGAAGTCCATAAGTACATATCTGGCGGCAGTGGTTGCTACAATATGTATCATGTTAATGTGGAACGTATGTGCATATGGAGCAACAGCAAATATTTCCGTATCATCACAGAATGTGTCAAATGGTGAAGAAGTTAAGGTAAATATTGATGTTACATCAGACCAGAATATAGGTGCGTTCGACTTAAGAATAACATATAACAGCAAAGTGCTTGAATATGTAAGTGGTGCTGACAATGGCGGAAGCGGTGTTTTACAGGTTTTAAATTCAGATTTAACACAGTCGAATACTGTTACAAAGGAACTGGTATTTAAGGCTATAAGTGAAGGAAGTTCTGAGATTGCAGTGCAGGCTGCAAGCAGTAGTGTTATGGATATGAGTGCCGTGTTAATGGAAATTGCCGGTGGTACAGGGACCGTAACAGTAGGAAGCGGAGCATCGGGAGATAACAATCTTACATCGTTATCCGTTGCAGCAGTTGACGATGATGGTAACAATTTAAATGTATCCATTACACCGGATTTTTCAGCGGATGTTTTGGAATATAAGGCAGAAGTAGGTGAAAATGTAAAAAAACTTGCAGTAGCAGTTACTACATCAGATCCGTCTGCAAAAACAAAGATATCCGGTGTCAAGCTTGATGCAGGTGAAAATCTGACAACCATTCGTGTAACATCTGCTGACGGTCAGAATAAAGAGTATAAAATATATACTATAAAAGGCGGCAGCACTACAGAAAATACAGCGACGAATGATAATGGGTTACTGCCTGTTCCGGAAGATAAAACACCATATTTTTCCCAGAAAATCGGAAGATATGTGATTCAGAATTTTGATGCCGTAGGTATACCGGAAGGGTTTAACCAGTGTGGTATTTCTTATGAGGACAAGCAGCTGACTGCATTATCCGGATATAATGGAAATGTTATACTTATGTGCCTTGCTGATGACGAAAATGGTACAAATTCAGCATTGTTTGTATACAATTCAGGCACAGATACATTTTCGTTATATAATAAATATGTTGTGGAAGAAAATGACTTTATACTTCTGACACCAGACAGTGGAGTTTCGGTTCCTGAAGGATACAGCGAGACGACAGTGCAGATTAACGGAATAGACACTGTTGCATGGCAGGGTGGAATATACAAATCAGGGTCAGGATTTTATCTTGTATATGCAATCAGCCAGAGTGGAAATAAAGGTTTTTACGTTTACGACACGGAAGAAAACAGCTTTTTAAGATTTGTTACTTCTACAAAGGGTGAATCAACAGATCAGGGATTGCAGGCTGACTATGACGAACTTAAGAAAAAATCTGCTGATGATGATTTTGTTAAGCTTGAGATAGTTATCGGTTTTACTGTATTATGTCTGGCACTTATTATATATGTTTCAGTATTACTTTCTAAAATAAAAAAATTAAGACAGATGACAGAAGAAACATATGATGAGGAAAATAATGCCGACGAGCCGGAAAATGCAAATGAACCGCCTAAAGAATTAAAACTTGATATGGCAATTCAGGCTAATGAAATAAAACCTGAAACATTGGCAAATGACGTGAATGAAATACTGGAAAATTCCCAAACCGCTGAAAGTGCTGATCAGGAACAGAAAAAAGAACCTGAAAACATTGACAGTGACACAAAAGAAACTGATAAAGCAGATGAATCAGATAATGAGAAGGATGATTCTGATATGGATATAGTGTTTGTAGATATTGAATCAGAAGATAAATAAATTAAAAAGGAACTTTTGAGAGAAAATAATCAAAGGTTCCTTTTAGTATATGGATATTTATGTTTGCATTAATATGAGAACTGTGATAGTATTAGTATAACAGATATAACGATAAACGTTTGCCTGAACTGGTAAACAGACCGCTATGGAATGGAGAGTGGTGTAAAATGCTGATAACGATAGATTTCAACAGCGATGAAGCTATATATATGCAGCTTAGAAATCAAATAATAGTTGCGATAGCAATGGAAAGAATACGTGAGGGCGATGCACTGCCATCTGTCAGACAGTTAGCTGATAATATAGGTATAAATATGCATACGGTTAATAAGGCGTATTCTGTTTTGAGGCAGGAGGGAATAGTAAAACTGGACAGGAGACACGGTGCCGTGGTTGCACCTGATGCTGATAAAATCCAGGCTATAAGAGAGATGCGCTGCGAGATGAAGATGGTGATTGCAAAAGCTATATGTAAAAATATTTCAGTTGATGAAATTCATCAGGCAGTTGAAGAAATTTTTAGTGAATATAAAAATCAATAATTTATTTGGAGGATGGAAGTTTGTTAGATAATCATTTTACAGACAAATCAAAGGAGGCTGTACAGGCCGCTGAGAAAATTGCAAAACAGCAAAAACACAGTCATGTAGGAACAGAACACATTCTGGCAGGACTGGTAAGCGTGGAAGACTGTACGGCATCTATTGTATTAAGAAAATTTGGAATAACGCTGGACAAGGTGTTAGAGATGATAGACAGTTTTATAACACCGCTTAAGGCAGTCAGTGTTGCTGAACCGGAAGGAATGACACCTAAGGCTAAGATAATATTGGAAAACAGCTGTAGTGAAGCTAAACGTTTTCATGATGACAAAGTCGGAACAGAGCATATTCTTGTTGCAATAATCAGGGAACAGGACAGTGTTGCGGCAAGGCTGATAAATACATTAAATGTAAATGTACAGAAATTGTATGCAGAACTTATTCAGGCTATGGGACTGGATGTGAATCAATATCGCGAAGATTTCCAGAACGGAAAAGTAGTGGCGAATAATTCTGCAAAGAGCAGACAGGGTGTTCTTTCACAGTATACTACAAATTTAAATGATCTGGTTAAAAATGGTCAGATGGATCCGGTGATTGGCAGGGAAAAAGAGATGACTAGACTTATTCAGATTTTGTGCAGAAGAACAAAGAACAATCCGTGTCTTGTCGGTGAGCCGGGAGTAGGTAAAACGGCTATAGTTGAAGGAATGGCAGCTCTTATTGAGGAAGGAAGAGTTCCTGAAATAATAAAAAATAAGAGAATAATGACACTGGATATTGCGGCTATGGTTGCAGGTTCAAAATACAGAGGAGAGTTTGAAGAGAGGATAAAAAGGGTTATTCAGGAAGCAAAAAACGATGGAGATATAATCCTTTTTATAGATGAAATTCATACACTTATAGGTGCAGGAGGGGCAGAAGGCTCATTGGATGCAGCCAACATTCTTAAACCGGCACTTGCAAGGGGAGAATTGCAGGTTATAGGTGCTACAACTATAGATGAGTATAGAAAGCACTTTGAGAAGGATGCTGCACTTGCAAGAAGATTTCAGCAGGTAACTGTGGAAGAGCCGGGAGAGGAAGATACAGTCAGCATACTTAAAGGATTGAAGGAAAAGTATGAAGAGCATCACGGTGTGCGTATAGAAGATAGTGCTATAGAGGCAGCAGTGAAATTATCTGTAAGATACATTAATGACAGATATCTGCCTGATAAAGCCATTGATGTTCTTGATGAGGCAGCATCAAAAGTCAGATTGAATGATATACCGCAGGATACAAAAGTACAAAAGCTTGAAAAAGAAATAGCAAAGCTTGCAGAAGAAAAAGAAAGTGCCATACGTGGCGAAAAATATGAGCTTGCTTCAGAAATAAAGAAAACACAGATGAAAAAAGAGGAGAAGCTTGCCAAATTAAAGGATAAGAACAATGATACAGATAAACCTAAATCATCAGTTACAGAAGCAGAAATAGCGCAGGTAATTGCAGAATGGACTAATATCCCTGTAAAACGGGTTGAAGAAAAAGAAATGGCAAGACTGTGTAAGCTTGAAGATGAACTTCATAAACGTGTAGTAGGACAGCAGGAGGCTGTAGAGGCGGTTTCTAAAGCGGTTCGACGTGGAAGAGTAGGATTGAAAGACCCTAAACGGCCTATCGGCTCGTTTTTATTCCTTGGACCTACCGGAGTTGGAAAAACAGAACTGTCAAAAGCATTGGCAGAAACAGTTTTTGGAAGTGAAAAGTCAATAATACGTGTTGATATGTCAGAGTATATGGAGAAACACAGTGTTTCTAAAATGATAGGTTCACCTCCGGGATACGTAGGTTATGATGAAGGAGGTCAGTTGAGTGAACAGGTAAGAAGAAAACCATACTCAGTTGTTTTGTTTGATGAAATAGAAAAGGCACATCCGGATGTATTTAATATTTTACTTCAGATATTAGACGAAGGTCATATAACTGACAATAACGGACGAAAAGTTGATTTCAAAAATACAATAATTATCATGACTTCAAATGTAGGTGCCCAGAAGATAATAGAGCCTAAACATTTAGGATTTGCAACACAAAATGATGAAAAAGCTGATTATGAAAAAATGAAGAAGGGTGTAATGGAAGAAGTTAAACAGTTATTCAAGCCTGAATTCATAAACAGAATAGATGAAATACAGGTATTCCATCCGCTTACAAAGGATGAGATGAAGAAGATAGTTACCATTATGCTTAAGGATGTTATAATCAGGGCAAAAGAGCAGCTTGATATTGAACTTGTCATTACAGCAGCCGCAAAGACTAAAATTGTTGATGAGGCATATGACAATAAATATGGTGCAAGACCGCTCAGAAGAAAAATACAGACAGAGATAGAAGACAGGGTGGCTGAAGAAATACTGAGTGGACGTGCAACAGGCGGAAATAAGGTTACGGTATCTGTTGCTGAAAAAAGCTTTAAAATTTCTGTGTCTTAGTGAATATAAAGTAGCCAAATGACACTTTATGTTGTATAATTAATATAACATTTATTCTGAAAGATTAAAAAGGTGATATACTAGGAGGATTAACAATGGCAGTAGTTAAAGAATTATTAAAAGCGGAGGCTAATGGAAATATCAGTTTTGGTAATTATGAGCTTGATGAGAAAGCAAAATTACCTGACTTTGAACATAAGGGTGACCTTTACAAGGTAAAAACATTCAAGGAAATTACAAAGCTTGAAAGAAACGGAATGTTTGTATATGAATCAGTGCCTGGAACAGCAGTTAATGACTTTAATGAGAATGATGATGAGATGTCGTTTACAGTTGAAGGACCGGAGGATGCCCAGGTTACGGTTGAGGCAGAAGACGGAGCAGAGTATAAGGTTCTCATTGATGATTTAAATGTAGGCAAAATGAGAGCAAATCTTGGCGGTAAGCTTGTATTGAGCGTTGAACTTGGTGGAAAACCTGTAAGCGTTAAGATAAAGAAACTCTAATAATTAATTTGAAAGGTTTTGGGATTATGGCTAAAAGCAGAGATACAATGTTTTTCTGCAAGGAATGTGGCTATGAATCTGCTAAATGGCTCGGACAGTGTCCGGGATGTAAGGAATGGAATAGTTTTGTAGAAGAGCCGGTCGGGAATAAAAAAAGCCCGACCGGAATTTCTATAAATAGGGGAACTAATAAACCGGTAGGATTGGCAGATATTTCTTTGCAGGATGAGGAGAGAATAAGTACGGGGATAGATGAACTTGACAGGGTACTCGGAGGCGGAATTGTTGAAGGAGGTCTGGTTCTTGTCGGCGGAGATCCCGGAATAGGCAAATCAACACTGCTTTTGCAGATGTGCAGGAATATAGTTAATAAAATAAAAAAGAAAGTATTATATATATCAGGTGAGGAATCGCTAAAACAAGTAAAATTAAGGGCGCAGAGAATAGGCGATATAGACAGCACATTTTTACTGCTATGTGAAACAAATCTTGATAATATTAAGGAAATAGTGAGTGAAGTGAAACCGGATGTTATAGTAATAGATTCTATCCAGACAATGGTATGCGATAATGTTACATCGTCGGCAGGAAGTGTGAGCCAGGTAAGAGAATCGACAAATATACTTATGCAGATGGCAAAAGGATATGGAATATCTGTATTTATAGTAGGACATGTGACCAAAGAAGGGGTTGTTGCAGGCCCTAGAGTACTTGAACATATGGTTGATACTGTTTTGTATTTTGAAGGTGACAGGCATGCTTCGTACAGAATCTTAAGGGGTGTAAAAAACCGATTCGGTTCAACGAACGAAATAGGTGTATTTGAGATGCAGAATGATGGGCTGAGAGAGGTTGAAAATCCATCAGAATACATGCTTAAAGGCAGGCCGGTTGATGCTTCAGGGACGGTCACATCCTGTTCGGTGGAAGGAACAAGACCTATTTTATTGGAAATACAGTCATTACTCTGTAAAACAAATTTTGGTATTCCGCGCAGAACAACTGTAGGAACTGATTATAACAGAGTTAATCTTATATTAGCGGTATTAGAAAAAAAGGCAGGATTAAAATTATATGAGTATGATGTTTATACAAATATCGCAGGAGGTCTCAGAATAACAGAGCCGGCATTAGATCTGGGAATTGCTGTATCAATTATATCTGGATACAGAGATGAGATAATAGGATCAGATGTTGTTGCATTTGGCGAAATAGGTCTGTCAGGTGAGGTCAGGGCAGTAAGCATGGCTATGCAGAGAGTACAGGAAGCTGCAAAACTGGGATTTAAAAAATGCATTATTCCTTTTGCTTCTATGGAAGAGATTAAAAAGGTAAAAGATATAGAAGTTGTAGGGGTAAATAACATACAGGATGTTATAAGGGAAATAAAGACGCTCTGAGAAAATCAGGGCGTTTTGTAATCTCTGAAAAATAAAATAAAAAAAATGAAAAAAAGTGTTGACAAATGGATAGCAGAGTGATAGACTATTTAAGTCGCTTGTGAGAAACAAAAAACGACAAAAAATAAAAATAAAAAAGTCCTTGACAAAGGAAAATGAAAGTGATAAAATATACGAGCTGCTTAAGAAAAGCAACAAGTTGAAAATAAAAACTTTCAAAAAAGTAAAAAAGTTGTTGACAAAGATTTGAAAATGTGGTAAACTACTTAAGTTGCTACTGACAAAAGGAACAACGAAGAACATGAACATTGATAACTAAACAGCGAAAGAAACCATCCCTGAAAATTCGAAATGAATTTCAGAGAACAACATTGATTCGAAAGAATT
>CACWRR010000003.1 GCA_902763335.1 uncultured Lachnospiraceae bacterium | reverse complement strand
ATGTTAAGCTGACTGATACTAATAGGTCGAGGGCTTGACCAAAACCGGTTTGGAAGAAAAGAATGTCGGTTATAATTTCTGTGTGTGGTTTTGAAGGTACAATATGGCCCGGTGGCTCAGTTGGTTAGAGCGCCGCCCTGTCACGGCGGAGGTCATGGGTTCGAACCCCATTCGGGTCGTTTAAAGATCGTGGGATCTTAGCTCAGCTGGGAGAGCATCTGCCTTACAAGCAGAGGGTCACAGGTTCGAGCCCTGTAGGTCCCATTTTATGGTATAAAATTAAATAAGCCGACGTGGCTCAATTGGCAGAGCAGCTGATTTGTAATCAGCAGGTTATCGGTTCGAGTCCGATCGTCGGCTCTGGTTGTTTAGGCAATCAAATGGATGGATTCCCGAGTGGCCAAAGGGGACAGACTGTAAATCTGCTGCAAATTGCTTCGGTGGTTCGAATCCACCTCCATCCATTAAATTAAATATCGCGGGGTGGAGCAGTCTGGAAGCTCGTCGGGCTCATAACCCGAAGGTCGTAGGTTCAAATCCTGCCCCCGCAATTTATACCAATTGCCCAGTTAGCTCAGTTGGTAGAGCAGAGGACTGAAAATCCTCGTGTCTCTGGTTCGATTCCGGAACTGGGCATTTCAGAAGAATCTGAATTAACAGATACTCTGATGAATGGGGTATTAGCTCAGTCGGTAGAGCACTTGACTTTTAATCAAGTTGTCCGGGGTTCGAATCCCCGATGCCTCATTAGATAAACGCTTTCAGTGGAAAACCATTGGAAGCGTTTTTTGATTATATAAATAAGAAAGGTGAGTTAATGAATCTGGATAAAAAGAATTTTATTAAGGCATTAATAACAATAGTTGCAGTTTGTATTATATATAAATACTGGGGAAATGTGATTAAGTGTGTATGTATATTGATTGATGCACTTAATCCGTTGATAATTGGGGCAGCAATAGCATACGTTGTTAATATTATTATGAGATTTTATGAGGATAAAGTTCTTTATAAAATGGAAAAAAATAAGAGGACGTTGTCTATTATAATGTCATATGGAAGTATTATATTAGTTTTAGTCGTTGTTCTTGTTATTATTGTTCCGGAACTAAAATCATGTATAGAAGTTTTGGTAAAGAGTATTCCATCGTCATTTGATGTGATTCAAAATAAGTTGGACAAATTAAATGTTGTAATGGAAGATGTAAGTTTTGATAAGGTTGATTGGGAGCAGGTTATAAACAAAATTATTTCATGGGGAACAAAAGGTGTTGGAAATACCGTAGAGACAGTTATTGGATATGTTTCATCAATTGTGTCAATTGTAATGAATTTTGCAATGGGATTTATCTTTTCTATTTATATATTGATTGATAAGGAAAGATTGAAGAGACAGATTTTGAAACTTATGGATACATATTTAAACGAAAAATTAAATCATAAGATAATTTATACATTGAATATAATGGATAATAGTTTTCATAATTTTATAGTAGGCCAGACTATAGAGGCAGTTATACTTGGGGTATTGTGTATATCGGGGATGTTGATATTTGGTTTTCCATATGCTGTAATGATAGGTGTATTTATAGGTTGTACAGCACTTATTCCGATTGCAGGTGCATATATCGGAGGGACTGTCGGTGCGATTATGATATTTACAGAGTCACCGTTTAAAGCCGTAATGTTTGTTGTATTTTTGGTAATATTACAACAATTGGAATCTCAGCTTATATATCCGAAGGTTGTAGGCAGTTCAATAGGGTTGCCGGGAATATGGGTATTTGCAGCGGTTATTATTGGCGGTTCATTATTTGGAATTATGGGAATATTGGTTGGCATTCCATTATTTTCTGCCATTTATCAGATTATTGTAAATGATGTAAATAAAAAGGGAGAGAAAAAAGGAGAGAAAAAAAGTGAATGAGTTTTTAGTTATTGCATTTTTGTTTTTTATAGGAAGTCTGGTTGGATGGGTTCTTGAACTTTTGTTCAGACGATTTATCTCAGATGCTAACCCGGAAAGAAAGTGGATTAATCCCGGATTTCTGGTGGGACCGTATCTTCCATTATACGGATTTAGTCTTAGTGCACTGTATATAATGGCACATATAAATGTAGATTTTATTCAAAATGAGATAGTAAGAAAAATTGTTCTATTTTGTGTTATGGCTATAGTTATAACAGCTATAGAATTTATTGCAGGAATGATATTTATTAAGGGCATGAAGATTAAATTATGGGATTATACAAATGAATGGTGTAATATAAAAGGTGTAATCTGTCCTAAATTTACGTTCTATTGGGTTGTATTGAGTGCTATATATTATTTTTGTATACATCAGAGTATACAACATGCTCTTCATTGGCTGGCGGATCATTTAGCATTTTCATTTGTTATTGGGTTCTTTTACGGAATATTTATCATAGATCTTGCGTACTCAATGAATATAATGGCGAGAATAAGGAAATTTGCTATTGATAATGAGCTCGAAGTTAAGTATGAGGAACTTAAGGAGGTTATACGAAGAAGAAATGAGGAGTATAAGAGTAAGGTTAGTTTTATGTTTGCCATGAGATCTGATCATGTTTCGCTTTCAGATAACCTGAAGAAATATCTTGAAAAGTATATTGAAAGTGGAGAAAATAAGATAGATAAGTTAAAAAACATTGTGGCAGATAAAGTAGTTGATAAAGTGGCAGATAAAGTAGCTGACAGAACAGATAGAAAGTAATTATAATAAATCCATAATTAATGTACAAGTCATAATAATGTTATTAATTCGTGGATTATATAGGCAAATGTGCTTATAAAAAAACAAAAAAATACAAATTTTCACATTTTGTTCAGATAAACGATATACTTTCGACATATTTATAATGTATTATAGACAATGTCAAGAGATATCCCCAATCTTTTGACAGCTAAATTAAAATCTTTTTCATATTTCGCCGGTTGTCTTTCCTCCCCTCAATTTTTAGACAACCGGCTCCTCCCATTTTATGGGGCTTTTTTATTTATGAAATTATTTTGGGAGTGATTCATGGGATAATAATTCTTTATGGCAGATTCCGCCATATTCCAAACGATATAAGAATGAAGATAATTATATACAGGCATATGTCTATGAATATACCGGGTTTAGCTGAGCCGGTGATGACATATTTTATGCCGGTTATTATAAGAAGTATAATAATAAATGGAGATAATATAAAGAGACATTGGTTGTAATGGTATGCAGACCGAAAATCCAGCTTTATGATTGAAAGGCACATTCTGGATACACCGCATCCGGGGCAATAAAGACCTGTTATGAGTTTTATCGGACATGGAATACCAATACCCGTAAACAGACAAAGGACGGCATAAACCGTCCCTAAAATCAAAAGTATTATAATATTTTCAATTACTTTTTTTAGTCTGTTTTTCATAATTTAGATAAATTTTTCTTCTGCTAATGCATTCAAATCACTCTGCATTAATGCATAGGCTATTATTCCTAATCCAAATAAACATAAAACAAGGTAAAGGATACCGCCGTTTCCAGAGTACATACCTCTGGCATTTTTAGCGTTATCAAGCTTTTCGCCCATTTTATATGCCCAATATAATCCATATATATTACATGTTATGATTGATAAGAGAAATGCTACGCCACCTGATGCACATTCTACCTCTGGTGCTAATTCATTAGACTCATTTGTCATAACTATGAACCAATAGATTCCATAAATTCCGCATGTAATAATTGTATAAATTATACACATAGGGATGCTACGCTTCGTTACCATATGTAATTCTCCTTAATTATTAAAAATTTATAAGAATTATAGCATGATTATAAATTAATGTCTACATATAAATTCCTTTGAACAAGATGGTTATATGACATAAAGAAAATCGGATTGAAAATAATATAATAAAGTGTTAGTATGTTAGATAAATTAATATATATATGACAGTTAGGAGAATTGATATGTGGACAAGAATTGAATTAAAAGAGAGGGCAAAAGAAGCGTTTGCAAGATGCAGATGGATTGCAGTTGCAGTATCACTTATATTTGCGATTGTAAGCGGAGGTGGAGCCGGATTTGGAGGGTATGGCAACAGTATTGTTGATGATAACGGTTCTGATTATAATATAGGTGAAATAAATATACCTAAGGAGTTTGTTGCAGGACTGCTTTTGGCAGGAGTTGTTGTAATGCTTCTCGTGCTTATATTTGCGACAGTAATAAGATTATTTGTAAGAAATCCGATTGAAATTGGAGCGAGAAGATATTTTTTACTTGCATTAAACAGGGATGATGTCAATTTTAGGGAGATTGTATATTCATTTTCAAATGGGTATATAGACGGTGTTGTTACCATGTTTTTGAGAGATTTATATATTTTCTTATGGAGTCTGCTTTTAATTGTTCCGGGAATAATTAAAGCATATGAATACAGAATGGTTCCGTATATTATAGCAGAAAATCCGAATATTGACAGAAAAAGGGCATTTGAGTTAAGTAAGATGATGATGGACGGAGAAAAGTGGGATACATTTGTTCTTGATTTATCATTTATTCCATGGAATATTTTATCAACTATCACATTAGGATTAGTTGGAATATTCTATACACTTCCATATTACAATTTCACGCACGCAGCACAGTATGAGGCATTAAGGGATAATCTTATAAACAATGATCCGAAAGTATCTATGGATATAAGAGGATATATGGATGTAGAGGATACAAAAGAGACAATATAAGAGACAATATTAAAAAGGGTGAACATGTACAATTTTTGGGTATGTGTTCATCTTTTTTTAGTGCAAAATGTTAGAGTTGAGGTTGTTAAAAATTCAACAATATAGTATAATATTAAATATAGTATGTTTTTGAAGAAGGTTAAATAATGGCAAAGGATAAAGATATAAAAACCAATGCAATGAGGATATTAGACAGGAATAAAATCAGTTATGAAGTGAACACGTATGAGTGTGATGAGTTTGTTGACGGAATGGATATTGCGGACAAACTCGGACAGAAATATGAAGAGTCATTTAAGACATTGGTTACAAAAGGAAAAAGTGGAAATTACTATGTTTTTGTACTTCCGGTAAATGAAGAGCTGGATATGAAGAAGGCTGCCAAATCTGTTGGAGAGAAGAGCGTAGAGATGATACATGTAAAAGATATTAATTCGGTGACCGGATATATAAGGGGCGGATGTTCTCCGCTTGGGATGAAGAAATTATATAAGACGGTTATTCATCAGAGTGCGGAAAAATATGAGAAAATAATTATAAGCGGTGGGCGTATCGGTTCACAGATAATTATTAATCCTTTTGATCTGGTAAAAGTGACGGCAGGAAAGTATGAAGATATAGTGGAGAAATAAAATATCTATAATACATGAGGTGGAAATATGAATACAAGTGATGTGAAAAATCTTATTAATGCATTGATTCTCGGTGCAGATAATATGGGACAGGATACAATAGTTATAAAGAGCAACAATGTCTGGCATATAACAGAAGAGAGGGTACGTGACTGTGTTAAAGACAATGAGGGAATAAAGGTATTGTACCATGAATTTACCCCTGATGTGATGCATGATGCATATGAACCATTTCTTCAGTGGATTAAGGAAATATACGAGGAAAGCGGAGAGAAAAGTCCTGAAGAGTTCATGGAGAAGTGTCAGGTATATGCATTACACAGGGAGATGTTGTGCGAATACATAAGACGGGGAAAATGTGTGAGAAAAGAGCCTATTATCATGGG
This sequence comes from uncultured Lachnospiraceae bacterium, assembly GCA_902763335.1. GTDB lineage: Bacteria > Bacillota > Clostridia > Lachnospirales > Lachnospiraceae > UBA2821. Next base: position 72,282 of record CACWRR010000003.1, on the reverse strand, counting down.
GGAGCGTGAATATGATTTAAAAAGGCTTATGATGTCCATTACAAGTATACTTCAGTATGCAGCAGGCATGGGAAAGGTACTTATAGTGCTTGAGAGGATTCATCTTGCAGGATATTCTACAATACAGTATTTGAATTCAATAATTAATAATAGTGAACTTGAGCAGATATCTTTACTCTGTACATATGACAGTACGGTTGGCATACATGGTTATATGAGTGGAATATGGGATGAATTTATTAAAAATGTTGAAGAAAAAAATGTCGGTATAGCCATGTACAGTGACGATGAAGACATCATGTATACTGAATACGAAAAGAATTATTTTGTTCTTGATTTTGACAATTTTGAGCAGTATATAGGAAAGATATATACGATGATACATACACTTGCGCTTGATCAGGCACTTTATTATCTTGGGGATATTTATCACAAAATCAAGATTGATAAGGTATATGTGAGTCCGGAACTTAAGGTGAGATATTTTGAACTGTATGCATTTGCATATCTTTATGCGGGAAAATATCAGAGTTCACTGATGATATGCGACAATATAAAAAATATAGGTATAGAGTCCGATATTGTTGATTTTAACTGTAATTATGCCATGTGTATGGCGCAGTTATATCTTGGTCAGGGCGTTAGTGCAATGATGCTTGCAAAGAAGTGTAAGCAGATTGCAGAAAAAATGCACGATGATTACAGAGTATTTATAGCAAGGCTTCTTATCGTTATAGTACAACTTAAAGGATTTACAACGGTCATTATAGACATGGATGGTGTAAAGAGTCTTGTAGATGATGAATTTACGGCGGAAGTGGAGAGAAGAGGATTTTATAATCATCTGGCATATATATACATTTATGCTTATGAGCAGAGTAAGGAATATTATGTTGGAGAGTATCCGGAGAGAAATCTTAAGTATTTTAAAAAGGGACTTGAGATTATAAAGAGAAATGAAAATGATAAGTTTCTTATGGATGCTTACAGGAAATGTGCAATGCTTTATTCTGTGGTCGGCAATATTGATGAGGTAGACAGAAATTATAAGAAGTGTATCGATGTATTGCGAAGGTTGAATGGAAAGGCAGAAGAGGCAAATATTTATAATGGTCTTGGCTATAACAGAATGGTCAGAGAGGATTTTGAGCAGGCTAACATATATTATAATCAGGCATTGGAAATATTTTATAAATTAAATGAACCTGAGATGGTAAGTGAAACATTTTATAATATGAGTATCAATTCACTTATGGCTGAAGATTATAAGAAATGTTGTATTTGCATCACAGAAGCTATTCAGATTCTTGACAATTATGGTGTGTACAAGCCGCGAGTATGTAACAGATCTAAATTGTACGGTATAGCTGCTATATGCAATTTTAAGCTGGGTAACGGATATAAGACACAGATATATATGGAAAAGATGGAGAGAATATTCAGACATATTCTTAAACCGGATGACAAGCCTAAATATGACCTCTGGGATGATGATTTATTCTATTATTGCTTTGTTAAGGGACTTATAAGCAGCAAAGAAGGAATGTATAAAGAAGCTTTAAAGGCGTACAGGCAGGCTGAGTTTCATATGAGACGTTCCAGTGGAAGTATGTATGTGTCATATTATATGCTGGCTGTTGAGATGTCTGAAGTGCTTAGAAATGAAGGCATGGAAGAGGAAAGAAAGCAGTTACTTGAGGATTGTATTAAGTTCAGTAAGGAAAATGAAAATGATTTTTCAGCAATGAAGTTGAAGATGCTGCTTGACAATAAGAAGATTAAGAAATCAACATTTGCACTTGATATAAATATAGATTTAGATACAATTTTCTTAATGGCAAAACGTCTCGGTGCAGAGAGAGAACTTACAGAGAAAAACAGAAATCTTGACTTTTTATCAAACTGGCAGGAAATGTTTATCGGAGCAGATTTAACAGAGAAAGAACTGGTCAATACTGCAATGACTACATTGAGAAATAATTTTGGACTTGACCGTATTTTGTTTTTTAATATAGACAAGAATAAAAATATTGATATTAAGTACAGTGATGAAGAAATTAATCTGAGTGATGAGAAGCTTAACAATATTGTTAAATTTTTTGAGGACAGGAAGTCAAATTTTGTTGTTACAAGAATTGACAGCAGTTTTGAGGAATACAAGGACATTATTCAGAATTTTGGAATGAATACGGTGGTATCAATGATTGGTATACCGGTATTTTCACAGGATGAACTTCGGACTGTATTTATAACATACCAGATTATGTATGAGAATTTCAGTTTTACTGAAGTTATGTTAAATGAGTCTGATCTTAGTATTCTTAAGTTTGCGTTAAGGCAGCTCATGAATGAAATATACAGGGCAAATGCAAGGATACAGATTGGTCAGATGAACAGGGAGCTTAAGGCTAAAAATATGCTCTTAGAGAATCTGGCACAGACTGATAATCTTACCGGGCTTCTTAACAGACAGGGATTTAATAAGATTGTCGATGAGAAGATAGATAATGCAGGTTCCGATCTGAGTGTTGAGCAATATATTACTGTTATGTATATAGATTTGGATAATTTCAAGTATTGTAATGATACGTTCGGACATGATGTGGGTGACATGGTGTTAAAAGAATTTGCAAATCTTTTTACAACAATAATTGGCAAGAGTGGATATGTCGTAAGATACGGCGGAGATGAATTTGTTATAGTTGTGGAAAATGTAAACAAGTACTATGGAGAAGAAGTTGCGCAGGCAATATTTGAAGAACTTAAAGATAATGATGCATTTGCTGATAAGATAACATCAACAGTAGGCAGAGAAGTTAAGATACCGGATGAGAATAAGCTTTCATGTTCTATAGGAATAGCTGTTGATGAGGCAAAGCATGTAAGTATGATTTCAGATTTGCTTAAGCATGCGGATGATTCATTGTACTGTGTAAAGAGAGACACTAAACATAGTTATAAAGTATGGCGGAAAGAAGGTATTTAATCAAAATGAATCAGTATTTGGGATTGGAGTTTTTTAACAGATATACTGTAGGTGATACTCCGGAGGAATTGATAAGTGCTGCCGATAAATTTACGGAAATGATGTGTTGGTACGAATGTGCAATTAAAGAAATTCGTACAAAACTTGAGGTGTTAAATGAGGAGTTTCAGGCAAATAAGAGCAGAAATCCTATAGAGAGTATCAAATCGAGAATTAAATCACCTATGAGTATATACGAGAAGATGGAGAGACGGGGATATGAGATAACACTTGACAGCATAATGGAGTCTCTGCATGATATAGCGGGTGTCAGAGTGATATGTCCGTTTATAGATGACATTTATTCTGTTGCAGAAATGCTCACAAAACAGGATGATATAACGGTTTTGGAGAGAAAGGACTATATTAAAAATCCTAAGCCTAACGGGTACAGAAGTCTCCACCTTGTTCTTGAGGTTCCGATATTTTTATCAACAGGAAAGAGAAAGATGAAGGTTGAGGTGCAGATAAGGACTATTGCCATGGATTTTTGGGCAAGTCTTGAGCATCAGATTCATTATAAAAAGTTTAAGGAAGACAAGGTAGAGATAGTTGAACAGCTTGCAGAGTGTGCAACTGTAATATATGAGACAGATATAAAGATGCAGGATATTCATAAGGAACTGTTTGCGGTCAAGGATTTTCGCAAGGAATATTCATTCAGGGAAAATGAAATCCAAAAAGTGGGAAAATAAATAAAAACTGAATAAACCGATATAAATACGGGAAAAGCTATATTGACTATTAAACATTACAGGAGGATAATGAAATGGTAAATATAGCTTTTTTCAGTACAAAGCCTTATGACAGAATCTGGTTTGAGCCTTTAGGTGAGGAGTATGGATACAGATTCATTTTTTTTGAGTCAAAACTCAGTATAGAGACGGTGAGTCTGGCAGCAGGATGCAATGGTGTGTGTGCATTTGTCAATGACAATATTGACGGTGATGTAATAAATGAGCTGGCAGACATAGGAATTGAGACTATATATATGAGGTGTGCCGGATATAATAATGTGGATCTGGAAGCGGCAAAGGGAAAGATTAAGGTATTGCATGTACCGGGATATTCTCCGGAGGCGGTGGCAGAGTATGCAGTAGCATTATTGATGACTATAAACAGACATACACACAGGGCTTACCTGAGAACAAGGGATTTTAATATGAATATAAATGGTCTGATGGGAACGGACCTGTATTGTAAAATAATAGGAATAATCGGTACCGGAAGAATAGGACAGGCTATGATAAATATTGCAAAGGGATTTGGCATGAGGGTACTTGCCTATGATTTGTATCCGAATCCGTCACTGGGAGTAGAATACGTAGAGCTTGATGAATTGCTTGAAAAGTCAGATGTTATAAGTCTTCACTGCCCGTTAACCAAAGAGACGGAATATATACTTGATAAGAGAAGCTTTGACAGAATGAAGGACGGAGTATATATTGTAAATACGTCAAGAGGAGGGCTTATAAAGACGGAGGATTTGATAGATGCATTACTGGTTCCCGGGAAAATAGCCGGCGTAGGACTTGATGTATACGAGGAAGAGGCGGATGTGTTTTATGAGGACAGGTCAAATGAGATAATGAGGGATAATAATCTTGCAAGACTCATGACATTTCCAAATGTAATAGTTACATCCCATCAGGGATATTTTACAACTGAAGCGATGCAGGCAATTGCCATAGAGACGATGGAAAATATATTTGCAGTGGATAATGGAAATGAACTTGTAAATGAAGTAAAGAAATAGTTTGCCGGAGGAATGAGGATAAAATGAAGAACTTACTTATTATAGTAGATATGCAAAAAGCATTTATAAATGAGAATACAAAGAGAATAGATGATAAAATACAGAGATTTATAGAAAAATCCGGTATAAAAGATGTAGTTGCCACCAGATATATAAACCATGAAAATACGGCATGCTACAGGTTTGAAGGATGGAAAGAATGTATGGAAGGAACAGAGGAGACGGAAGTGTCATCCATATTAAAACCGTATATTAAAAGAGAATTTTTAAAAGATAAATATTCCTGCTGGAACGATGAGATGAAGAAATTCGTAAGCGATAATGGATATGACATGATATATTTTGCCGGGGTGAATACGGGATGCTGCGTTCTGCACAGTGTGTACGATTGCTATAATGATGTGGTGGAGTGCAGGGTTATTGAAGATTTGTGCGGAAGTACCTCAGGGCATGAGCTTCACAGGGAGGCAATAGATGTGATAAAAAGCTGTATAACTGATGGCAGAGTGATATCGTCTGATGATGCAGCCGTTGAAATAAGTAAAACAATATAAAATATATGTTCTAAAAAATATTTGTCCTTTACAAATATTAAATTTATTGTTAAAATCAATATTGTTACAAAAATATTACAATGATTTAAACAATAATTAACTATTAATATAGAAGGTGTTTTCGATGTTCAATCATACAAAGTATAGAAAGAAAATAAGAATAACTTATATAGCGTCTGCGACAGCAATAGGATTTGCCATGCTGGTGGCTTTTCCGTGGATGCACACCCATGCAAAGGGAATGGGCGGGTATTATGTAGCTACATTGAACGGAGTTGAGATAGGATCAGCTTCAAATGAGAGCGATATACAGGATGCCCTTAAGGCTGCAAGACTCAGAGTGAATTCTGAATCTGACGAGATGGTATATATAGAGCAGAATCTTGATATAAAGGCAGAAGACCGGATAACCGGTAAGAGAATGGATGAAAAACAGCTCGAAGATAAAATGTATAAGACATTAAAGTCTGAGACTGCCCAGAATGACGACAAGCAGAAAGCATATGTGGTCAATATAAATGATTTCACGGTAACACTCGGTTCAGAGGAAGAGGTAATAAAGCTTTTAAGTGCGGCTAAATCACAGTATGATGCTGATAATAAGTTCCAGATAGGACTTGTTGAGGAAAATGCAAATGCTTACGCATACCTGACAGCACAGACGTATACTTCACAGCTTGAAGCTAAGAATGCAGGAATGGTTATGGCATCTGCTGACGGAGTGTCAGATGAGACACAGAACGCTGCGGAGAATAAAGAGGTTGCAGAGGATAATGCTGACGGAGTGAAATCAGTTTCATTTGCAGAGGATATACAGGTGCTTGAGACATACACTGACAAATCAGAGATATCTGACCTTCAGACTGCTATAGATGAGGTTACAAAAGATAAGGAGGAAAGTCAGGTATATGTAGTTGCAGAGGGTGACTGCCTTTCTTCGATTGCTGAGAAGTACAATCTGTATATGGCAGAAATCCTTGGAATGAATCCGGGACTTACGGCAGATTCAGTTATAGGTATAGGAGACCAGATAACAGTTACGGTTCCTAAGCCTGAGTTATCGGTTATCGTTAAGGAACAGCAGACATATCAGGAGACATACAATGCAGAAGTACAGTATGTATACAATGATAATAAATATACAAACGAGACAACGGTTCTTAATGAAGGAACTCCGGGACAGAGACAGGTAACAGCACTTGTTACATATCAGAACGGTTCAGAGACTTCAAGAGAGATAGTAAGTGAAAGTGTCATTCAGGAGTCGACACCGAGAGTTATAGAGCAGGGAACGATGGTACCTCCTACTTTTATAAAGCCATTGGCAGGCGGAACATTTACATCAGGTTTCGGCCAGAGATGGGGAAGACAGCATAAAGGTATCGACTGGGCATGTCCTATAGGAACAGCCATAAATGCTTCATGCGGCGGACGTGTAGTAAGAGCAGGATGGTTCAGCGGATATGGATACTGCGTAGAGATAGCACATTCAAACGGAACTCATACAAGATACGGACATTTAAGCAAAGTGCTTGTATCTGTAGGGGATACGGTAGCACAGGGAGACAGAGTGGCACTCAGCGGAAATACGGGAGACAGTACAGGACCGCACGTTCATTTTGAGATAATAGTAGGTGGAACAGCGGTTGATCCGTTCAGTTATCTGAACTAAAATGTTCAACATTTTTTACAATTCAAAAACCTATGAAAAATTAAATTTCATCATTTTTGCTAAGATTTAAATAAAAGATAAAAACTAATTTACAAATGACTTCATTGTGTTATAATCATAATTATAGGATATAGAATAAAAGATTATTTTATATCCTATTTTGTTATTACAAATAAAAGAAATTGAACATATAATAATATTGATGATAGATAGAAATAGTATATTTCGAGGTGGAATAATGGAACAGTATATTGTAAAAGGCGGAGTGCCTCTTGTAGGAGAAGTTGAAATAAGTGGTGCAAAAAATGCAGCACTTGCTATTGTTGCGGCTGCAATTATGACAGATGATAAGGTGGTTATAGATAATCTTCCTGACGTAAGAGACATAAACGTACTTCTTCAGGCTATAGAGGGAATAGGTGCAAAGGTTGTGCACAGAACAGAAAATTGTGTAGAGATAGACAGCAGTTCCATACATTCTGTAACTGTTGATTATGAATATATAAAGAAAATCAGAGCTTCTTATTATCTTCTTGGAGCTTTGCTTGGCAAATTTAACAAGGCTGAGGTTGCACTTCCGGGTGGATGTAATATAGGAAGCAGACCGATAGATCAGCATATAAAGGGATTTAAAGCACTTGGGGCAACTGTGGATATTGAGCACGGCATGATTATGACATCTGCAGATGAGCTTATAGGCAATCATATATATATGGATGTGGTATCAGTAGGTGCCACTATTAATGTTATGCTGGCAGCAGCACTTGCACAGGGCAGTACGATACTTGAAAATGCAGCTAAGGAACCGCACGTTGTTGACGTGGCAAATATGCTTAACAGTATGGGGGCAAATATTAAGGGTGCAGGTACGGATGTCATAAGAATTAAAGGTGTTGAGAAACTTCACGGTACAGAGTATTCTGTTATACCTGACCAGATAGAGGCGGGAACATTTATGTTTGCGGCAGCAGCCACAAAGGGAAATGTTCTTGTAAAGAATGTTATACCTAAGCATTTGGAGGCTATTACGGCCAAATTGCTTGAGATTGGATGTTGTATAGAGGAATATGATGACGCAGTAAGAGTTATCGGACCTGACCAGTTAAAGTCAACTCATGTAAAGACTCTTCCATATCCGGGATTTCCAACGGATATGCAGCCACAGATAGCAGTTACACTGGGACTGTCATCAGGCATCAGCATTGTTACAGAGAGTATATTTGAAAACAGATTTAAATATGTAGATGAGCTTGCAAGGATGGGTGCAAATGTTAAGGTAGAGGGAAATACAGCTATCATAACAGGTGTGGATAAATATCTTGGTGCAAGGATAAGCGCACCTGATTTAAGAGCCGGAGCTGCTCTTGTAATTGCCGGACTTGCGGCTGAAGGATTTACGGTTATCGATGATATAGTATATATCCAAAGAGGCTATGAGAAGTTCGAGGATAAACTTACGGCACTTGGTGCTCATATAGAGAGAATTTCCACAGAGCATGAAGCACAAAAGTTCAGATTAAAAGTAGGATAACTGCTTTATTATAAAATACTAAAAGGAATGTGAGGAAAAAGATGAGAGTAGGTATATTAGGTTATGGTAATCTCGGAAGAGGTATTGAATGTGCCATAAAACAGAATGACGACATGGAACTGACAGCAGTATTCACAAGAAGAAATCCTGAGGATGTGAAGATTCTCACAGAGAATGTAAATGTATACAATGTGGATAGCATATTGGAGCATAAGGATGAGGTGGATGTACTTGTATTATGCGGAGGAAGTGCTACAGACCTTCCAAAACAGACACCTGAGTATGCAAAATATTTTAACGTTATCGACAGTTTTGATACACATGCAAGAATTCCTGAGCATTTTGCAAATGTTGATAAGGCAGCAAAAGAGAGCGGTCATACAGCACTTATTTCATGTGGATGGGATCCGGGAATGTTCTCCCTTAACAGACTGTATGCAAATGCTGTACTTCCGGAAGGAAATGATTATACATTCTGGGGCAAGGGTGTAAGTCAGGGACATTCAGATGCTATAAGACGTGTTGAAGGCGTAAAAGACGGCAAGCAGTACACTATTCCGGTTGAGAGTGCATTAGAGTCAGTAAGAAACGGTGAAAATCCTGAACTTACTACAAGACAGAAGCATTTAAGAGAGTGTTTTGTAGTAGCAGAAGAGGGCGCTGATTTAAAGAAGATAGAAGAGACTATAAAGAATATGCCTAACTACTTTGCTGATTATGATACAACAGTTCATTTTATATCAGAAGAAGAACTTAAGGCAAACCACAGCGGAATACCACATGGCGGATTTGTTTTCCGTACAGGAGTAACAGGATGGAATAAAGAGAATAAGCATGTCATAGAGTACAGTCTTAAACTTGATTCAAATCCTGAGTTTACATCATCTGTTATACTTGCATACGCAAGAGCAGTAAACAGATTACACAACGAGGGTGTAAACGGATGTAAGACAGTATTCGATATCGCTCCTGCTTACTTAAGCCCATTATCAGGCGAGGAAATAAGAGCACACTTATTATAAGACAGAAATAACAAATAAAAGCCCCAAAGGCAACTTAAAGATGCTTGCATCTTATAGGTTGACCTTGGGGCTTTTTTTAACCCATAACACAAGAGGTAATCTCTTAATAAATTTGTGGTCAAAATCACAATCATATAAGGAGGTGCTTCGACGATGACCGGCACTTAGAGTGTGTATTCTATGGTATATGGCAATTCATTGTTATATATCCATAGAATACACTCTCTTATGTACCGCTGTCAATCGGCGGCAGCGGGAGCGTGCCGACATTATGATTGTGATTTTGTCACTATTAAATGTTAAGAGATTGCCTCCTTCATTGAACGCACATACTCTGCCACATGTTCTGCACTGTCTTTTCCATACTGTGCAACTATTTTCACAATGGCACTTCCGACTATGACACCGTCAGCATCAGCCGACATTTTTTTGGCCTGTTCCGGTGTAGATATACCAAAACCGATGGCACATGGAATGTCTGTTGCTTTTCTGACAAGGTCTGTCATGGCTGATATGTCAGTTGTTATCTCTGAACGTACTCCTGTTACACCGAGAGATGATACACAATATACAAAGCCTTTGGCTTCTTTGGCAATCATGGTTATACGTTCGTGCGAAGTCGGTGCAATGAGGGAAATAAGGTCTATTCCGTATTTGTTACATTCAGGTGTAAGTTCATCCTTTTCCTCATATGGAAGGTCAGGTACGATAATTCCCTGTATACCACATTCTTTACATTTAGACATGAATTTTTCCTTGCCGTATGTATATATAGGATTGATATATGTCATAAAGACGATAGGTGTATCAAGGTTAGGGCTGACTTTGGCAACAAGATCGAAAAGTTTATCTGTTGTACAGCCGGCAGCCAGTGCACGCTCACTTGCCTCCTGTATAACCGGTCCTTCAGCGATAGGATCGGAAAATGGAATACCGATTTCTATAAGGTCTGCACCGGATTCTGACATTGTGTATAAAAGTTTTTCGGTAGTTTCAATATCAGGATCACCACCTGTTATGAATCCGATAAATGCTTTTCCGTTTTTGAATGCGTCTGATATTTTAGTCATAGAGATTTACCCCCTTGTATCTTGCTATGGCAGCGACATCCTTATCGCCGCGGCCTGAAATGTTTATAACGATAATCTGGTCTTTACTCATTGTAGGAGCCAGTTTCATGGCATGTGCAACAGCATGTGAGCTTTCGATGGCAGGTATGATACCCTCTGTTTTTGAGAGGTATTCAAATGCATTGACAGCTTCGTCATCTGTGATTGGCACATATTCTGCACGTCCTGTATCATGGAGCATGGCATGTTCCGGTCCGATACCCGGATAGTCAAGACCTGCTGAGATAGAGTATACAGGAGCAATCTGACCATATTTATCCTGACAGAACAGGGATTTCATTCCATGGAATATACCTGTAGAGCCTGTTGCTATGGTAGCAGCGGTTTTTGGTGTGTCTGCACCGAGACCGGCAGCCTCGCATCCGATAAGTCTTACAGATTTATCAGGGATAAATTCATAGAACGCACCCATGGCATTGCTTCCACCGCCTACACATGCGAGAACCGCATCAGGAAGTCTGCCTTCTTTGTCCATAATCTGTTCTTTGATTTCTTTGCTTATGACTTTCTGGAAGTCACGTACTATTGTAGGGAAAGGGTGAGGTCCCATAACAGAACCGAGTACATATAATGTATCATCCATACGCTTTGTCCATTCTCTCATAGTCTCATTTACGGCATCCTTGAGAGTTCCTGTACCGCTTGATACCGGATGTACCTTTGCACCTAAAAGTTCCATTCTGTATACGTTAAGAGCCTGACGTTCAGTATCAAGTTTACCCATGAATATTTCACATTCCATACCCATGAGTGCAGCGCCTGTTGCTGTTGCAACACCATGCTGTCCGGCACCTGTTTCGGCTATAACTCTTGTTTTGCCCATTTTCTTTGCAAGAAGAATCTGTCCGAGAACGTTGTTTATCTTGTGTGAACCGGTATGGTTCAAATCCTCACGTTTGAGATATATTTTTGCTCCGCCGAGGTCTTTGGTCATCTTTTCTGCGTAGTACAGAAGGGATGGTCTTCCGGCATAGTTTTTGTACAAATCATCAAGTTCCTTTATGAATTCAGGATCATTTTTGTAATGCTCATAAGCTTCATCTAATTCTTTAACTGCGTTCATGAGAGTTTCGGGTATATACTGACCACCGTACTCTCCAAATCTACCTTTTTTCATGGTTCCTCTCTTTCTGCCAGTTATATGGCACGTATTATATTAATGATTTCTTTTATCTTGTTTTCATCTTTGAACGTCTGTGAGACACCGTCAATGGTGTGTGTACTTTCAACACTACTGCTTAAATCAACTGCGTAAGGATTACATTCCGATATTGCCAGCTTTATGTTGTCTGCATTTAATCCTCCGGCAAGAAAATAAGGTCTGTAATCAGAAGGAATAAGCTCTCTGTCGAAGGTTTTTCCGGTACCACCATATGTATCGCCCTTTGTATATGTATCAAGGAGAAGATAGTCACATGGAAGTTTTTCTGCATCAATTAACTGCTCTGTGGAACGTACTCTTATGGCTCTGATAACAGGCTTGTCGGTATGTTCTTTCAGATAACTGATAAAATCAGCAGATTCATTACCGTGAAGCTGGACAATATCTATAATATCATCGTTACATAGTTTCAATATATTATCGGCAGTCTCATCGACAAAAACGCCAACTGCCATTATATCACGATTTAGCAATTTTTTTAACTCTGCGGCCTTGTCCGGAGTGATATATCGGAAACTTTTCTTATAAAATATAAAACCTATATAGTCAGGCATATATTTATTTATATAAGAAATATCTTCCTCACGGCGGATACCGCATATTTTTATCTTTATATTATTCATATTAAATATTTCTCATTTCTGTTCCGTTTCGCAGAGTATCTAACATGGCTTTTTTGTCATTGCTGCGCATGAGCGTTTCGCCTATAAGTACTCCGTTTACATTTGCATTTTCAAGAACCTCTATATCATCGTGGGTCTTAATGCCGCTTTCAGCAACAAATAATATGTTATCAGGAACGAGGGCACGAAGTCTTTCGCTGTTGTGAACGTCCACTTTAAATGTTTTCAAATCACGGTTATTGACACCGATAATTCTTGCACCTGCATTGATGGCATTTTTTATCTCATCTTCATCATGAGCTTCTACTAAAGCTGACATTCCGAGAGAATCGCAAATGCCTATGTATCTTTTTAATGTCTCCTCAGGAAGAAGAGAGCAGATAAGAAGTACACAGTCGGCATCAAGAGATTTTGCCTGATATATCATGTATTCATCGATGGTAAAATCCTTTCTGAGAACAGGAATGTTTACTTTGGATTTTATGGCTTTGAGATAATTGTCATTGCCCATAAAATATTTTGGTTCGGTGAGACATGAGATGCAGTCAGCACCGGCATTTTCATAGTCAGTGGCAATGGCTTCATATGGAAATGTTTCGACAATTACTCCTTTAGATGGAGAAGCTTTTTTCACTTCGCAGATAAAATTTATCCCGTCTTTTTTCAATGCATTTTCAAAAGTAAATGCAGGGAGCTTACTTTTGACAGCCTTGGCACGTTCTATCATCTCACTGTCAGAAACTGTTTTTTTACATTCTGAAATTCTTTGTCTGGTGTAATCTGCAATTTCATTTAAAATTGACATATGTAAACCTCTTTCTGTCTGTTATTTGTTTGAAAGTTCGATAAATTTGTTAAGCTGGTTTAAAGCCTTGCCGCTGTCTATAGCTTCATTGGCTTCTTTTATGGCATCTTCGTAACTGATTCCCTTAATCATGTGTATACATGCTGCTGAGTTGAGAACAACGGCATCACGTTTTGCACCTTTTTCTTTGCCCTCAAGTATAGATTTAAGTATTACTGCGTTTTCTGCAGGGTCACCGCCTACAAGGTCATCCTTTGAGCATTTTGTGAATCCGTAGTCTTCAGGATTGATAATGTATGAATTTAATGTGCCGTCCTGAATTTCACAACATGTTGTGTTTGAGCTTAATGATATTTCATCAAGTTTGTCCTGACCATATACAACCATTCCTTTTTTAATTCCCATTTTTACAAGAACCTTTGCCATAGTTTCAACAAGGGATTCATCATATACACCGAGAAGGATATATGAAGGATTTGCAGGGTTTGTAAGAGGTCCGAGAATATTGAAAAGTGTACGGTATCCGAGTTCCTTTCTTACAGGAGCAACATATTTCATTGCTGTGTGGTATTTCTGTGCGAACATAAAGCAGATGCCTGCTTCTTTTAATATAGCCGCACTTTTTTCAGGTTCAATAGTGATATTTACACCGGAAGCTTCAAGTACATCGGCAGCACCACATTTGCTTGATACGCTTCTGTTTCCGTGTTTTGCAACAGATATTCCCGTAGCTGAAACAACGAGAGAAGATGCTGTTGAAATGTTAAATGAGTTTGCTTCATCTCCACCGGTTCCTACTATCTCAAGTACATCTCCGTCATTTTCAAGAGGAATGGCATGATTTCTCATTCCTACTGCACTTGCTGATATTTCGTCTATAGTTTCACCTTTCATTCTGAGAGCTGTGAGATAAGCAGCAGTAAGCATCTGTGATGCCTCACCGCTCATAATCTCATTCATTACCTGCTCAGCTGTTTCATATGATAAATCAATTCCTTCTACTACCATTTTTGTTGCTTCTCTAATCATAATAAATCGCTCCTTTTATGTATTAAATATTATATGTAATTACGAAACTCTTACATATCTAAAAAGTTCATAACCATTTTTTTGCCGTCAGGTGTAAGAACTGACTCAGGATGAAACTGGAATCCGTATACCGGATAATCGGTATGTCTGACTGCCATAACCTCACCATCATCAGCAGTAGCTATTACTTTGAGACAGTCAGGAATGGTGTTTTTGTCGGCTGCCAGTGAATGATATCTTGCTACCTGTACGTTTGAATCCAGTCCTTTAAAAATTTCATCATCTTCCATATTAATAATGCTTTTCTTACCATGCATAAGTGTCTGTGCATATGTGATGGTTGCACCAAATGTTTCGCATATTGCCTGATGACCTAGACATACACCGAGTATAGGTGTGGTTTTCATCATTTCAGGAATAACCGCTTCACATATACCGGCATCGGCAGGTCTGCCGGGACCCGGTGAGAGAATCAGGTGTGAAGGCTTAAGTGCCTTGACTTCGTCGATGGTGATTTCGTCATTGCGGACAACCTTTATTTCTTCATTTGAAATTTTATCTTTTAATATGCTGCCTATAAGCTGTACAAGATTGTAAGAAAAACTGTCATAATTATCTATAAGTAATATCATCTGTCGTTCACCTCACTTGCTTTTTTAATTGCATCTATTACGGCACCGGCTTTATTTGCACATTCCTGATATTCATTTTCAGGAACTGAATCGGCTACAATGCCTGCACCCGCCTGAACATATACCTTGTCGCCTTTTTTGACTGCGGTTCGTATGGCAATGCATACATCAAGGTTACCGGAGAAATCAAGATAACCTATGGCACCGCCGTATATTCCTCTTGCTACAGGTTCAAGTTCATTTATTATCTCGCATGCCCTGAATTTTGGTGCACCGGATAATGTTCCGGCAGGAAGAAGAGAAGAGATGGTATCCATACCGTCTTTGTCATCACGAATCTGTCCACATACTACTGAGGCAATGTGCATGACTTTTGAAAATCTGTGGATGCTCATGTAATCTTCTACATACACACTTCCGTATTCAGCAATTCGCCCTACATCGTTTCTTGCAAGATCAACTAACATGTTGTGTTCTGCAAGTTCTTTTTCATCTTTTAGAAGACCTTCTTCTAATGCTTTGTCTTCTTCGTATGTAGTGCCTCTCGGTCTTGTTCCGGCAACAGGAAATGTTGTAAGTTTTCCTTTATTAAGTTTAATCATTGTTTCAGGTGAAGAACCGGCTATCTGTACATCATTACTCTGGATAAAGTACATGTAAGGTGAAGGATTTGTTGTTCTTAAAACACGATATGCATTTAACAGGCTTGAAGAATAATCAGCTTCAAATCTTCTTGATATTACACCTTGGAAAATGTCTCCTTCATGTATATAGTCGATGGTTTTTTCAACCATGCTGCAATACTGCTCTTTAGTAAGATTGCATTTAAAATCCACATTTTCTTCAGCGTAGGCCTTTGGAAGAGGAGTGGTGTCATTTATCAGTTCGATTATTTTTTTGATTTCAAGAACAGCAGCGTTGTATCCCTGAATACCGTCATCAGGATTTGTGTTTACAACGATGTTGATTTTCTGCTTGAGATGGTCATAAGCAATGACTTTGTCAAACAGCATAAGGTCAAAATCATTAAAATC
This sequence comes from uncultured Lachnospiraceae bacterium, assembly GCA_902763335.1. Taxonomy (GTDB): domain Bacteria; phylum Bacillota; class Clostridia; order Lachnospirales; family Lachnospiraceae; genus UBA2821. Next base: position 56,307 of record CACWRR010000003.1, on the reverse strand, counting down.
ACTGTCTTTCAGATTGAGTTTCGGCTCTGCGTATCCTATCATTTCATATGAAAAATAACCTACAAATCCGCCGGTGAAAGGAGGCATGCCATCTATGTGGGGTGATTTGTACTGTGCGTGCAGTCTTCTTAAAATATCCATTGAATCACCGGTCTCAGTGTTTGTAATGCTTCCGCTTTTAATAGTTACAGTGTGGTTTTTACATGTAACATGCATTAAAGGATTGAAACCGAGAAATGAATACCTTCCCCATCTTGAGCCACCTTCAATACTTTCTAACAGGTAATAATTTTTGCTGATGGAAGATAATTTCCTTAAGAGTGTAATCGGTGTGATTACGTCAGCGTAGATTTCTTCACATATTGGAACCATATTATATTTGCCTGCATATTTGGCAAGGTCCTGTGATGATGGTATTATCATAAAAATTCCTCCTTGTATTTAAAATAAAAACAGCTTTTGTCCATACATCTATCATATAAGATAAATATATGGGACAAAAGCCGTTATATCTTCTGCGGTACCACCCAAATTGGTATATTATATACCCACTTTGTATACATACTATCATATGCATCCTTATGATAACGGACAGGAATCCCGTTGGCGTCTACTTTCATGTGTAATGATTTCAAGCCACCCTCACAAGGCCATTCGTTAAAAATATGTTACCGCCTTCACACCACCGGCGGCTCTCTGAAAACAATCTGAATAACTACTTTTCTTGTTCATCGGTTTATTAACATTAATTTTTATGTGTCGATTTTACTCCCGTGAAAAAAAATTGTCAAGAAAAAGTTTTAAAAATCACATAATACTTATTGAAAAATATGTATTAATTTGCGATAATGGATATTATATAAAGTTTAGAATCTATCTAGATATTTCAGTTTATGTGTCAAAAGCCCCTGCGGGGGTAGCCGGCATAAATATGTGTATTTGCAAGCTAGCTTGCAATATCACATATGTTATGTCCGGCTGGTGCGGAGCACCGACTTTTGACACATGACACATCAAACACGAAAAATAATGACGTGCAAAGATTCTGAGAATATATTATTAACAAAATACAAAAAGGAAATGAGAAAGTAATGAAGAAAAAAGTTCTATGGTTTTTAGCGGTATTTGTCATGGTGGTGGCGATGAGTATTGGAATGAAGGATGAGACACAGGCGGCAACTTATCTTTCGACTCCGAAGAATGTAAGTGTGTACAATCCTGAACTGGATACCATTTATCTCAAGTGGGGTAAAGTAAGCGGGGCAAAAGGATATTATGTATATATTTCCACTGAGAAATATAATGGATACAAGGTTATAAATGTGGGAAGTAAAAACAGTGTTGTGATAAAGGGAAGCAATGGAAGAACAAGATATTATTTTAAAGTGAAGGCATATGATGCTGTCGGAGTTGTCAGTGAGGACTCAAAGATAGTTACAAGACAGGGAAGAATATTCGGGGTTGATGTGTCAAAACATAATGGAGATATAGATTGGGAAACGCTAAAACCGAACATAGATTACGCAATAATAAGAATAGGTTATGGAGATAACATTGTAAGTCAGGATGATGAGAAGTGGTACAGAAATGCAAATGAGTGTACGAGACTGGGTATACCTTTTGGTGTATATATTTATTCATATGCCACAAGTACGGCACAGGCATCGTCTGAGGCTGACCATGTGTTAAGGCTTATACAGGGATATAATCTTAAGTTTCCTGTGTATTATGACATGGAAGATGCACCAACCACGGGAACTGTACCTGCATCGGTAAAAGGTGATATGGCACAGACTTTCTGCGACAAGATACAGAGTGCGGGATATAAGGTAGGAATATATGCAAATACGAACTGGTTCAATTTCTATCTGACAGATGCCAGATTTAACGCATGGCCTAAATGGGTAGCGCAGTACAATGATGTGTGTAAATATGGCGGTGTATATAAAATGTGGCAGTTCTCTTCAGATGGCTCTGTTCCGGGAATAGCTACAAGAGTAGATATGAATTACTGGTATTCAGGAAGACAGTATAATCTTTCAAATAAAAAGAACATAGATATGAATGTGGACGGTGTATATCTTGGAACACCTCAGAATGTGGAAATTAAGGCACTGAGCGGTAAGAAGGCAGAGGTAACATGGAGTGCGGTGCCGGGTTCAACAAGATATATAGTATATAGAAAAAAACAGGGAGACAAGAAGTATTTCAGGGCAGCAGTTACCATAGGAACAAGATTTGAGGACAGTAGTTTAATGAACGGTCAGACATACATATATAAGGTATGTGCATACACAGGAATAGGCGGAGTGGAATATTTCGGTCAGTTTTCAGAGAATAAAAAGGTGACTACATATGCACCGCAGCCGGCAAATCTGGATGCGGCACAGTTGACTAAAAACAGTATAAGCCTTAACTGGAGTGCAATGAATAATGCAGTATCATATAAGGTATACAAGTATGATGCAGCTGCCGGAAAATATATGAAGATTGCAACTACAAAGACAAATTCATATGTTGACTTAAATGTGCAGCCGGGAGTAGTGTACAAATACAGACTGTATGCTACAATGAGAGAAAATAATGGTGTGGTATATACGATACTTACTGCGACAAAAGCCGGTATTGCAGGACCGGGTAAAGTCACGGGATTTTCAGTAGATAATTCTACACCGGGAAGCTTAAGATTCAATTGGGTTAAAGCTCCGGGAGTAAGTAAATATCAGATATTCTATGCTACATCAAGGAGTGGAAAATATAAAAAGCTTTTAGATATTTCACCTAATAAAGATTATCATAATGTCTCAGATCTTAAGAAAGGAAAGAGATATTACTTTAAGATGAGATCGGTGAGAACATATGGTGGAGTGACAATTAATTCAAATTGTACATCTCCGATAACAGCGAAAGTAAAATAACATTATGTATACAATCGGGCAGGTTTAGACCTGCCCGATTTTGTATTTATCAGATTAAGCATTTCATCACGGATGATTTCAAATTGTGCCGGACCGGTATCTAACAGAAATTTGTGAAAATCTTTTATGCAGAATGTATCACCGAGCTGTTCCATGGCAGTATTCCGGAGTTCAAGAATTTCAAGATAACCGACAGAATATTGAAGATAATCGCAGGGACTTTCTATGACTGCATGGTAGATTTTGATACACTGGGATTTATCAAGTCCCCATGAACTTCCGTATTCCATAAGCTGTTCAAGCGTATATCCGCGGTAGTTGGTGTATATATCAAATAATGAATAAAGTTCAAGGGACAGGGTGGTGAAGGCAGAGCTGTACTCGGCAGCAGCGTTATCAAGACCGGCTAGTCCGTAAGAATACGTTTCAGCGTAGGTAGCCCATCCTTCTGAATAACCTGGAAAACTCTGAATGAGCCGGATGTTATCAGGTGAGGTGTTTCTGAAATATGTGGTCTGGTACAGATGTCCCGGAAATCCTTCGTGTGCCAGCACCGGAATTAAACGGTCGGGGGTGGCATCTTTGTAATACAGATTGTTAATGTATACAGAGTTGCGGGTGATACAGTCTATGGGCGGTGACAGATAGTAGGCGGGTGATTCATGATTTTCCATGGATTTGGGAACTTCGTGTATGGTGACATCTTTGTGTGTGACGGCAGGTGCCGGAAAATAAACCTGTATATCATTATACAGATTTTCTATAATAGAGCCGGTGTCAGCGTAGGATGGTGAAAAATCCCTAATTCTGTTTTCAACAGAGTTGTCTGAGTTGTATATATCGTGTATTTTTATGATATCCTGTGCCAGTGCATTTTCAAGCATCTGCTGTATTTCAGTAACATTTTTGGCAGAGCCGGTTTTTGCCCGCACAAGTCCCTCATAATATACTTTACCATTTTCATAATTACAGAGACCACCGGCATTATTACTGTATTGCTTCAACTCACACATAGTATCAGATATTTTTCTGTAGGATGGAAAAAAATATGTATTAAGATATTCAATGTTTAGGGATTTGTATGAATCTTTTGATTCTTCTGACAGATCTGTCCGGTCGATTCGCTCGTTAAATGTCTGTATGAGATAATGATTGGCTGTGTCAGAGAGAAATTCGCTGCATTGATTTATTACATTGTCTGCCTGAAATTCATTCATAAATGTGCCTGAGTCAGCTTTTACTTTTTCAAATTCAAGAATACTGTCAAAAAAGTCCGGAGATAATCTTAAGATTTCAAGATAGTCTTTAATATCTTTCTCAGAACCAAAAGAGTATTCGGCAAGGTATACAGGCAGAAGATTCTGCTGACCGCTATTGCTGCCAAGATATTCATCTAAAAGGTAATAGTCACAGTACATCAGTGTATCAGTGTATCTGGTTTTCAGAATATTATACGTAAGCAGTCTGTCAGAGGTGAGACAATCGGGGTTAATTGCGTTAAGCTGTTGCAGAACATCGCATAAACTCTGATTGTATTTCTTAAATTCATCAACAGACAGACTGCCGAGGGTGACGGGGACATTATCAAGTCCGTATGCGGCAGGGTCTGAGATAAGTGCATGCAGGTTTACGGAATTATCCATGAGGGAACTGTTAAATAAATATGAGGTGAGAGTGTCGAATTTCTTACAGTCCTCAGAAATATTTTCTTTTTCCGGACGATGGTTTTTATACAGTGTAAAAAAGGTAACTGTAAGAAGGATAATCAGGATGGATGAAGGTAGAAATATTTTCTTTAAAAATTTGAAATTCATTGTAAATCCTTATATTGAACTTGTTAAAATATATGACTGAAAATGACTGAAAATACTTTAATCTTTATTAAATATATAGTAAAATATAAAATAGAGATAGTTGAAATTTGGAGGTGAATTTTTTGCAAAGTGTAATATATTTTGATATCTGTGCGATTGCCATATTGTCAGTGGGTATTTTGACGTTTTATATGAAGAAAAACATTCCTAATCTTCACAACAAAATATTTATATTGATGATGTGGCTTATTCTTGGAGCATCAGTGTGTAATCTTGTCAGGGGAATGGGGCTAAACGGAATATTAGAACTTGATGAGTGGATGCTTCAGATGGTTGTGTATGCATATCTGATATTCTATTGTGCAATACCGGTATTATTTTTATTTTATAATCTTGTCATAACAGAGAGAATATATAAAATAAGAAGACAGGTTTTTGGATATGTGCTTCTTGTGCCGGCAGTAATCATGTATATTATCATTGCAATTAATCCATATTCCAATATATTGTTCAGTGTTGCGGAAGACGGGCAGTTTACCATCGGACCGGGGATGATGTATGTTTATATACAGTCGGTATTTTATTATATTGTGGCAGTTATTTATATCCAGTTATATAACGGACTGTTTAATTTATATAAAAGAATATCGTTGTATGCATTTGCGATAATTATCATGTTATCATCAGCCATACAGATATTTGAACCGGGACTTCTGGTGGAATCATTCGGACGGGCATTAAGTATGGTGGTCTTATATCTTGGAATACAGAGTCCGGAAGAAATGATGGATAAAGAATTTGGAATATATAATAAAAATTCATTTATTGAAAAGGCAAAGATAAATTTTAAATCTAAAAATAACTTCAATATAATAGTTGTCTCTATAGATGACTGGGAATTTCTTCAGAAAACATTTGGTGTGGATGCACTGGATAAACTTATGTCTCAGTTTGTAGGAGAAGTTAAGAGAATCGGTGCGGAAAATGGCATGACCATGTACAGAATCTCAGAAAATGAGTTCTATCTTCTTTCATTCAGCATGAGGCGTGAAATGAGACATGTGGCTGAAATGATTGTAAAAAAATGTGATAAAGTCTGGGTGTGTGGAGAAGTTGAGATTCCTGTGGACGTAGATGTGTGTCTGATAAAATGTCCGGAAGATTTTGATAATGTGGATGACATTTTGCAGTGCTCTGATTATATAGCAAAAGAGATACATGAGGGTGGCAGCAGGGTATTGTATGCCAAAGATATAAACGGAAGTTATGTAAGGCGGAGAAATGCCATAAGACATGCAGTACATAAGGCAATACGAAATAACACGCTTCAAGTGTATTATCAGCCTATCTATTCAACAAAGAAAAAGGCTATATTGTCGGCTGAGGCACTGGTAAGGCTTAAAGATGATGAACTTGGATATATTCCGCCGGATGAATTTATACCTATAGCAGAGTCGGACGGTTCGATAGTGAGAATCGGAAATTTTGTTCTTGAATCGGTCTGTAATTTTATGATGGAGAATAATCTGCGGGAGAGAGGTATAGAGTTCATAGAGATAAATGTGTCTGTGGTAGAATGTATGAAACAGGATATGGTGGAAAGAATTGAAAATATAGTAAAGAAATACAATCTTGAGCCGGGACAGATTAATCTTGAAGTGACGGAGACGGCCTCATCTAATTCGGCAGATGTCATGAATGAAAATATGCAGAACCTTGTGGAACGCGGCATAGCATTTTCACTTGATGATTATGGTTCAGGATATTCTAATATAAATTATATAATTAATCTTCCGTTCCATCTCATTAAGATGGATAAAGGAATAGTATGGTCAGCTTTTGATAATGAAAAAGCGGGAACCGTATTGGAGAGCAGCGTGTCAATGATTCAGAAACTTAATCTGAAAATAGTGGCTGAAGGAGTTGAGACGAAGGAACAGATGGAGGCACTTACAGCCATGGGATGTGAATACCTTCAGGGATATTATTTTTCAAAGCCGTTGCCTGAAAAAGAATTTCTTGAATATCTCGACAGCGCGCATAAGAGAAATATACCTTAGATATTGTTGCAAAATCCACAAAAAAAATGTATTATTAAATGAGCAATTTTTATTTTACAGATATTAAGTGACAGAAAGGCGGTTAATAATAAATGGAAAAGAAAAAGTATTATCTTACAACAGCGATAGCTTACACATCAGGAAAACCACATATCGGTAACACATATGAAGTGGTTTTGGCAGACAGTATTGTAAGATTTAAGAGACAGCAGGGATATGATGTAAGATTCCAGACAGGAACAGACGAGCATGGTCAGAAGATAGAGCTTAAGGCCGAAGAGGCAGGAATTTCACCTAAGGAATTTGTAGATGATATTTCTTCACAGATAAAGAGCATATGGGACCTTATGAATACTTCATATGATAAGTTTATCAGAACAACAGATGATTATCATGAGAAACAGGTTCAGAAAATATTTAAGAAGCTTTATGACCAGGGTGATATATATAAGGGATTTTATGAAGGAATGTATTGTACACCTTGTGAATCATTCTTCACGGCATCACAGCTTGTTGACGGCAAGTGTCCTGATTGCGGAAGAGAATGTCAGCCGGCAAAGGAAGAGGCTTACTTCTTAAAACTTGGAAAATATGCAGACAGACTTATAGAACATATAAATACACATCCTGAATTTATACAGCCTGAGTCGAGAAAAAATGAGATGATGAATAACTTCCTTCTTGCAGGACTTCAGGATCTCTGTGTATCAAGAACATCATTTAAATGGGGAATACCTGTAGATTTCGATGACAAGCATGTAGTGTATGTATGGCTTGATGCGTTATCAAACTATATCACCGGACTTGGTTATGACCTTGATGGAAACAGCGACGAATTATATGAGAAGTACTGGCCGGCAGATTTACACCTTATCGGCAAGGATATTTTAAGGTTCCATACGATATACTGGCCTATCATGCTCATGGCGCTGGATATTCCGCTTCCTAAGCAGATATTCGGACATCCTTGGTTATTGCAGGGCGACGGCAAGATGAGTAAATCAAAGGGAAATGTAATATATGCCGATGATCTGGTAGAAGTATTTGGCGTTGATGCCATAAGATATTTCGTTCTTCATGAGATGCCGTTTGAAAATGATGGAGTCATAACATGGGAACTCGTAACAGAGAGAGTAAATTCTGATCTTGCAAATACACTTGGAAATCTTGTAAACAGAACAATCTCAATGTCAAATAAATATTTTGGCGGAGTTGTGAATAATACAGGTGTGGAAGAAGATGTGGATGCAGACCTTAAGTCAGTAGTTCTTGCTACACCGGGAAAAGTGGCAGAGAAGATGGATAAGCTAAGGGTTGCAGATGCCATCACAGAGATTTTCACAATGTTCAAGAGATGCAATAAATATATTGATGAGACTACACCGTGGATTCTTGCAAAGGATGATGCTACAAAGCCTCGTCTTGAGACAGTGCTTTATAATCTTATAGAAGGAATTACTATCGGTGCATCTTTGTTAAAACCGTTTATGCCTGAGACATCAGAAAAGATACTTGCACAGTTAAATACAACTGAGAGAGCATTGGAAGATATGGATACATTTGGAAAATATCCTTCAGGAAATAAGGTGACTGAGACACCTGAAATCCTTTTTGCAAGACTTGACGTGAATGAAGTTCTTGAGAAGGCAGAGGAATTTAAGAAAAAGAATTCACCTGTAAAATATCCGGAGGTAGAGCCGAAAGAAGAGATAACTATAGAAGATTTTGATAAGATACAGATACGTGTGGGTGAAGTGTTAAAATGTGAGCCTGTGAAGAAGTCAAAGAAACTTCTCGTATCGCAGATAAGAGTAGGTGATGAGGTGAGACAGATTGTGTCAGGTATATCACAGTACTACAAGCCGGAAGAAATGGTTGGCAAGAAAGTGGCTGTTATAACTAACCTCAAGCCGACAAAATTGTGTGGTGTAGAGTCACAGGGTATGATACTGGCAGCAGGTGATGATGCAGGAAATCTGTCTGTACTTACAGTAGATAAAGATATAATTGCAGGTTCAGAGATTTGCTAGTATTTACAGAGCGATAAATCGCTCAGAAATGAGGAATGGTATGATATTTGACAGTCATGCACATTATGATGATAAAGCTTTTGATGAAGACAGGGATGAACTCCTGTCTTCATTTGAAAATAATGGTATAGGATATGTAACTGATATAGGTGCGGATATGGAAAGTTCTGAGGAAGCAGTCAGGCTGTCTGAAAAGTATCCGTTTATATATGCGGCAGTGGGTCTTCATCCTGATGCGGTAAATGAAAACACAGATGGCAATATGAAGAGGCTTAGGGGACTTGCCATGTCAGATAAAGTGGTGGCAATAGGAGAGATAGGACTTGATTACCACTATGAGCCGGAGAAAAAGGCAGAGCAGAAAGTTTGTTTTGAAACACAGCTTTCACTCGCCCGTGATGTAAGTCTTCCTGTGGTAATACACAGCAGAGAAGCTGCAAAGGATACGCTGGATATAATGAAATATCATAATGCGGGAGAACTTGGCGGCGTGATACATTGCTTTTCATATGGGAAAGAGATGGCGAGAGAGTACTTAAATATGGGATTTTATATAGGTGTAGGCGGTGTGCTTACATTTAATAATGCGAAGAAGTTAAAAGAAGTGGTGGAATATGTACCACTTGAGAGTATAGTGATAGAAACCGACTGTCCTTATCTTGCACCGGTGCCAAACAGGGGAAAGAGAAATTCATCCCTGAATCTTCCGTATGTGGTAAAAGCCATCTCGGAGATAAAAGGAGTGCCTGAGCAGGAGATTATAGATATAACGTGTGAGAATGCACTGAGGATGTACAGAATAAAGAAATCGTGAGGAATGCAGATGGCGACATTAGGAATACCACAAAACACCATAGAAATATTAAAAAAATATAATTTTGTTTTTCAGAAGAAGTATGGTCAGAATTTTCTGATAGATACTCATGTGCTGGAGAAAATCATCAGGGCTGCATCCATAGGAAGTGATGATGTGGTGTTGGAAATCGGACCGGGAATAGGAACGCTTACACAGTATTTGTGTGAAAATGCAAGAAAGGTTATAGCAGTTGAGATAGATGATATGCTTATTCCGATACTGGGAGAAACTCTTAAAGAGTATGATAACGTAAAAATAGTGCATAATGACATACTAAAGGTAGATGTAAATGAGATAGTGTCAGAGTATCCGGGAAGCAGTATAAAGGTTGTTGCAAATCTTCCATATTATATAACAACACCTATTATCATGGGACTGTTTGAGAGTGGAGTTCCGATTGACAGTATAACTATAATGGTTCAGAAAGAAGTGGCTGAGCGTATGCAGGCGAAGCCGGGAACAAAGGATTATGGTGCACTTACATTGGCTGTTCAGTATTATGCGGATGCGAAGATAATGGCAAATGTTCCTCCGAACTGTTTTATGCCACGTCCGGCAGTCGGCTCGGCAGTTATAAATCTTGTAAAGCATAAAGAAAAAAGATATGATGTAAAGAATGAGGACATGCTGTTCCGTATTATAAGGGCGTCATTTAACCAGAGAAGAAAGACATTACAAAATGGTCTTAATAATGCAGCAAATCTTCCTTATACAAAGCAGCAGATAGCCGAAGCTATAGAGAAAATGGGACTTCCGGCTGCAGTGAGAGGAGAGAAACTTTCACTTGAACAGTTTGTGGAGTTGTCAAACATTTTAGAAGAATGATTTGATGTACTACATTCTTCTTTGCATGAATATAATATATAAATATTTGTGTAAAGGGGAGAAAATATTGGCTGAATATATAAGAATGGTATCGTACCTGAATGTGTACAAAGATGGTGAAAAAGACAGAAACTGTGGATTTGCAAAAATTGACTCAAGAAATGGAATATGCAGGGTGCAGATAAGTATCCAGATGCCGTTTATAAGAGAGAGAAGCAGATGTGATGTGAATTTTTTCGTCAGGGAAAATGGGAAAATGTACGGAGTGTCTGTGGGAGAGCTTGTAATAGAAAACGGCAAGGCATTTTTCGGCATTAATACAGTATCTACTGATATGGCACATAAAGGTGTGGGAATAACCGAAATGTCAGGAATATATATTACAACAGAGTATGAAGGAATAGTGATAGCATCTGAATGGGACGATGAGGCAGTAGTACCGGACAGATTTTATGACATATCAGAGAGGGAAGAGTACATAGCAGCAGAGGTGGAGGAAGAAGTCCCAAAAGAACAGGATGAGGATATATGTGAGGAGACTGAAGGAAATACAGATATTCCGGAGGTCGCACCAAAACCGGTGAGAGGATTCTGGGACAGACTTGGAGGCAGATGTGTCAAGTTAGGTAAGATAGGCGGATTTGATGAATGTGTCAGAATGAAACCTAATGATATCGTGTGTCTGCCAAAGAGATACTGGGTTCTTGGCCAGAACAGTTTTCTGCTTCACGGATATTATGCCTACAGATATCTCATAGCGGCAAAACTGACAGAGGACGGTCAGGACAGATATATACTCGGAGTGCCGGGAGAATATCATAACAATGAAAAAATGATGGCGTCAATGTTTGGATTCGGTAAATTTACGGGAGAGGAAGAAGAAGGAAAAAAGGGGTATTGGTGTATGGAATTGGAATAGAGAGAATGAATTTATACCAGAGAGGAGAATGAGTATGTTATTCATCAGACCGGAAGAATTGAAGAATGGAATGAGGCTTGCAAGGCCTGTGTATAATGACAAGGGTGTACTGCTGTATGATATAAATACGAAGCTGACCAGACAGAGACTTGACGGTATCAGAAACTTCGGACTGCTGGGTGTGTATGTACTTGAACCGGCAGAACCGGCACCGGTGCTTACCGCGGAGGATATGGAATTTGAGAGATTTCAGGCGGTGGCAGTAGCTGAACTGCGAAAAGAAATGGCGGATATGATAGCGGGAAACGGTGTGAAAAGCATACAGAAATTATCAGAAGAGATAATAAGAATGTATGGTAAAGAACACGGCAAAATAAACTTTTTAAAGAGTCTCAGAAGTTCTGAGGATCAGGTGTATAAACATTCACTGAGTGTGGGTATTCTATGTGCCATTATATCCGTGAATATGGGTTTGTCTTATATGGAACAGGTAAACATAGTTACGGCTGCATTGATACATGAGATAGGCAGGGCTATGATACCGGCAAAAATATTAAAAAAAGGTGCTGACCTGTCAGAAGAGGATGCGTATACAATCAACAGGTGTGAAATAGAGGGAAATGAACTTATACAGAATGATTACAACATTCCGTCTATTACGAGAATAATAGTTTCGCAGAATTTCAAGGAAATATCCGGCAAAAGCCCAAGTGATGCAAAATTACTTGAGGGAACAAAGGTGCTTATGGTAGCGGATGTATTCGATACATTGACGGCAATGAGCGTAGACGGAGAACCATATTCTGACGTTGTTGCCGTAAAGTATATGTTGTCAAAGGAAGACAGGTATGATAAAAAGGCAGTCGGAGCATTGCTAAAAGGAATAAACATTCTCAATCCGGGCGTATGCGTGGAGCTTAATAATGGCGAGAAAGGGCTTGTCATAAGCGAAAATAAGGATAACATACTTAAACCGGTGGTGCTGAGTTTCAAGGGAAATAAGGTGTATGACCTTGACAGCAAAGATGATGCCGGCATAAATATTCAGGATGTGATGAAGAGTATGGACGAGAGAGTGCCATTTACTCCGGAGCAACAATAGCATATCTGAAATGGTCTTTGTATGTACCGTTTACTTTTATGGATTTGTGGGCAATTCCTTCGTTTTCAAATCCGATGGATTCGAGAAGCTTTGCGGAGTATATATTACCATTCATTACATAAGCTTCGATTCGGTGAATGCCGAAATCTGAAAGCATGGCATCTACGGCAGCATGGACCATTTCACTGCCGTATCCCATATGCCAGTGTTCGCGGTCAATCTTGTAACCGGTAGTACAACTGCAATATGGCTGTGGAAGAATATTGTAAAATGATACCGTGCCTATAATAAGGTCAGGATTTTCCTTTAGAAAAGCATAGTAGCGTATATATTTTAGTGACAAAAAAGCATTATATTCCGCCTGAATAAGGTCGGTCTGATAATCTATAGTATAAAACGAAGAGGACTTGAGTGATTCATATGGCTCAAATACCTCTTTATTTTTTTGTACAAATTTTAAAATGGCAGGAGCGTAGCTGCTGTCTAAAACTTTTAGAATAAGTCGTGGAGTCTCATATTCAAAATTCATGAAATGTTAAGTCCTTTCCGGCTGATTGATAGAATACATTTGTAAATTATACATGCTTTGAAAAAAATGTACAAGAATAATTAAGGAAGAAGAAAAATCACTTAATAAAATGTTGCAATGACAAAAATGATATGGTATATTAAATGCATAGCTATATATTTTATGTTGCAACGATTAAATAGTGGAAGGAGAAAAAAGATAGATACAAAACATATGATAGCAACTCCGTATGATTACGTATTCAGAACCTTGCTTGCAGATTGCAGTGAATTAATTATTCCTGTGGTAAATGAGGTGTTTAATGAGAAAAATGGGGAAAATGAAAGAGTTATATTTGATTTAAATGAACATTTTGCAGGTGGAAAAAACGGAGAACAGCATAAAAGAATTACAGACAGTGCATTTGTAATAACATCTGATGAGAATGAATGGAAAACAGAAAATATAGATGAATGGATATCAGACATACAAAAAAGAAGATATCACATAGAATGTGAGATAAATGCCGGAATAAAAATATTAAAGAGAGAATTTGAATATGATTCGCAGATAGCGTTGGATAATGGAACAGTATCAGAAAATAAGCTAAAGGTAAAGTATCCGAAATCCGCAGTAATATTCTTAAGAAGCAAAAGAAACACACCGGAAAAGATGAGTGTGGAGATGAATACAGTGAATGGTGAAATAAATTATGATGTGCATATTATGAAGGTACAAAGTTATAGTTTTGATGAGATAAGGGAGAAGAAATTAATATTTTTATTGCCATTCCATATATTTCAATTTGAAAGTAAATTTGAAATATATGATAATGATAAACAGGAATTGCAGAGATTAAAAGAAGAATATCATAAAATAAGAGAATATCTGGAATATGAGACTAAAGCAGAAAAAATAGATGAATATACAAAATGTACGATAATAGACATGACAATTAAAGTAGTGAAAAACATAGCAGTAAAATATCCGAAAATAGTGGAAGGAGTGCAGGAGATAATGGGTGGACAGGTATTAGACTATGAAGCTAAGAGAATACTAAATGAAGGAAAAAAGATAGGAGAGGAAGCAATAGTAAAGAGAATGATTCTAAGCGGAATGGAAACAAAGGTTATTATGGATTTAAGTATGATGACAGAAGAACAGATAGAAGAGATAAGGAAAAGCATGGAATAAGATATTTTGTAAAGGTTGATTTTATCAATTGAAGAAAGTATACTATAAACTATGAATGTTTATAGAAGGAGATAGTCTCTGATATGCAGCAGAAATTTATGAGAGAAGCCATAAAACAGGCAAAGAAGGCATATGCGATAGATGAAGTGCCGATTGGCTGTGTTATTGTATATGAAGGAAAAATAATAGCGCGGGGATACAATAGAAGAACAACAGATAAGAATACATTATCGCATGCGGAGTTGAATGCGATACGAAAGGCATCAAAGAAACTGGGAGACTGGAGACTTGATGACTGTGAAATGTATGTTACGCTGGAACCGTGTCAGATGTGTGCCGGGGCAATAGTTCAGGCGAGAATAAAGAAGGTATATATCGGATGTATGAATCCGAAGGCAGGATGTGCAGGGTCTGTACTTAATCTTTTACAGGTGGAAAAGTTTAATCATCAGGTAGAGATAGAGACGGGGATTCTTGAGGAAGAGTGCAGCAGTATGATAAAAGAATTTTTCAGGGAACTTAGAAAAAAGCAGTGACACAATATTATTGAGTAAGAGAAAAACATATTAGAATGGAGATAGAAAAATGCAGCCCGTTTTTGAAAACAAAACCGTATTGACAGAAGATTTATATATGAGTGGAATAAAAGAATATTATAAGATAGGACACAGATTTTCACGTTCGCTTGCCGTTGCCTATGCAGTGGTAATGCTTGGATTTGCAGGGATTTTTCTGTATGATTTGAATATTGTGCTTGGAATACCGTTTCTGTTAGCGTCTGTACTTATATTATTCTGGCAGTTTAAAGGATACCTGATATCAGCAAAGAAGAGCTTTAAAAGTTTTGCGGTTCTGCACCAGTCGCATTATGAAGTTGACATGGAATACAGATTTTATGAGAAACGGCTTGAGCAGGAGACTGAGAAAACAGAGCTTGGGGTGGAATATAAAAATATATCTCATGTATACAATTTTCCGGACGTGCTTTTATTTGTATATGATAAAAGTGTGATAATAATGGACAAGCAGGGATTCGTAAGGGGTAGTGCTGAAGAAGTTGAGGAACTTATGAGACAGAATAATGTAAAGGTGCATTAGACAGATGGATGATATATGTATATTATGGAAGAAATACGGTGATGGAGCATGCATCTATGCAGTGTATGGCTATAATGGAGTGGTCAGCATACCGGACAATATAGATAATCTGCCGGTTAGGAAAATCGGGGATTACTGTTTCTCGCAGAGTGACAGAATTCCTGGTGATTGTGAGATGTATGGCATTATGTCAGCGCAGATGAGAAGAATATGTGGTGAGTATCTGGATGAGGTGACTTTACCGGATGAAGTCAGTGTACTTGGCAATTTTGCATTTTATAATTGCAGGAATTTAAAATATATTAATATCTCTGAAAAACTGAGGGAGGTGGGCAGTGATGTGTTTATGAACTGCATGAAATTTCATGATATAACTATCAGATGTACACCGGATAGCGAAACGGGACTAAAGCAGATACTTGGAAGAATATCATGGGATGTTAATGTGAAATTTGAAAAATGCGGAGAGACTTACGCATCCGTGTTTTATCCTGAATATTTTGAAAATTATGATGAAATTGCACCGGCGCATATTTTTGGAAGGAATATAGATGGTGAAGGATTCAGAGCAAGGCAGGCATTTGATAACGGAAGAATAAATATGCAGCAGTACGACAGCGTGTTTGACAAAGCGTGTGGCGAAGAAAGAGAGAGAGTTCTGGTTAAAATGTCACTTGAACGTCTTATATACCCTTATGAACTTGCAGATATATACAGAGAATCTTATATATCTTACATAAAAAATAATGATGAAAGATGCGTAAGTATTGTGGTAAAAGACAGGTGGCTTGAGGCACTTGAGATAATGTGCAGGGAAAATCTTATGTCTGCGAAGGCACTGAATACTGCAAGAGTCATGTCGGCAGATAAAGGATGGAGCGAAGGTGCCGCATGTCTGGTCAGAATAGGCAGCAATGAAAAAAATGTCAGAAAAAGGTATGAGTTATAATGAAACATGTATTGAGCAGCAGTGAATGGCATGAACAGATGGCATTAAAAATACTTGGTGAGATTAGAAATGAACTGTATTTGGATATGAGATATCTGGATATGGCGCTTTCTGCCATGCATTGGGAAAGTAACGAAGGAATAAGGTGTATAGGCACGGACGGTGAAAGGCTGTATTATTCAGCGGAACATCTTATCCGACTGTATCCGAAAAATCCCGTCTTTTTAAACAGGGAATATCTTCATACGGTTTTGCATTGCATATTTTCACATTTATGGATAAGGCATGGCAGAGACAGGGGAATGTGGAATATTGCCTGTGATGTGGCTGTGGAATATACGATTGATCATGTGGATAAACCGTGTGTAAAAAGAGCTGTCGGGTGGATAAGACAACAGATGTATGAGAAAATTTCACAACTGGATGGTGGAGCCTCTGCAGCGGCAATATATAATCTTATAAAAACTTTTGATTCACAGGAGCTAAATGATATTCAGCGTGAATTTTATACTGACAGTCATTTGCACTGGCCAAAGGAAGAAAAACAGTCACCGTCTTATCAGAGCTTACAGAATAAATGGGATAAGATATCAAGGCAGACCGATATGGATATGAGCCGTCGTGGAAGTGACAGTGATGAGGGAGAAAATCTTATACTCACTAATATAAAGGCAGATAAAGGGCAGAGAAGTTATCGGGATTTTTTAAAGAAATTTGCGGTGATAAAAGAAGAAATGCACTGCAATGAAGATGAATTTGACATGAATTATTACACATATGGCCTGAAACTGTATGGTAATATGCCGCTTATAGAACCGCTTGAGAGCCGGGAAGTAAAGAAAATACTTGATTTTATAATAGTTATAGATACAAGTTATTCTACGTCCGGAGATATGGTCAAAGATTTTATAAGAGAGACATTTGGACTGTTAAGTCAGGAAACATCATTTTTCAAAAAATGCAATATCCGGATAATTCAATGTGATGACAGAGTGAGGCTTGACAGAAAGATAACGGATATGGAAGAATTAGATAAAATGCTTGATGATTTTGAGCTGGCAGGCGGTGGAAATACGGATTTCAGACCGGTATTTGAATATGTAAACCGACTGGTGGCAGATGGAAGTATGAAAAATCTCAAAGGATTATTATACTTTACAGATGGGCTTGGAATATATCCGACAAAGCGGCCACCATATGACACGGCATTTGTATTCAGCAGGGAGTATGACAAAACGAAATTACCACCGTGGGCAATGGGAATCCGATATGATTTAATATAAGAAGAGAGGAAATTCAAATGAACATAAAACAGGCAAAAGAAGAAATCAAGAATACGGTAAAGGCATATCTGTATAAAAACGCAGACGGAGAATACGCCATTCCTGAAGTGAGACAGCGACCGGTTCTTCTTATCGGACCTCCGGGAGTAGGAAAGACCCAGATAATGGAGCAGATAGCAAGAGAATGTCATATAGGATTGGTAGCATATACCATAACACATCATACAAGACAGAGTGCGGTTGGATTGCCATTTATAATGAAAGAAAATTATGGTGGCAATGAGTATTCCGTAACCAGATACACCATGAGTGAGATTATAGCCAGTGTATATGATAAGATAAAGGAGACGGGACTTGAGGAAGGAATACTTTTTATCGATGAGATTAACTGTGTGTCGGAGACGCTGGCACCGACCATGCTTCAGTTTTTGCAGTGTAAGACATTTGGCAATCAGAAAGTACCAAAAGGCTGGGTGATAGTGGCAGCAGGCAATCCGCCGGAATACAATAAATCCGTGAGAGAATTTGACATGGTGACTCTTGACAGAGTGAGAAATATTGATATAGAGGCAGATTTTTCCATATGGAAAGAGTATGCGAGAGAACAGGGAATAAATAGTGCAATACTTAGCTATCTTGAACTCAGACCGCAGAATTTTTATCGTATAGAAAATGATGTGGATGGAATGAATTTTGTTACGGCAAGAGGATGGGAAGATCTTAGCAATCTCATAGATGTCTATGACAGGCTTGGCATAGAGGTTGATGAAAACATTATAGCCGAATATATAAGACATGATGATGTGGCAAATGATATGGCAGCATATCTTTCGCTGTACTATAAGTATCAGGATGACTATGGAATAGAAGAAATTCTTAAAGGCAGGGTTAAAGCCGGAATATATGCAAGACTGGTTAATGCTTCGTTTGATGAGAAATTAAGTGTTGTAAACATGGTGATTAGCGGTCTTAATAAGAGATTTGAAAATGTATACAGAGAAAAATATGTGACTGACAGGTGGTATGAATTTCTTGGGGAATATAAAGAGAAAAAAGATTATACAACACTTATGTCAGAGAGAGAAAAACGTGTTGAAACAAATGAAAAAGCAGGATTTTATAACAGACTTGAATCTGAATGTGAGAATATTGTAAGTAGGTATATCAAAGAAAATCTGCCTGAAGAGTGGATGAATTATGAGCAGGCATTAGCAAAAGAAAAAGAGGCATTCGGGAAACAGTGTGAGATACTGGAAAATGTCCAATCGGATGCCGGCAAAGCACTGGAAAACGCATTTGATTTTATGGAGGCGGCTTTTGGAGAAAAGACAGACCAGTCAGGACAGTATATGGTTATCTTTGTTACAGAGCTTACAATGTCAGGATATTCATCAGCTTACCTTGCAGATAATACATGTGAGAGATATATGAAATATAGCGAAAACATGCTTATTGGTACAAGAAGGGCAGAACTTTTGTCAGAACTTAAAGTTGGTGATATAAAAGAAAATGAGACACATAGTGATTTATAACAAAGGGAAACCCGCGAAGCGGGTTTTTCTTTGTTATAAAATAATATTATACGGTATGCCTTTTTATAGTGTCTCTGATAGAATCATAAAGATAAGGCTTAAGCTTTTCTATAGGAACGGGTTCTTCATATAATATAGAACTGTAACAGGTTGAACTGATAAGTTCTATAAGCATGAAAACCATAATTTCAGGGTCCTTGAATTCACATTCCGCGTTATATATAAGTTTCTGATAAATATCATAGAAATTTATATCATCATTATCGCTTGGGGTCATGAGGGACGACTTAAATACGCCCCAGCTCAGATTCTTTGATATAAAACCTAACAGAGATTTATTTTCACAAAACTGGTTGATTATGTGGTTAGCTATGAAAATAATCCTGTCGGTTATATCGGTTATGTTTTCTTTTGACAGGGCTTCATCCGCATTGTGGAAAAGCTGGCTGGCTTTGTGCGAAATCAGCATATTTCTTATATCATATTTATCCTTAAAATACAGATAGAAAGTTCCTTTTGCAACTCCTGACTTTTCAACTATATCTGAAATAGAAGTTTTATTTATTCCTTTTGATGTAAAAAGCGAAAATGCTGCATCGAGCAGGGATTCTTTTTTTTGTTTTTTATTATTTTCGATTTTACCCATATCCTTCTCCGTTTCTATGAACTGTGGTAATGTATAATACCCAATTATAAAAAAAATATAAAGCTTAAAAAAAATATTGACCATCAGTCATTTTTGTGATATACATATTGTAAATCATAAATGACCATTGGTCAATAATTTTTTTGCGAAAGGATAGGTGCTAAGTTATGAACAGGAATAGAATGTTAAAAACAGCCGCAATAGTTACAGCCGCATCGATTGCTGTCACAAGCGTTGGTTTTTATGAATTCAGAAGTACAGAGACGAACGTTACCGCAGATACATCGAAGGTACAGCAGAAGATAGAGGAAGCTATAAATAATACAATCAATTCTACTACAACATTTGGTGCAGATAAGGAAGAAACAGTATATGTTATCTCCGATGCATCAGGAAATGTTCAGAAGAAGATTGTAAGTGACTGGTTAAAGAATAAGGACGGCAAGGATACAATCGCTGATAAGACAGACTTGAAAAATGTGGAAAATGTTAAAGGTGATGAGACTTATACAGAAGGAAACCAGGGAAACATAGAGTGGAAAGCTAACGGATCTGATATATATTATCAGGGAACAACGGACAAAGAACTTCCGGTTAATGTAAAAGTAACATATTATCTTGATGGAAAAGAGATGTCACCTGAGGATATGGCAGGTAAGAGTGGCCAGGTGAAAATCAGATTTGAATATGAAAATACGGCAAAACATACAGTTAAAATAAATGGTAAAGATACAGAAATGTACACACCATTTACAATGCTTACGGGAATGATTCTTCCGGCTGACAAATTTACAGATGTTGAAGTGAGCGATGGAAGCGGAAAAATTGTATCAGATGGAAACAATGAGATGGTTCTCGGTGTTTCATTCTCAGGACTTAAGGAAGATCTTGAGAATGCAAAAGGAAAAGACAAGGTAAACATTGATATTTCAGATTCATTTGAGATAACAGCCAATGTTAATGATTTTTCACTTGCAATGACACTTACAGTCGGTACATCTGATGTATTCTCAGGAATAGACGTAGATTCACTTGATTCTATAGATGACGTGGAAGATACGATAGATGAGCTTGTAGATGCAGTAGGAAAACTTGCAGATGGCTCAAATACACTTAAGGATGGACTTGGAACACTCAGAAGCGGTGCATCACAGGTAAATGATGGTGTGACTACACTTAATTCAAAGACAGGAGAATTTGTTGACGGACTTAAGAAAGTAGATGACGGAGTAGCACTTATAGTATCTAAGATGAGCGCTGAAGATGGTGCCATAGCAGGTGCTGATGCACTTGCAAAAGGTGTAGCTACAATAGATCAGAAGATGAATGATGTTCAGGGTGCGGTAGGACAGCTTGCAGATGGAGCGGGAACTCTTGATAAGGGTGCCGGAGATGTTTCTAAGGCAGTAGGACAGCTTGCAGAGGGCTCATCTACATTAGATAAGAGCGTAGGCGAGCTTGCATCGGGAGCAACACAGCTTGCAACAGGAGCTTCTACAATAGACGGAACAGTCGGAAAGCTTCAAAGTGGAGCAAAAGAACTTGCAACAGGAGCTTCTACAATAGATGAGAATCTTGGAAAAGTAGAGACAGGTGTTACAGCACTTGCAGACGGAGCCGGAGCAGTAAGCAATGGGGTATCAGCCCTTGCAAATGGAATTAAAGGTACAGAGGAAAGTACAGGACTTTCACAGGCAGCAGATTCAACAGCACAGGGTGTTGATGCACTTGCATCAGGAGCAGGACAGCTTGAAAGCGGAGTTGATACACTTCAGAACAGCATGGTTGATACACTTAAGGCGCAGATAGAAAAGAATGAAAGCGATATAGCAACATATAAGACAATGATAGCACAGCTTACAGCTGCAGGAGATCCAAATGGTCAGATTCCACAGCTTACAGCAGGAATAGCAGGACTGACAGGTGCTAACCAGGCGCTTGAGGGTGTTATACAGAGTCTTACAGAAACATCAGGAGATGCAACTGCACCATCAGCATATGACGGTTTTAACCAGCTTAAGGCAGGAGCTTCACAGATAAATACACAGCTCAGTGAAACGGCAGATGCTAATGGAAATCCAACTGTTAAAGCAGGTGTGTATGGTATAAAAAATGGAATAGACCAGTTGACAGAAGTTAAAGATGGAGAAGATAACAGTGCCATTGATCAGCTTGTATCAGGTGCGGCAGCTGTTAAAGCAGGTGCAGAGCAGCTTGCAGATGAGAAAAATGGTGTTCCGGCATTGAAGAAGGGAACAGAAACACTTTCAAAGACACTTAAGACACTTGCAACAGATAAAAAACAGGGAATTCCGGCATTGAAGGAAGGAACAGCTAAACTTTCAGATACAATAGGAACACTTGCAACAGATGAAAAACAGGGTGTACCTGCACTTAAGAGTGGTACAAAACAGATAGCAGACGGACTTGGCACATTGAACTCAAAGATGCCTGACTTCACAAAGGGAACAGGAGATTTATCAACAGGACTTAATACACTTAAAGATGCTCTCCCTGCACTTAAGGATGGAACATCACAGGCAAGTACAGGAATGTCAACACTTCTTACAGGACTTACAACATTATCAGACAGTGTCGGAACAACACTTAAACCGGGACTTGATACATTGTATTCAGGCGGACTTACACTTAAGAGCAGTATAGGAACTCTTAATGGATATACAAAACAGATAGCAGACGGACTTGTTACTGCTGATAACGGTTCAGGAGATTTGGCAAATGGAATAAAACAGCTTAAAGATGAGGCTGTTACACCTATTTCAGATGCACTTGACGATGGATTTGATGACAGTGTGGAGAGAATCAAACAGACTGTTACACTTGCAGATGATTATGATATTTATTCAGATGCAGCAGACGGACAGGATACATCAGTAAAATTCGTATACAAAACAGCAGAAATTGAAAAATAATGATATCCGGGTAATTGGATGTTAAAGCAAAGAGTGGGATACTTTTCTGGAGACAGAAGAGTATCCTGCTTATTTTTTTAACAATTATTTATTGACAAAAATAAAACAATGTGCTACTGTATTAATCAAGTAATACAGTGAAAGGAGGAAAACGGATGGCATGGGAATTTAAAAATGACCGTCCTATATATGCCCAGATATTGGAGCATATGGAACTCGATATATTATCGGGAAAGTACAGTCCGGGAGAAAAAGTTCCATCTGTGAGGGAACTGGCAGCAGATGCGGCGGTAAATCCGAATACGATGCAGAGAGCTATGGTTGAACTGGAAAGACGGGGGCTCGTGTATACAGAGAGGACTAATGGAAGATTTATAACGGAGAATATGGATATGTTACAGGATGTAAAGAGGAGAATTGCTGAGGAATACATAGGCGAATTTGTGGATAAGATGAAAAAGATAGGGTATTCAGAAGAAGAGGTTAAGAATCTGATGCAGAATCATATGAATTATGAAAGGAATGAAGAGAATGGATAATGTTATATGGAAATGTGAAAACCTGACCATGAAATATGGAAAAAGACAGGTGCTTAATAATGTATCATTTCAACTTGAGAGGGGAAAGATAATAGGTCTTCTCGGACCAAACGGCAGTGGAAAAACAACCCTTATAAAGTTGTCGAACGGACTGCTTACACCGAAGAAGGGGAATATTATCATAGATGGACATAAAGTGGGACTGGAGACGAAGAAGATAGTATCGTATCTGCCTGAAAGGTCATACCTTGATAATTCGCTTAAAATATACCAGATAGTGGATCTTTTTCAGGATTTTTATGAAGATTTTGATGTGAATAAAGCTTATAACATGCTTAAGGATCTTAAGATTAATCCGGAAGACAGATTAAAAAGCATGTCGAAGGGAACAAAGGAAAAGGTGCAGCTTATACTTGTGATGAGCAGAGAGGCAAAACTGTATATGCTTGATGAACCGATAGGTGGTGTGGATCCGGCGGCAAGAGATTACATATTAAGAACAATTATTTCAAATTATAATCCGGATGCTTCAGTAATTATATCCACACACCTTATATCAGATATAGAGCAGGTGCTTGATGATGTGGTATTTATAAAAGAAGGCGAAGTGATGCTGCATAAGCCGGTTGATGAAATCAGAGAAGAAGATGGCAAATCAGTAGATGAATTATTCAGGGAGGTATTCAGATGTTAGGAAAGATTATAAAACATGAATTTAAAGCTACATATAAAACAGCACTGACGATGATATTATCAGTGCTGCTGGTAGGCGGGCTTGTGCGTATGATGGATATGGTGTCATTTGACGGAACGATATGGCGGATTATAGAAATGATAATGGCTGTATTCTATCTGCTGTTATTGATTGCGGTGCCCGTTTCAATGTTTGTGGTTTCGATTGCAAGATTTTACAGGACGATGGTAAAGGATGAGGGATACCTTACACATACACTTCCGGTAAAGAAAACGCAGCTGATAAACGGAAAATTGATAACATCTGTTATATGGATTATTATTTCTATTATGGTAATACCTTTATCACTGCTTATTAACGTAAAAAACAGTATATATACATTTCGAGACATAGCGGAACTGTTAAAACTTGTATTTAGCAATTCGACATATATTATGGATTGCGTGATGTTTATTCTGCTTATTATTGTAAGTATTATGACATCACTTTTGTTGTGCTATGCAAGTATAGGAATGGGACAGATGTTTAACGGACACAGGTTAGCCGGTTCGGTTTTATTTTACTTCATATTTAAATATGCTTTCAGCTTTCTGCAATTGTTCCTGATGCTTATAATACCGAGTGTTGCAGATATGATGAATAAATATGATACGGTAAATAAAATATTGATGGCAGAGGATAATGGCATTCTGGCACTGATGCTGTTTGTAATGCCATTTCAGATTATTTTGGGAATTATATGCTATTTGATAGCATACTGGAGATTTTCAAAGAAATTAAATTTGGAGTAAATTTTTGCTTGCATGCATGCTTTAAATGTGGTAAACTTGATATCTGTGATATATGAAAATATCCTTGTTCCCTGAAAAACTGGGGACCAAAGGCCAAAAGGAGGTAAAAACGCATGAACAAATATGAATTAGCAGTAGTTGTCAGTGCAAAACTTGAAGATGATGAAAGAGCTGCAACTGTTGAAAAGGTGAAAGAGCAGATTGCTCGTTTCGGCGGAACAGTTACAGGTGTTGATGAATGGGGTAAGAAGAGATTAGCTTACGAAGTTCAGAAAATGAAAGAAGCTTTCTATTATTTTGTTCAGTTTGAAACTGAAGATGCAAATTGTCCTAATTCTGTAGAGAAACAGCTTAGAATTATGGAAAATGTCATCAGATTTTTATGTGTAAGAAAAGAAGAGGCATAAATAATAGCAGATAGACATACAGAAAAGAGGAGATTGTATGAATAAAGTCATACTTATGGGACGACTTACGAGAGACCCGGACGTTAGATACTCGCAGGGCGAGCAGGCTATGGCCATTGCAAGATTTACACTTGCAGTAGACAGAAGATTTAAAAGAGATAATGAACAGCAGGCTGATTTTATTTCCTGTGTAGCGTTCGCACGTCAGGGCGAATTTATAGAGAAATATGCACATCAGGGTACCAAGCTTGTGGTTGAGGGAAGAATCCAGACCGGAAGCTACACTAACAAAGATGGTGTGAAGGTTTATACTACAGATGTAGTGGTTGAGAATTGTGAGTTTGCAGAGAGCAAAGCAGCAGCTTCTCAGAATGAAGGTGCATATCAGACATCGAGACCTGAGCCGGTAAGTGCAGCAGGTGATGGATTTATGAATATTCCGGATGGAGTTGAGGATGAAGGGTTACCTTTTAACTAATTCGGAGAACAATAATTAGAATAAAGGAGGACATTTTATTATGCCATATAATAAAGCTGAAAAAGGCGCAAACGATGCTCCAATGAAGAGAAGACCAAGTCATAGAAGAAAGAAAGTATGTATCTTCTGTGGTGATAAGAATGGTGAGATAGATTACAAGGATGTTAATAAATTAAAGAGATATGTCTCTGAGAGAGGAAAAATCCTTCCTAGAAGAATTACAGGAAACTGTGCAAAACATCAGAGAGCTCTTACAGTGGCTATCAAACGTGCACGTCATATTGCATTAATGCCATATACATTAGACTAATTCAAGCACATCGTTTTCGACACGAAATAAAGGTCACCATACCCGAACAGGGTGTGGTGGCCTTTTAGCATATGCAGGGAAAAGTGTCAGATTGGTGATGAAATACTTTATCCTTTAAATTTAATACAAAAAGTGCTATAATGTTGCTTGTCAGGACATTGTAACATAGAATGTATAGGAAAGTGGTGTAAAACGTGAATAAAACAAAGGTAAGAGGGAGGTCGTTGTGGTATCTCAGAATGCCGTTGATGCTTATAGCTTTATTGGCGGGCATGAACGCATGGCTTTACACTTATGATATAAGAATCGGTGCAGTGGTAAGCATATTTGTGATAATATATTCAGTGTGTGCAGTAGTATCGTACTTTTATAGTAAAACGAGACATGTTCAGGAGATGGTTGATTTTGCTGCGGATTATGCGCAGGTGCAAAAACAGCTTATAAAAGATCTTGAACTTCCGTACGGTCTTATGGATAAAACGGGCCGTATAATGTGGATGAATAAAGAGATGGAGAGAGTCATAGCGGCAGATGGTTTCAAGTATATTTTTACTCTTTTTCATGAGGTTACAGAGGAAACCATGAGATTTGAAGGCAGCAAAAATACGGTCAATGTAACTTATAAAGACAGAAGTTACAGAATGGACATGGATTTGCTGAATTTTGATGAGAATCTGAATGAAAATACAGATACAGACAATTGCATAATAGCTTTTTATCTGTTTGATGAAACAGAAAAACTCAGATTACAGAAAGAAAATATAGACCAGAAGATGGTTGCGGGACTTATTTATCTTGATAATTATGATGACGCTATGGAGAGTGTTGAGGATGTAAGAAGGTCTCTTTTAAGCGCTCTTATAGACAGAAAAATCAATAAATATTTTTCATCAATGAATGCGGTAGTGAAGAAGCTTGAGAAAGATAAAATATTTCTTGTTATTCAGCAAAAGTATGTTTCACAGCTTCAGAGTAATAAATTTTCAATTCTTGATGAGATAAAATCTGTGAGTATCGGAAATGAAATGGCTGTTACGGCCAGTATCGGACTGGGTGTGAACGGCGAAAACTATGTTCAGAACTGTGAATACTCAAGAGTTGCCATTGACCTTGCACTGGGACGTGGAGGAGACCAGGCGGTTATAAAAGATGGCGATAAGATGTATTTCTATGGCGGTAAAACAAAACAGGTTGAGAAGAATACGAGAGTAAAGGCGAGAGTAAAGGCGCATGCACTCAGGGAACTTCTTGAGACAAAAGATAAGGTAATTATCATGGGACATCAGCTCAGTGATATTGATGCCATAGGAGCTGCGGTAGGTGTATACAGAATATGTAAAACCATAAATAAAAGAGCGTATATTATTTTAAATGAGATAACAAACTCTGTAAGACCGATGATGGAACGGTTTATAGGAAATGAAGATTATGAAGAGGATATGTTTATTCAGAACAGCAGGGCATTAGAGCTTATTGATAATAATACGGCGGTAGTAGTTGTTGATGTAAACAGACCAAGTTATGTTGAGTGTCCGGAGATACTTAATATTGCAAAAGCGATAGTTATACTTGATCATCACAGACAGAGCAGCGAGATAATAGAAAATGCGTCCCTGTCATATATAGAGCCTTATGCATCATCGGCATCTGAGATGGTTGCGGAGATATTACAGTATATATATGACGGACTTAAACTAAAACAGCCGGAGGCTGATGCACTGTATGGAGGAATATTACTGGATACCCAGAATTTTACCAACGGAACAGGAGTCAGAACATTTGAAGCTGCAGCATATCTTAAGAAAAATGGTGCAAATGTAACGAGAGTTACGAGAATGTTCAGGGATGACATGCAGGATTTTAAAGCCAGAGCGGATGTTATAAAATCAGCAGAAATATATGAAGATAAATATGCGATATCTGTATTGCTTGCGGAGAATCTTGACAGCCCTACGGTTGTGGGAGCACAGGCGGCAAATGAACTGCTGAATGTGAAGGATATATGTGCATCGTTTGTATTGACAAATTACAACGGAAAAATATATGTAAGTGCACGTTCTATAGATGAACTTAATGTGCAGGTAGTAATGGAACGTCTTGGTGGCGGAGGCCATATGAATACGGCGGGAGCACAGCTTGAGTGTTCGATGGACGAAGCTGTAGAAAAGCTCAAGGCCACACTTGATGAAATGACGAAGTCCGGAGATTTGTAATAACCTGATACAGATACTTTTTTGAATGGAGGATAACGAACAATGGAAGTTATATTATTGGAAGACGTTAAATCAGTTGGAAAAAAACAGGAAATTGTGACGGTCAGCGAGGCATACGGAAGAAACTGCCTTATAAAGAAAAAACTCGGTATAGAAGCTACGCCGGAAAATTTAAATAATTTGAGACTCAGAAAGAAAAATGAAGACAAACTGGCACAGGAGAGGCTAGATGAAGCAAAGAAACTCGCTGAAGAAATGAAAGAAATGTCAGTTGTGCTTAAAATAAAAGCCGGAGAAGGCGGAAGAACATTCGGCTCCATATCAACAAAAGAGATATCAAAGGCGGTTAAAGAACAGCTTAATCTTGAACTTGATAAGAAAAAACTTGTTCTTGATGAGCCTATAAGAACGCTTGGAACACATGTTATATCAGTAAAACTTCATAAAAATGTTACAGCGAAACTTGCGGTAAAAGTTCAGGAGGCATAAATGGACGAAGGGCTTATTAAAAGAGTTCTGCCTCACAGTATAGAGGCTGAGCGCTCGGTGGTAGGTTCCATGATAATGGATTCGGAGGCAGTTATAACGGCATCTGAAATAGTTACGAAGGATGACTTTTATGGCAAACAGTATGGTATACTTTTTGAAGCCATGGTTGAGTTGTACAGTGATGGAAAACCTATAGATCTGGTAACGCTTCAGGATAAATTAAAGGAAAAAAATGTACCGCCGGAGCTTAGCAGCGTAGAATTTATCAGAGATATAGTTGCGTCGGTACCTACATCCACCAACGTGAAATCGTATGCGGGCATCGTTAAAGACAAGTCTACATTGAGAAGGCTTATAAAGACCAATGAAGAGATTGAAAATATGTGTTATCTTGGAAATGAACCGGTGGATGACATAATGGATCTTACAGAGAAAAAGATATTTAATCTTCTTCAGTTGAAACCGGGTGGAGATTTTGTGCCAATAAAAGATGTGGTTATAGAAGCGCTTGAACACATTGAACAGTCGTCAAGAATGAAAGGAAGCGTTACGGGACTTCCTACAGGATTTACTGATCTGGATGTAAAAACATCAGGATTCCACGGTTCGGAACTTATTCTTGTTGCAGCCAGACCGGCGATGGGAAAAACTGCATTCGTGCTTAATATCGCCCAGTATATGGCATTCAGAAAGAATATTACTGTAGCAATATTCAGTTTGGAAATGCCGAAGGAACAGCTTGTAAACCGATTGTTTTCTCTTGAGTCTCATGTTGATTCGCAGAAAATAAGAACCGGTAATCTTGAAGACGGAGACTGGGAAAATCTTATAGAAAGTGCCGGGGTGATTGGTAAGTCAAATCTTATAATAGATGACACCGGAGGAATAACTGTATCTGAGCTGCGCTCTAAGTGCCGTAAATATAAACTTGAGCATAATCTCGGCATTATCATAATCGATTACCTTCAGCTTATGAGTGGGGGCAAGCGTACCGAGAGCCGTCAAAATGAGGTGTCGGAGATATCGAGATCCCTAAAAGCGCTTGCAAGGGAACTTGATGTGCCTATAATAGCACTGTCACAGCTAAGCCGTGCGGTTGAGGGAAGAGAGGATAAAAGGCCGATGCTTTCAGATTTGAGAGAATCGGGAGCTATAGAGCAGGATGCCGATGTGGTTATGTTTTTATACAGGGATGAATACTATAATAAAGATTCTGACAAGAAGGGTATAGCAGAAGTTATTATATCGAAACAGAGAAGTGGTGCCACGGGAACGGTTGAGCTTGTATGGTTACCTCAATATACAAAATTCGCCAATAAAGAGAAATAAAAGTACAGAAAAACAGGGTTTGTGCATTGCACACCCTGTTTTTTGCATGCTATAATGAGCAGTGGAGATACATAAGGAGGTTATAAGAATAATGGAGAAACGATATTTTATTTCAGATGCATCAAAAATGGTTGATGTAGAATCTCATGTACTGAGGTACTGGGAAGAAGAACTGCTTATTGACATACCCAGAAATGAAATGGGGCACAGGTATTATACAGATTTTCATATTAAGCTTCTTAAGAATATAAAGGAGCTTAAGGAACAGGGATTTCAATTAAAGGCCATAAAAATGCTGTTACCTGAACTTATGGAAGGTAAGGAAGTTACATCGGACAGGCTTGAGAAGATGAAGGAAGAGATGTTAAGTCATCTGGATACTGTGGAAACACAGAATGTGACAAGTGTGGTAAATAGTGGTATAAATGCCGTGGAAAATGGAAATAATAATACAAAGCTTGAACAGTTTGAGGCTATTATAGGTAATATAGTTTCTAAGGCGTTGGAGAATAATAATGATGCTTTGGGGAAAAATGTAAGTGACAGGGTTAGTGACAGTGTCATAAAAGAGATGGACTATCTGATGAGAATGAGGGACGAGCATGAAGAGGAACGGTATAAGAGGCTTGATGAAACTATAAGAAATTATCAGACATGCAGAAAAGAAGTAGCGGCAGCTTCTGAAGAAAAGGGCATACTTAAGAAATTCAGAAGAAAGAAAAAAGCATGAGCGTAAGCTCATGCTTTTGATTACAATGTAATACTGAATATTACTGTGCTGCGATAGCACCTGCTGGACATCCGCCTTCGCAAGCTCCGCAGTCGATGCAAGAATCAGCGTCAACAACATATTTGCCGTCTCCCTCTGAGATAGCTCCTACTGGGCATGTAGACTCACATGCACCACACATTAAACAATCATCTGTAATTACGTGTGCCATAATAAATATCCTCCTTGTGTTCATTTTTATATATAATAATACAAATAATGAAATAAAACAAGAGCTTTCTATGGTCTCTTTTAAGTACATGATGGTTGTCGTAAGGGGAATGCAGAGTATTGCTGTTGCATAATTTTGCGGTTTGTATTATAATACACTGCATATTAAAATAATAAAATCAGGAGGCAACAAAAATGGCTAAAATATCTAAAGATATGATAATAAGTGATATAATTCAGATTGATGCAAATCTGGTACCGATTCTTCTTAATGCAGGTATGCATTGTATAGGATGCCCGTCAGCACAGGGCGAAAGTCTTGAGGAGGCAGCTTTGGTTCACGGACTTGATCCTGACAAACTTGTAGATGATCTTAATGGATTTTTAGAGAAGATGGACAAGTAATTAATATAATATATTAAAAAACGGAAAGTCGCACAGAAAGCGGCTTTCCGTTTTTTATATGAACAATTGGGAAAATGAAATCTCTCCCGATTTAAATATTTGCAAGTTTCTGGATTGCATCATCCTTTACGATAAGAATTTTCTGTCCCATATTGCGTGAAGGAATATATCCGTTTGTCATATATCCGTATTCGGATATGGTGTTACATACTTTATTGAAAAAATCTCTGGTGTGACCGGAAGAATGAACTACAAGGTAGTAATCATTTTTTTCTTTATACAGTGAATTTAAACCGTGATAACTGCCTGAAAGAGCTTTTCCTGCTTCACATACATCATCAATATTTTTAAACTTAAATGTAAATACAAGATCCTCGTGGTCTTCCTCTGAAGAATCAGAAGGAATAAGTTTTAATACATTATCCTCAATAAGACTGTTATCCTGATATCCGTCAGAAAAACTGTCAGGAAATTCATCCGGGTCCGGTGAAAAATGAGAAAAACGTGTATCAAGCTCTTCAGGATCCTCCACTTTTGTTATGATAATAACAATGGATTCAGCAGATACAGGAATGGCCTCAATCATAATAGGAGTGTTTTCGGCAACAAATCCCAGCTCCGTGGCAGCCTGCTGAAGCATGTCGTGGAAAAGCTGTTTAGCTTTAGGAGTTCCGTATGCGAACTC
Source organism: uncultured Lachnospiraceae bacterium (assembly GCA_902763335.1). GTDB lineage: Bacteria > Bacillota > Clostridia > Lachnospirales > Lachnospiraceae > UBA2821. The sequence continues at coordinate 24,360 of CACWRR010000003.1, read as the reverse complement.
GCTGAGGTTTATCTTGCGGGATGCAAGGTCTGATTTGTTAAGTGTACATTTTATCTGATTATCATTTATTTTTTCGAATTTCATAATAACCCTCATTTCTGAGCGACTTATCGCAAGGATGCGAAGAGCAATTCGCGCGGGCGATTTCTCTTCTGCAATAAATAGCCATTTGTTTTCGCTCCGGAACAAATAGCCGTATGCACTCTTAGGAATGATTATATCTATTTATATTATAACTTATGGATAAATTGACGTAAAGCAATTAATAATTAAATGTTTGTGAATAAAAAAATGTCTTGCAAAAAGTTACATAACATATTATAATGTGTGATATAAATAAAACGATTAAAGAAAGGAGATTACAGATATTATTTATCAGGTTGGAGAAAAATTTTGAACAGTTACGAATTATTTTAGTTAATTAGCAGACAATATTTTATGATGAAAAATGAAAAGTACCAAATATTATGAAAATACTTAACCGTTTTATTTATAATCAGTAACTTATGGAATAGCTGGATAACTCTACGGAAACAGGAACAATCATATATCACAGTATGAGTTTTTGCAAAAGCAGCGGATGTTATGCAGGAATATGATTTTTGAAGCAGGGAGAATATTACATTAATGGGGAAATGACAGATTTTATTGATATGGCAGATTTGTGGCAAAATATACTAAACACTAAAATTTAAAGAAAAAGAGATACATATGCCGCAAAAAGTATACCGGGTCCATGTTTGGGATATATGGACCCGGTATTTGGTAATATCAGGTAAGAGATGAAATGAGTGCCGTAAAGCACCGAATTAAAATATTTTGGTGACGCAGTAAGGAAAACATGTTATAATCACCATGTCGAAAAAAGGGAAAATGAAAGGATTGGTGATTCGGGTGAAGAAGAAAAAGCGTGGAATACCACCGGTTGCTATAGCGCTGGTTATAGGCCTTATTATGGTGGTGGTTTTTATAATAGGAAAAATTATAGAGAAGAATACTCCTTCTAAGACGTATGTTTCGGAAGATGATATAAAGCAGATGTATTATTTAAGCGGAGATGATTCGGAGATTGCGATAGTTATGCAGGATGCGATAGTCGGAAATAAGGCATATATGCAGGATGGAACAGTATATCTTGAGTATAATTTTGTCAAATCAAATATAAACAGCAGGTTTTATTGGGACAATAACGAGAATATACTTATATATACTACACCGGATAATGTTATTAAAGCAGATGTGGGCAGCAGTGAATATTATGATGTAAAGTCAAGAAATTCAGTGGATTATGTAGTTGTAAAAACAGACGGCAGCAATGTTTATATTGCAGCAGATTATGTTAAGATGTATTCAAACATGAAGTATGAATACTATACTGATCCGGCAAGAATATATGTGACCTATAAGTGGGGAACACAGGATACATATAGTGTAAAGGAATCAGCAAAGCTCAGAACCGGTGCCGGAATCAAAAAAGATATTATTACAGACCTTTCAAAGGGAGATGTTATAACTGTTATTGAGGAGGGAAAGAACTGGATATACGGTTCTACCGCTGACGGATATATCGGATATGTGAAAAAATCGGATGTCGGCAAAAAGAAACAGGTTGAGTTAGTGAATGAAGATTATACAGAGCCTGTATATACTAATATAAAGAAAGATTATACAATCAGCATGGCATGGCATATGGTGGTGTCAGCTAATGATAATGGCAAACTTGTGGATCTGACGGCAAATGCAAAAGGAATGAATGTGGTTTCACCTACATGGTTCAGAATAGTGGACAATAATGGAGGACTTTCGTCTCTTGCGGATACAACATATGTGAGCAGAGCACATCAGCTTGGGCTTGAAGTATGGGCAGTTGTTGATGACCAGTCAGCAGATTCAGATAATAAACAGATTTTCCCATATACATCAAAACGTGAAAATCTTGTAAATCAGCTTATATCATCAGCCATACAGTACGGATTTGACGGTATAAATGTTGACTTTGAGTATATATCTTCTGATATAGCAGAGGATTATATACAGTTTTTGAGAGAATTGTCTGTTAAATGCAGAAATAACGGAATAGTATTATCAATTGACGATAAAGTACCTATTGCTTCTAATCTGTATTATGACAGAAAAGAGCAGGGAGCGATTGCGGATTATGTAGTTATTATGGCGTATGATGAACATTGGGGAGTGGACTCAGGTGCAGGTTCTACTGCCTCTATTTCGTGGGTAGAGGATGGAGTAAGCGCTACACTTGACGAGGTGGATCCGTCAAAAGTCATACTTGGAGTTCCTTTTTATACAAAAATATGGGGAGAAAAGGCTGACGGTACCGTTGAAACATATCAGACAGCGGATATGCAGACAGTGGAAAGTCTTATAGCACAGAATGGCTCACAGAAAACATGGCTTGAGGATATGGGACAGAATTACAGTGAGTATGCCGGAGACGGACTAACATACAGAATATGGGTAGAGGATGCAACATCTATGGAGAGAAAGGTGCAGCTTATAAGTAAGTATGGTCTTGCCGGAGTATCTGCATGGAGACTTGGTTCGGAGACGCCTGATATATGGAATACAATAGTGAAATATACTAATTAACATATTTAGTGTCCATAAAGGATAGAATATATCATAATGTATATGGCAAGAGAGGTGTATGTAAGATAAGGGGTCTGAAAATATTTATGGCAGTTCTTATGATTGCCATTGTTGCTTACATAGCAGTGCATTTTGGAAGGAATATAGGTGCATCGGCGAAAGCAGTAAATGGGGCAAAAGTAATTATTGATCCGGGGCACGGAGGCGGAGACCCGGGAAAAATTGGTGTTAATGATGTTCTGGAAAAGGATGTTAATCTCCAGATAGCATTTAAACTAAAGAAACTACTTGAGAAAAAAGGCGTCAGCGTGGTTATGACCAGGGAGGAAGATACTTCTCTTGGTGGCGATGAGTCAGGCAGTAAAAAAGTGGCAGATTTGAAGAGCAGGATAAAAATGGTTGAAGATGAAAAGGCTGATATCATGGTCAGCATCCATCAAAACAGTTATTCCTCTGAAAAGGTAAAAGGCGCACAGGTATTTTATTATACCAATTCCGATGAAGGAAAAAAACTCTCAGAATATATTCAGAACAGTATTAAGGAAAGTGTGGATAAAGATAATAATCGTGCCGCAAAGGCAAATAATAATTATTATATATTGTTACATTCAGCATGCCCGGCAGTAATCGTTGAATGTGGTTTTTTATCAAACCATGAAGAAGCCGCAAAATTATCCGATAAAGATTATCAGCAAGCTATGGCTGAAGCCATAGCTGACGGGGTGTTTGGCTACCTTTCGGCAGAGTAAAAAAGAGGTTTAAATTTCTGATTAAAAGTGTTATAATTTTAACGTGATTTATTTGGAAACAGGAGATACTGATATATGGATACAGTGATACGAAAAATTGACGTGAATAATATAGACAGAGAGGTTATGGAAGAGGCTTCGCAGGTGCTTCACAGAGGCGGAATGGTTGCATTTCCGACAGAGACCGTGTATGGTCTGGGAGCAGATGCACTTGATGAGAAAGCTTCGGCAAAAATATATGCGGCAAAGGGCAGACCATCTGATAATCCGTTGATTGTTCATATATCGGATATAGAACAGCTTGATAAGCTTGTCTGTGAGATACCGGATAATGCAAAAAAACTTATGGATGCATTCTGGCCGGGACCGATGACTCTTATATTCAAAAAGAGTGGTCTTGTGCCGGATGGAACTACAGGAGGACTTGACACAGTGGCGGTAAGGATGCCGAATCACAAGGCAGCCCTTGAACTTATCAGAACATCGGGAGTCGCCATAGCAGCACCCAGTGCAAATACATCAGGGAGACCTAGTCCTACCACTGCGGCCCATGTTGCAGATGACCTGTCAGGAAAGATAGATATGATAATAGATGGCGGTGCTGTAGGTATTGGTATAGAATCTACCATAGTTGATGTAACATCGGAGATACCGATGGTGTTAAGACCGGGATATATAACGATGGAGATGCTTGAGAAAGTAGTTGGAAAAGTCGGAATAGATAAGGCTATAACAGGTCCGGTGTCACCGGATGTAAAGCCTAAGGCTCCGGGTATGAAGTATAAACATTATGCTCCTAAAGCTGAACTTACCATGTTCAAGGGAGAACTGAAAAATGTTGTGGAGCATATAAATAATCTTACGGATAAAAATGTAAAATCAGGAATTAAGACAGGTATAATTGCCTGTGAAGAGACAAAAGATATGTATAAAGCCGGTGAAGTATTATCAATCGGTTCAAGAAATAATGAAGACACCATCGCACATAATCTGTACGGAGTATTAAGAAAATTTGATGATATGAATGTTGACGTTATATATGGAGAGACATTTGAAGATAATCGTCTTGGACAGGCTATTATGAACAGGCTGCTTAAAGCTGCCGGATATCATGTGGAGAAGGTGTAAGCAGGAGGCGGTGCAATGTTACAGTATAACAAAGTGATTTTTGTGAGTGTAAGTGATACATGTAGGGGACCGTGGGCGGCTGCTGTTATGAAGAACAAACCGGGGATGTCGGAAGTGGATATTTGTTCAAAAGGAACCATAAGTCTTTTTCCGGAACCGGCAAATCCAAAAGCAGTAGCCGTTGCAAAAAGCAATGGTATAGATATAGGAGATTACCAGTCGACTCAGCTTGAAGGTGCAGATTTCTCAATGGAGACACTGGTACTTGTAATGTCTGAATCGATGAAAAAAAAGATATATGAGGACTTTACAGAGGCTGTAAATGTCTACACAATTAAAGAATTTGTGGGAGAATCCGGAGATGTCGAAGTGCCATATGGCGGAGAATTGCCGGATTACGGTTCGTGTTTTGAAGAACTGCAGAGACTTATAGATAAGGTCATAGAAAAACTATGGAAAATAGTATAATAGCATAGATAACAGCAAACAACTGTAAGATAAGGAGAACTAAGATGATAGCTTTAGGAAATGATCATGGCGGATATGAATTAAAACAGGAAATAATTAAGTACTTAGACGAAAAAGGGTTTGAGTATAAGGATTTCGGATGCTATGGAACAGATTCATGTGATTATCCGGAATTTGGAAAGAAAGTAGCTAATGCAGTTGCTTCAGGTGAGTGTGAAAAAGGAATACTTATCTGTGGAACAGGAATAGGAATTTCCATAGCTGCCAATAAGGTTAAGGGAATAAGGGCAGCACTCTGTACAGACTGTTTTATGGCAGAAGCTACAAGACTTCATAACGATGCCAATATACTTGCACTTGGCGGAAGAGTAGTAGGTCCGGGACTTGCCGTTAAAATTGTGGATACATTTTTAAATACAGAATTTTCTGATGAAGAAAGACATAAAAGAAGAATTGCACAGATAGAAGATTAGTGCGTCTGCGGAATGGAGAGTAGTATGTCAGACAAGAGAAAAGATTTTATATCATGGGATGAATACTTTATGGGTGTGGCATATCTTTCGGCCATGCGTTCAAAAGACCCGAATACACAGGTTGGAGCATGTATTGTGGGAGAAGATAACCGTATTTTGTCAATGGGATACAATGGATTTCCTAACGGGTGCTCTGATGATGAGTTTCCGTGGGGGAAGATTGGAGAAGAGATAGACAGTAAGTATCTGTACTCCACCCACAGTGAGCTTAATGCCATATTGAATTACAGAGGCGGAAGTTTAGAGGGGGCAAAAATGTATGTGACGCTTTTTCCATGTAATGAATGTGCTAAGGCAATTATTCAGGCGGGTATAAAATGTGTTGTATATGACTGCGATAAATATGCGGCAACTCCGGCAGTTGTTGCATCAAAGAAAATGTTTAGTGCTGCGGGGGTTGAGTATGTTCCGTATCACAGAAATGGACGAAATGTACACATAGAATTGTAAGAAGGGACTGAATCTTTATGAAATATAATAAAGAGGTTTTTAGAAATCTTACTCTTATAACACAGCTTGGAATCCAGATGCTGACACCGGTATTTCTGTGTGTTGCCATCGGGGTTTTTATAGATAACAGATTTTCGACATATTTTACATTGCCACTGCTGATACTTGGAATAATGGCAGGTGCCAGAAATACTTATATACTTGCCACATCTGCAGCTAAGCAGGGAAATGGGAAAGGCAGGAAGTCTGATGAAAAGAAAACGGGAGATAAATAGTACCCTTATAGAATTAATTCTTGGGAATGTTATATATGGGATAATTATTACAATACCGACATTAATATTTATGCACAACAGAGTAAAAATGGCGGCATTGCTATGGTTCGGAGTACTTATATCCGTGGCAATGGTGGTGCATATGTATACAGAGATTGAAAAGTCGCTGTATATGGGTGAACATGGAGCACTAAAGCATACCAGAATGACCACGGCACTCAGATACGTTGTTGTTGCGGGAGGGTTGTGTTTGACTGCATTCTTTGTTAAAGAGGATGTGATAGTGACATTAGTCGGTTCGATGGCATTGAAAGTGTCGGCTTATATTCAGCCGTTCACACATAGATTTTTAAACAAATTTTACAGAAAGGGAAGGTGAGAATGTGGAAAATGGAATTTTGTATGCGGGCTACATGAGCAGTATGTGTGCAGCAAGTACAAATGCAGGCAGTGATTCTGAAGATTTCAGCTTTATGATAAAACTTCTCAAGGAATTCAAAATAGGTGGAACTACACTTAATATAACATCTACACATATATGTCTGCTTATTGTTACGATTACGCTGTTAGTTGTATCTGTTATTGTGAACCGTATAGTAAAAAAGGCCAATGCCTCGGACACTCCGGGAACCATACAGAATATTGCCGAAATGGTAGTAGAAATGCTGAATAACATGGTATATTCAAGTATGGGAAAAGAGACAAAGAGATTTGTCAATTACATTTCAACATTGTTTATATTTGTGTTGTTCTGTAACATTTCGGGATTGTTTGGACTGAGGGCACCTACAGCAGATTATGGTGTTACGTTGCCGCTTGGTGTTATTACATTTGTAATGATACACTACTGTGGTATCAAGAAAAATAAAATGAAACATTTTTCGGATATGTGTAAACCGGTGTTGCTGACTCCTATTAACGTAATAGGTGAATTGGCAGTACCAATATCGCTTTCACTTCGTCTCTTCGGAAATATCATGTCAGGTACGGTTCTTATGGGGCTTATCTATATGCTACCGAGATATGTTACCGTTGGTATTCCGGCAGTAGCACATGTCTATTTTGATATCTTTTCCGGATGTATACAGGCGTATGTTATAAGTATGCTTACCATGGTATACATTACTGATAAAATAGGCGACTAAAAATTATGAGAAAGCCGTATGAACGGCAGAATGGAGGAAATTATTATGGATAATATTACAGGACAGGAATTTATTTATGCTATGTCAGCAATCGGCGCAGGTATTGCCATGATAGCCGGTGTAGGACCTGGTATAGGACAGGGTTATGCAGCAGGTCAGGCAGCCGCAGCAGTCGGACGTAATCCGGGAGCTAAAAGTGATATAACATCTACCATGCTTTTGGGACAGGCCGTTGCCGAGACGACAGGTCTTTACGGACTCGCAGTTGCTATCATTCTGATGTTCGTTAAACCGTTCAAATAAGAGGATGAAAATGCCTACTAAAACGAATATCAGAAAGGAGGCGAAACCTTGGGCGGCGTAAATGTAATGTTATTAGAAGGAAGAATTTTCGGACTGGATGCACAGACAGTGTTTGATGCAATATTTCTGGCTATAAATATTTTTATTCTGTTTACGGCTATGTCGTATCTGCTTTTCAATCCTGTAAGGGATATGCTTAAGAAGAGACAGGACAGAATAACTGCTGAGAGAGAAGATGCAGAAAAGAATAAGCGTGATGCTGAGAGTCTGAAGTCAGAATATGAGCAGAAACTCAAAGATGTAAATAAAGAGGCAGAGGCTATTCTCAGCGAAGCACGTAAGAAGGCACTCAAAAATGAAGAGAGCATTGTTGCGGAGGCTAAGCAGGAGGCAGCCAGAATTATTCAGAGGGCAAATTCTGAGATAGAATTAGAAAAGAAGAAGGCAGCAGATGATATCAAGAAAGAGATTATCACTGTGGCAACGCTCATGGCTAACAAGGTAGTAGCAGCATCCGTTGATGAAAAAACTCAGGATGCACTTATAGAAGAAACATTAGGAGAGATAGGTGATAAAACATGGCTAAGCTAGTGTCTGCGACATATGGTGATGCGTTGTTTGAACTGGCTCTTGAAAATGACAGTATAGATAATCTCTATGAAGAGGTTAAAGGTGTCAGACAGGTGTTTCTTGAAAATAATGAGCTTGTCAAATTGCTTAATCACCCAAAGATTGATAAAGATGATAAGATTCAGGTAATGGAAAATGTGTTTAAGGGAAGAATATCAGATGACCTGACAGGATTTCTTATTCTTACCGTCAAAAAAGACAGATATAACGACATTGTATCCATACTTGACTATTTTGTGGCAAAGGTTAAGGAATATAAGAAAATCGGTGTGGTTTATGTGACTACAGCGGTTCAGTTGACACAAAGCAAGAAAGATGATGTTGAAAAGCGGTTGCTTGAAACTACATCATACACAAAATTTGAAATGAATTATACCGTTGATGCCGGTTTGATCGGTGGAATGGTTATCCGAATAGGCGACAGGGTTGTAGACAGCAGCATCAAATCAAAACTTGATGCAATGTCAAGAGAATTATTAAAAATCCAGCTTGCCTGATAAAAGAAAGAAGGTGGATTAACTCCATGAATTTAAGACCAGAAGAAATCAGTTCGGTTATAAAAGAACAGATAAAAAGATATTCTGCTGAACTTGATGTGTCGAATATCGGTACTGTAATTCAGGTTGCAGATGGTATCGCACGAATACATGGACTTGAGAAAGCCATGCAGGGAGAACTTCTTGAATTTCCGGGAGATGTATATGGAATGGTGCTTAACCTCGAGGAGGACAATGTAGGTGCCGTACTTTTGGGAGATTCAAAAAATATAAGTGAAGGCGATACAGTAAAAACAACAGGTCGAGTTGTAGAGGTTCCGGTTGGAGATGTTATGACAGGCCGAGTTGTAAATGCGCTTGGACAGCCTATAGATGGTAAAGGTCCGATAGAGGCTAAAAAGTTCCGACAGATAGAGAGAGTTGCATCAGGTGTTATTTCCAGAAAATCTGTAGATACACCGCTGCAGACAGGTATTAAGGCTATAGATGCCATGGTTCCTATAGGAAGAGGACAGCGAGAGTTAATAATCGGTGACCGTCAGACAGGTAAAACTGCCATAGCACTTGATACCATCATTAATCAGAAGGGTGAAAACGTACATTGTATATATGTTGCAATCGGTCAGAAAGCATCTACGGTTGCATCTATAGTTAAAACCCTTGAAGATTATGGCGCAATGGATTACACGACTGTAGTAGTATCTACAGCCAGTGAACTTGCACCTCTTCAGTATATAGCACCATATTCAGGATGTGCCATAGGTGAAGAGTGGATGGAAAATGGAGAGGATGTACTTATTGTTTATGATGACCTGAGCAAGCACGCTACGGCATACCGTACACTCTCATTGCTTCTCCGTCGTCCACCTGGCCGTGAGGCTTACCCTGGAGATGTATTCTATCTTCATTCAAGACTTCTTGAGAGAGCAGCAAGACTTTCAGATGAACTTGGAGGAGGATCGCTTACAGCACTTCCTATAATTGAGACACAGGCAGGAGATGTATCTGCATACATCCCTACAAATGTAATTTCAATTACAGACGGTCAGATATATCTGGAGACAGAAATGTTCAATTCGGGTTTCAGACCTGCCGTAAATGCGGGACTTTCAGTTTCGCGAGTTGGTGGTGCAGCCCAGATAAAAGCTATAAAAAAACTGGCAGCTCCTATCCGTGTGGAACTTGCACAGTACAGAGAGCTTGCTTCATTCGCACAGTTCGGTTCAGAACTTGACGGTGATACAAAAGAGAAGCTTGAGCAGGGTGAGAGAATCAAAGAGATTCTTAAACAGCCACAGTATAAACCTATGGGTGTTGAATATCAGGTTATTATCATATATGTTGCAACAAAGAAATACCTGCTTGACGTACCTGTAAGTGAAATCTTAAGATTTGAAAAAGAAATATTTGAATTTATAGATACAAAATATCCGGATGTTCCTAAGAAGATTAAGGAAACTAAGGAACTAAGTCCGGAAGTTGAAGAGGAACTTGTAAAGGCAATCAAGGAGTTTAAGGAAAACTTCTAATGGAAGGCGGTGAATGTTCATGGCGTCAATGAGAGATATTCAGAGGCGTAAAACAAGTATACAGAGTACGGGACAGATTACCAAAGCCATGAAACTGGTTGCTACTGTAAAGCTTCAGAAAGCACGCGGAAATGCTGAAAATTCAAAGCCATATTTTGACCATATGTATGAAGCCGTTAAGAGCATGCTGGCACGTTCGGGAAATATAGATCACAAATATCTCAGAACAGGCAAGAGTACAAAGAAAGCAGTAATAGTAATTACCTCAAACAGAGGTCTTGCGGGTGGTTATAATTCAAACATTGTAAAGCTTATTACCAACAATCCGGATTTTTCAGTGGATGACACAGTCATTTACAACATAGGAAGAAAGGGTAAGGAGCTTTTGGTCAGAAAAGGTTATGATGTGAAAGCAGATTTTTCAGAGGCTGTAAATGAACCGATGTATAAGGATGCTATGGAAATATCGGATATGGTATTGTCAGATTTTGAAAATGGCGAATTTGGCGAACTATACATTGCGTACACAGTGTTTAAAAATACTGTAAGCCATATACCGACACTGGTAAAACTTCTTCCGGTGTCTGCTGAGGATGAGCAGGATGGTGATAATGATGATAGCAAGGCTAAAGTTCTCATGAATTATGAGCCGGGTGCGGAGGAAGCACTTGATATCATTATTCCGAAGTATGTGAGCAGTCTTATATATGGTGGTCTTATAGAATCTGTTGCCAGTGAAAACGGTGCAAGAATGCAGGCTATGGATTCTGCTACGAGCAATGCGGATGATATGCTTGCAGATTTATCATTGCTGTATAACCGTGCACGTCAGGGTTCTATTACACAGGAATTAACAGAAATCATAGCCGGAGCGGAAGCGATATCGTAGTAATCCGGAGATATAAAATAAGAGTGATGGAGGTAGAAAATGTCAGAAAACAGCAAAAACAGACTTGGTAAAATCACTCAGATTATAGGTGCAGTACTTGACATAAAATTTAGTGCAGGTAATCTGCCTGAGATATATGAAGCAGTAAATATTAAAACAAAGACAGGTGTGCTTGTGGTTGAAGTTTCACAGCATCTTGGAGATGACACTGTAAGATGTATAGCCATGGGAAGCACAGACGGACTTGTAAGAGGAATGGAAGCAGAAGCAACAGGTGCTCCTATAACCGTTCCTGTAGGAGACAATACTTTGGGACGTATGTTCAATGTACTTGGAGATCCTATAGATAACAAGCCGGCACCTGAAAATGTAGAATATTTGCCGATTCACAGAAAGGCACCTACATTTGAGGAACAGTCAACACAGGCTGAAATACTTGAAACAGGAATTAAAGTAGTTGATCTTCTGTGCCCATATCAGAAAGGTGGAAAGATTGGTCTTTTTGGTGGTGCAGGAGTTGGTAAGACAGTTCTCATACAGGAACTTATCAGAAACATAGCAACAGAGCATGGTGGATATTCAGTATTTACCGGTGTTGGTGAGAGAACAAGAGAAGGTAATGACCTTTATTATGAAATGAAGGATTCCGGAGTTATAAATAAGACAACGATGGTGTTCGGACAGATGAATGAGCCACCGGGAGCCAGAATGAGAGTAGGACTTACAGGACTTACTATGGCTGAATATTTCCGTGACCAGGGTGGAAAGGATGTATTGTTATTTATTGATAATATTTTCCGTTTTACTCAGGCCGGCTCAGAGGTTTCAGCACTACTCGGACGTATGCCTTCAGCGGTTGGATACCAGCCGACACTGCAGACAGAGATGGGTGCACTTCAGGAAAGAATTACATCAACAAAGAACGGATCAATCACATCGGTTCAGGCTGTATATGTGCCTGCGGATGATTTAACTGACCCGGCTCCGGCAACAACATTTGCCCATCTGGATGCAACAACAGTATTGTCGCGTTCTATAGTTGAGCTTGGTATATATCCGGCAGTTGATCCTCTTGAGTCAACATCAAGAATACTTGATCCGAGAATAGTCGGAGAGGAGCACTATAAAGTAGCCAGAGGTGTTCAGGAGATTCTTCAGAAATACAAAGAACTTCAGGATATTATTGCTATTCTTGGTATGGATGAGCTTTCAGAAGAAGATAAAGTTACTGTATCAAGAGCGAGAAAGGTGCAGAGATTCCTGTCACAGCCGTTCTTCGTTGCAGGACAGTTTACAGGACTTGAAGGAAGATACGTTCCTGTCAGTGAGACTATTCAGGGATTCAAAGAGATTATAGAGGGCAAACATGATGACATTCCGGAGAGTTATTTCCTGAATGCGGGAAGCATTGAAGATGTTCTTGCAAGAGTGAAGAACTAGCATGTAAACTCTTAGAAAGGTAATGGTGTCGGTATGGCAGATGAGAATTTGTTTACATTGCAGATAATTTCTCCGGACAGAATATTCTATGAAGGTGAAGCTTCATTTGTAGAAATGGTAACGAGTGAAGGCGAAGTCGGTGTATATAAAAATCATATTCCCATGACCAATATACTTGTTCCGGGAATAGTAAAAATACATGAGTCAGATGGAGTGAAGGAAGCAGCTGTTCACTCCGGATTCGTGGAAATCCTGCAGGAGAAAATTGTTATAATGGCTGAGGTTGCCGAATGGCCTGATGAAATCGATATAAACAGGGCTGAAGAGGCGAGGAAGAGAGCTGAGAGACGATTAAGCAGCAACGGTTCAGAGATAAATGTTGCGAGAGCTGAGGCTGCATTAAAGAGATCGCTTACAAGGATACAGTTAAAAGGCAAATAAATTCACAAATTATTAAAAAGTGTGAATTAATATTTGACTTATATATAAAAATAATGTATAATCAGTCAGATATCCGTTCTTCGAAAGTTCGTTAGAAGGGATGAAAATTTATTTAAGGAGGATGAGAAAGTGGATAAGTATTCAAAAACAATGAAACGAATGCTTGCTATAGTGCTTTCGGTTGCCATGATAGTTCCAACAGCGTTATTATATACGCCGGTTGAAGCAGAGGCGGCAGTTACGAAGAAAGTGATTAAATCTCTTTCTGTAGCATCGAAAGTTACTGTTACGGCAGGTGCAAAAAAAACCGTTTCGGCAAAGGTAACAGCTTTAAAATCAGTTAAAGCATCGGATTTAAAAGTGAAAGTCAGTACTTCAAACAAAAAAATAGTAACGGCTTCTATTTCAAAGAATCCGACAAAAAAGGGAAAAACAGGAACAAGTAGTATAAAACTTACTGCAAAAAAAGCAGGTACGGCATATGTTACCGTAAAAACAGTTTCTACAAACAAGAAAAATAAAACAGTGACAAAGAAGATAAAGGTTACGGTTAAATCTGTACCGGTGAAGAGCGTAAAGGCTTCTATTTCTTCAAAAACAATCATTGAGGGACAGAAAGCACAGATTAATGCGAGTGTTCTTCCGTCAAATGCAACAGATAAGAAACTCACTTATACTTCGAGCAACACGGCTGTAGCTACGGTTAATCAGGCCGGACTTGTAGAAGGCGTTAGTGCGGGTAATGCTACGATTACAATTAAATCTTCAAATGGTAAGAAGAAGGTTATAAATGTAACAGTTGAAGCTGAGAATATACCGGTTGGTACATTTACACTCAGTGAAGAACAGAAGGGCATGAAGAAAGGTGAAACATTTACATTGGTTGCAAATATTGCTCCGTCAAATGCAACAGATAAAAGTGTTAAATGGTCATCAGATAATGAAGAAGTAGCAACAGTGGATGACAACGGTACGGTTACGGCAATAGCTGCAGGAAAAGCTGTTATAAAGGCTGTATCTTCGAATGACAAAGTTGCGACATGTACGGTAAATGTAACGGAAGATGTAAAAGTTGAGGGTATTACACTTAGCTCGGAATCGATAAATCTGTTTATTCCGGGTAAGCAGCAGCTGTCTGCAACAGTTAAACCTGATAATGCAGCAGATAAGGCTGTTACATGGGAATCAAGTAACACAGCTGTGGCAACTGTAACAAGTAATGGTCTTGTTACATCTGTATCAGCGGGTGAGGCTGTAATTACGGCTACAACTAATGATGGAAAATACAAGGCAACATGTGCTGTAAAGGTATTTGAAGGCAGTGTGGACAATGCAGCAAAGGTGACTATCGGAGTTGCTAACTCACTCAGTGATTATGCAAATACAGTGCTTACAGGTACATATGCTGACGTAAGAATACAGGTGTTGAATGCGATAAATAATCCAGTCGCAAATACAGAAGTAGCGATTTCATATGAATCAGAATATACAAGCGGACATGATTCAGAATTTGCAATTGTAACTAATGGTACACTTACTAACACAGTGGCTCTCAAGACAGACGAGAACGGTTATGTAAATATTTCCTTTGGATTAAGAAATGCAAATGCATATAAATCAACAGATGAAGTATACGAAAGCTTTAAGATGACGGCGAAAGTTACAGGCTCGGATGTGAGTGCAACCGAATCGGTTTCGTTTGCATGTATCAGAATGGGTGGTATCCGTGTCATGAATAACAGACGTGATTCACTTAGTGATCTTGCACCACATACAAACGCTGTTGCAAAGTCATGGAATACAGTAGCTAATACATGGTCACTTGACGGATACAGAAATAATGAATATGTAACGAATCAGATGCACAGTTCGGATACTGTAGATCATAGCGTAACATTATCTGCAACTCCGGTTATTATTGTTCCGGCAAAGAATGATAATCAGCATTATGGAGATTTCACAAAAGAGATAAATTACGATTCTGGTGACTACGAAGTATATAATACGGCAAATGAAGAAGAAAATGATGATACAACATGCTGGATTAAGGAACTTCCGGCAGGTATAAAGACAGCAACTGTACACTTTAAGGATGTAGTGCTTTCAGAGTACACAATCCTCAAGATTACAGTATACAATGCTGACAGTGGTGCAGTGCTTCAGACAGAGGTTAAAGATAAATCTAACCTTACAGTAAAGAATTACTTCGATTTTCAGATTCAGGTTCAGGAAAATGTACCTATGAATGTTTGTGTATCGCTTGAATCAGAGGGTCAGGTGAATCTTGACAGTAATGATGGATATAAAATTACATATCTGGAAGGAAAATATGCAAATACTAACAAGACAGATGGTGTTGAGCATGAGATAGGCAGCGTAGAGTGGGAAAAGGTTGACAAACAGTACGATTCATTAGTAACAATGGATTATAACTGGGCAAAGAAATATATTAGTGATACAAAATTCCTCGATAAGGATTATAAGTACTCATATGAAGTACCTACATTCCCAAGAACAGGTGATGCATATATCTATGTACAGGATAAGAACGATAAAGTAATCGGTATTTTCTCATATCCTACAGAGAATACATGGATAAATTATGATGATACATCAGCAACATTGATAAGTGACAGAACGATTTATCCTACAAGTACCGATACAAATGATAAATCGCACTATACATTGCCGTATTATTATGGAATTACAGATTTCAATTATGACGGTGTAATTGATGAAAATGTAATATCATCTACAACCAAGAACATGCATGGTATGTATGCTAACAAGAATGATATTAAGATTAAACAGGATTATGACTATAATGAAGCAGTTAATGTCAGCCAGAATGAGGCAGACAGAACTGTCGGAGAAATTAAGACTGATGGAAATGAGTGTATCGTCGATTCCAAAGAGACAGGAAGTACGATAGTTAAGGCAACGGTTAAGGTATCATCGATGGGCAACAGCAGTCTTACTGAGTTTAATGGTGCTGAGTTATTTTCTTCAGTACAGTGGAGTCCGTTACCGGAAGATGAGGAAACAGATGATATTCAGGATTTCTACGCTATCAGAACACAGACTGTTAAAGTGGTAGCTCAGGTAGTGGATAAGAGTACACAGCAGATTTTATCTACACCGGATCTTGCGGTTAAGTTTTACTCAGGAGAAGATGAGATATTATCTAATGGTTCGCTTGTTACGAATAGTAAGGTAAATGTTAAAGATTTATCGTTAAATACTGACAAAGACGGTAAAGCATACATAAGTTTTACTTCATCAGATGTTGCCGGATTTGTGAGCGATTTAAATGCAAAATGTGAAAACTATGATGTGGTATTCTATGTTGGACGATACAACGAGGAATGCAAGAGATGCAATATTAATTGGATTGACCTTGGATTGGAGTTTACTGACAGAGTGCCATATGAAGTAAAAAATGGAAGTACAACTGTACAGTATAAGAACTACACAACATCTACACTCAATGGTGAGCATAATGCCAAATCATATGATAATGATGGCAAGGGAACAACATTGGTTGATACGCTGGCAAAGAGACCGGTTGGAACCAATTGGATGTTCGGATATAAAGTTGTAGGTAAGATTGATACCGGCACAGGACTTTTTGTTGATAGCATTGATAACGTGAATGTTGGTATCACACAGGCTGGTGAGACAGGCATGACACTTACAACAGACAAAGATGATGCTGAACTTGAGAATGGTCAGTGTAAGGTTTATTCTGAAAAGAATATTTCCACACAGATTATAGGACATATTAATGCGGCTGACTCTTATACAGATGAGAGTAAAGAGGCGTCAAATGTTGAATTTACACTTAGAGATCTTGTAACAAATGAAGTTGTAGGTACGTTTAAGAATGCAGGTGTAGGTACGCCTGGTATTGACGAGAAACTTTCTATTGGTTTCCAGTGGGAAGAAGTCGGCATGAAGGCATATGTATTATTACCGAACGGAATCAATGTAGGCAGTGGATTTGACACAGAAGCTTATATTCAGGTTGAGGATAACTTTGGAAATCCTCTTAAGGGTAAGAAAGTACAGTACACATTATCGGGTATTGTGAACAAAGCCGAAACTACAGAGACTACAGACGATTATGGACGTATCAAGATTAGTATAACAGATCCTGGAACAACAGGTGATATTACAATTGGTGCTAAAGTGAATGAAACTCTTAGTGTACCGGCTGCTACAATTACATACAAAGATACAACGAATACCGTCTTTGATGTAGTTGGCACAAGAATCGAAAAGAATTCGGATGGTAAGAATTATATTAAGATAGTATATACAAGCGATATTAAACCTGAAACTGTCAGAAAAGAATTATTTGTAGTTAAGTCTTCAGTAGATGACAAGACGTATACGGTTAATAATGTGTCAGTGGATTCAACATACAGAAATGTATTGAACCTTGAACTGGATGATAATGATGCTGTAGCAATTACAAATGATACAGGTGTTATCTCGGTATATACAAACAAGATTACAGTAAAAGACGTTAAATATAATCTTACAGATACAAATGGAAGATACCTGCCGGCAGATAATAATGTAGTTTGTCTTGCACCAAAGACAACATTTACACTTGAAGCCAAATGGGATGAGGCAGCAGGTGAGATTGTTGCAACCATTTATGATGATATGGGCAAAGATATTTCTTGGTCGTTGAATCCTAAATATGGTAATGTATACGCATACTCACAGAATAAGGCTGTATTAGGCGGAAACGGATATGTCGTTAATAGTTATGGTGGCGGTATATCGGCTAATAAGCAGGATAATGCAGAAACTGTCTATGTATATTATTGTGGATATACAGTTACGGTTACGGTACCTGCTAAATAGTATATTAAATATATAATATATCAATAATGAAAATGACTTCCCTGTTACTTACATATTCAGTAAGCAGCAGGGAAGTCTGTTTTATTATATTGCAGTATAATCTACGAATATCCGTCAATACTCTGTTTAATATTATTACAGGGAGTGAGGGAATATGAACAAATTACTGCTAAATATAGCTGCAATAATGGCAGCCATTGTTGTCATAAACTGTTTCGTGAAGGTTGATAATACTGATGAGGTGGCACTGGCCCGTGTGCTTGATGAAGACATGTATTATGATGTTGAGAGCAACGTTGAGTCAGCGATATATATTGGAAATCAGTATATGAATGATGATGAAAGGAAAGAAATGTTAGTAAATATTGCAGAAGGTCTTGGGATAAAAGGTGATTATGACATGGTATCCGAAAACACAGATACGGGCAGAACTCTTATATTATCAAAAAAGGCAAAATCTGCTTCCACATATATAAAATTAACAACAGTTGAACGTCAGGTAAGCAACAGCCAGATATCATTATCACAATACTTATACACCAGAATGGAGTTTGAAGGTTCTCCGGAAAGTGCCGTTTATTATAAGGAAAAACTGGATGGCATATTGAAAAAGATGGGATATAATGAAAATTCATCCGTAAATTATACAGGCAAATGTGCAGGAAATTTGTCTAAAACCCAGAAAAATAAAATAACGTCGGACATTATAAGGAATCTTAGCGGAAAGGAAACTGACCGTGTATGTACAGATGATATATATACGGTATACGGTTATTCAGAGTATATTCCGGGAGAAGTCCGCGTGGACGGCAGAAAAACAAATTTTAATCTTGCGTTCAGTTATGATGAAAATGAAAACGCAACAATACTTCATATATCGGCACCGATAATTACGGCAGATTATTAAGGGCAGTAACACAGAAGTGGCGTTTGCATATAATATCGTAACGATATTTATTTTGAGGTGCAGAAATGGACCGGTTTTATAATGATTATTACATGAATTATCCATATTATGACATATTTTCAAGAAGAAATGATGAATCGAGGGATATGATTTATATGAGAAAAATGTATCCTGAAACCATGATGGAGATACAACAGATTGTCGATGATGAGTGTGATATGATGGAATATGACGGCAGTCTTATGTTTGATGAATATCCGGACAGAATAATGCTGGACAGATTTCGGGTAAAAGTGTGTGACCGTGTACATGGTGAATGTAAATGTGTGGAAAAATGTAAAGATAAGGACATGGTGAATGATGCAGTGTCAGTAATGCTTTGTAATGAAATGTGCAGAAGAAGATGCAGGAGAAGAAATTGTAAATATTGATAAAAATTTAACTTTACAAATCAGAAAAAAGTATTATACTAAAGGAGAAATAGATGAAACTTCAGGGCAGGGTGCAAGTCCCTACCGGCGGTATAGCCCGCGAGCGGTTGTATATATGATACGATTGCCGATTCGGTGAAATTCCGAGGCCGACAGTAAAGTCTGGATGAGAGAAGTTTGATATAGTTTGTGTATGCAGAATAATAGATGCATGCATATTTATATTGAATTAAGTGCCCCGGGTTTTCATAAATCCGGGGTTTTCTTGTTGCACAAGACCGGCAGGTGTCACGATTTAGTTTTATGACAGATACATCTCTTCACGAATAAGTCACTCGGAAAGGAGGAGAAAAATGGACGAGAAATACATGAAAAGAGCCATTGAGCTTGCAAAACTTGGAGCAGGACATACAAATCCAAACCCTCTGGTTGGATGTGTAGTTATAAAAGACGGAAAAATAATCAGTGAAGGATACCATGAGAAATATGGTGAATTCCACGCAGAAAGAAATGCACTTTTAAGGTGTACTGAGAATACAGAAGGCGCTGAACTTTATGTTACATTGGAGCCATGCTGTCATCAGGGAAAAACGCCGCCATGTACCGACATTATCATTGAAAAGGGGATAAAAAGAGTATATGTGGGAAGCAGTGATCCGAACCCTCTGGTAGACGGTGGCGGAAATAAAAAACTTCGGGATAACGGCATAGAAGTAATAGAACATGTTATGGAAAGAGAATGTGATGCCCTGAACGAAATCTTTTTTCATTATATCAGTAAAAAGACGCCATTTGTTGCCATGAAATATGCTATGACTCTTGATGGCAAGATCGCAGCATTTACAGGCGATTCCAAATGGGTAACGGGCGAAGAGGCGAGAAAACATGTACACTATCTTAGGAAAAGATATGCCGGAATAATGGCAGGGATAGGTACAGTGCTGGCAGATGACCCTATGCTTAACTGCCGCATAGAGGATGGCGTAGATCCGGTAAGAATAATATGTGATTCAGGTTTGAGAATACCGGAGAATTCTAATATAGTAAAGACTGCCTGTGATATAAAGACTATAGTAGCATGCAGTGATAGAGCAGATGAATCTGCGGAGAAAAACTTAACTGAAAAGGGTGTGCATGTAGTCAGGGTACCGTCGCTCCCAAACGGCAGACCGGATTTGAAATGGCTTATGCAGTATCTTGGACAGGATATGAAAATTGACAGCATATTGTTAGAAGGCGGGGGAACATTAAATGCCTCGGCACTTGAACAAAACATTGTAAACAAAATATATGCTTATATAGCTCCAAAACTTATAGGCGGCGCAGATGCAAAGTCGCCGATAGAAGGCAGGGGTATAGAATATATGAAGGATGCTGTAAATGCAGAGGATGTGCATGTACAGATGCTTGGAAATGATATTTGTATAGAAGGCAGTATTAAGGAGGTGGACGAATGTTTACCGGAATAATCGAAGAACAGGGAGAAATAGAATCTGTTACCAGAGGGAGCAATTCGGCAGTGCTATCCGTAAAATGCAGTAAAGTATTGGAAAATACGAAAATAGGTGACAGTATTGCAGTCAATGGAGTATGCCTTACCGTAACTACATTACATTCGGATGGGTATACGGCTGATGTGATGCATGAGACGTTGGACAGAAGCGGACTTGGCAGACTGAAAAAAGGTGACAGGGTGAATCTGGAACGTGCCATGGCGGCAGATGGAAGATTCGGAGGTCATATAGTATCAGGCCACATTGACGGCGTTGGCACAATAGCAGATATATCAGAGGATGATAATGCGGTGTGGTTTACCGTAAATGCGTCTGCTGAGATACTCAGATATATAGTTGAAAAAGGCTCGATTGCCATAGACGGAATAAGTCTTACTGTTGCATATACGGATGATACATGCTTTAAAGTATCGACCATTCCACATACAAGAAAAGAAACAAATCTGGCTGTGAAGAAAGTAGGGGACAGTGTAAATCTTGAATGTGATATTATAGGTAAATATGTAGAAAAACTTATGATGCCTAAGAAAGAAAATATTAAAACAAGCAATATAACAGCAGATTTTCTGGCAGAAAATGGCTTTATATAGTAGAAAGGAAGATGAAACATGGCAGGAATAGGAACAATAAGTCAGGCAGTTGAAGATTTAAGAAACGGAAAGATAATTCTCGTTATTGATGATCCTGACAGAGAAAATGAGGGAGACTTCATATGTGCGGCAGAATTTGCCACAACAGAAAATGTAAACTTTATGGCTACACACGGAAAAGGTCTTATATGTATGCCTATGAGTAAGGAGTTATGTGAAAAGCTGGATTTGAAACAGATGGTTGATAACAATACGGATAACCATTCCACAGCATTTACGGTATCAATTGACCATAAGGATACGACAACGGGAATATCTGCTGTTGAACGTTCCATGACAGCAATGAAGGTTGTGGATGATGATGCAAAACCGGAAGATTTCAGAAGACCGGGACATATGTTCCCGCTCGAAGCAAGAGAAGGAGGCGTATTAAAGAGGGACGGACACACAGAAGCAACTGTGGATCTTGTCAGGATTGCAGGACTTAAGGAATGCGGCCTATGCTGCGAGATAATGAGAGATGACGGAACAATGATGAGAACTACAGAGCTTATTGAACTGGCTGACAGATTCGGCATCACGGTTATCACTATAGCAGATCTTATTAAATACAGACTTGAGAAAGAAAGTCTTATTGAAAGAGTTGCCGAGGCTAAGCTTCCTACAAAATATGGGGAATTCAATATTATCGGATTCCAGAATAAGTTAAACGGAGAACATCACATTGCACTTACCATGGGTGATGTATCAGACGGTGAGCCGGTGCTTTGCAGGGTTCATTCAGAGTGCTTTACCGGAGATGTTCTTGGCTCTTACAGATGTGACTGCGGTGAGCAGCTTGACAAGGCACTTAAAATGATAGCTGAGGAAAAACGCGGAATATTAATCTACCTCCGTCAGGAAGGAAGAGGAATAGGTCTTATAAACAAAATAAAGGCTTATGCACTTCAGGAGCAGGGTTATGATACGGTCGAGGCAAATATAAAACTTGGATTCCCTGCTGATATGAGAGAGTACGGAATAGGCGCACAGATGCTTTACAATCTCGGTGCAAAAAAACTCAGACTTATGACAAATAATCCGAAAAAGATTACCGGACTGTCAGGATATGGTATTACAATAGAAGAAAGAGTTCCGATACAGATAAAAGCAAAAAAAGAAGATTTGTTCTATCTTATGACAAAACAGAACAAAATGGAACATATGACAAATTATAAATAAAAATATAAGAAATGGAGAGAAATTAAAATGAAAAAAATTGAAGGAAACGTAATAGGAAGTAACATCAAAGTAGGAATTATTGCAGCAAGATTTAATGAATTTATTGTAAGCAGACTTGTTGGCGGAGCACAGGACGCCCTTGTAAGACATGGTGTAAACGATGATGATATCAGCGTGGCATATGTACCGGGGGCATTTGAGATACCGCTTGCCGCAAAGAAGATGGCACAGAGCGGAAAGTATGATGCGGTTATATGTCTTGGAGCGGTAATAAAAGGTGCAACAAGTCATTATGATTATGTATGTGCAGAGGTTAGTAAAGGGGTGGCATCAGTATCACTTGAGACAGGTGTTCCTGTATTATTCGGAGTGCTGACAACAGACAATATTGAGCAGGCAATCGAGAGAGCAGGCACAAAAGCCGGAAACAAAGGATATGATGTTGCATGCTCAGCTATAGAAATGGTAAATTTATTCAAAGAGTTCTAAAATTTTGATTAAACTTCATTGACAAATAAAAAACAGATGATATAATGAATACTAAGTGTCGAAAAAGCTTTAACATTAAACAATTACAATTTAATAGGAGGATGAAAAAAAGATGATTAAAGACTTATTTACTAAAAAAGTTCTTGCGGTTGTTTGTGCAGCTACATTATCAGTTGGTAGTATTGCAGTAGCATACGCTACATCTGATTTTGACCTTGCAGGTGCATCAGCATCAGCTTCTGCATCAGCATCAGCACCGGCTCCAACAGCAAAACCGGAAGAGCCGACTACAGAGAATCCAACAAAACCGGAAGAGCCGACTACAAAGCCGGAAGAGCCGACTACAGAACCTACAACAAAACCGGAGCCAACAGCAGCTCCAACAACACAGCCTAGTGCAGCTCCTAGTACAACACCTAGTGGAGAGCCTGTCACAGATCCTACAGAAGAAGATACATACCAGATTCTTGGTACATTAGTAGGAACATGGGCAATGGGTGAAGGTACATTCATGACACAGTCTAAGGATGATGCAAATGTTTACACAGCTACAATTCCTGGAGTTGCAGCAGGTAAATATGAGTACCAGATTGTTAAGAATGGCAGCTGGCAGTCAAAATTCAGCGGTTCACAGGGATTTGCTGATTCAGACTATCCAAACCTTATCTGCAACGTTAAGGAAGCATGTGACGTAGTAGTTACACTTAACCTTAAAGACATGACAGTTAAGACATCTGTAGACGAAGAGACACCTGTTCAGAAGGATATGTCAGCAGCTACAGTAACTCTTAAGAAAGCTAAGACTACATACAACGGAACAACTCAGAATCCTGAGGTTGCTTCAGTAGTTCTCGGAACAGATACATTAGTTGCAGGAACAGATTACGAAGTAGAAGCCGTAACAGCTAAGAAGGCCGGAACATATACTGTTAAAGTAAATGGTACCGGAAATTACAAGGGAACAGCTACAGTTGAATATACAATTGCTAAGAAAGATATTGCTAAGGCTACAGCAACTGTAAAGGCTAAGACATACACAGGTAAGAAACTTACATCATCCAGCTACACAGTTAAGATCAAACTTAACGGTAAGACAACAAATCTTAAGAAGGGTACAGATTACACTGTAAAAGCTGCTTCAAGAACTTCAGTTGGTTCTTCAACAGTTACAATTACAGGTAAGGGTAACTTCAAGGGAACATTAAAGGCTAAATTTGCAGTAACAGCTAAGAAGATTTCTGCAACAAAG